>CAYNBT010000041.1:0-1698 GCA_964396025.1 uncultured Candidatus Saccharibacteria bacterium | reverse complement strand
GGCTTAGGACCGTGTCCCGTAAGGGGTGAGGGTTCAAGTCCCTCCTTGCCCACCAGATGTCTTAAAAAGACAACAATCTCACGAACAAACTTTCTATGAAAAATCGCAGCTTACTCACCAGTGCCCCTTCTTTAGCTTCTGTTACAAGTCCCGTTTTAAGATCCACGTTGTAGACAATGCCGCCTTTACATCCTACAAATCCGCACTCTTCCTCATCAGCTCTTACGGGCATAGTTACTGACGTAGTATAGAGCGCGCTCTTCTTAACTTCCGGTAAGTATATGCCTTCGTATTCAGAGTACTTGATGTTGCAATTTGGATCATCATAAAAATAGAAGCCTTTGCTTTTCATAAAGGCTGTTCGCTGAGGGGCGCCTGCATCCCAGAGTTTCTTTCTTTCCGCGGAATCCGGGGTAGCGTCCACTTTTTTTTGTATTTCTTCAACTTCCTCACTGTTCCTCCATTCTTCCATAGCATCACGTATTTCAGTCTTTTGAGTAACAAAGCCCTCGCAACCCTTACGAGTTAAGTACCAGTTGTCTATCCAATCTCCATAGTTAAAGTTGTTTGCGTTGCTTGTTTTGTAAAAAGTAACTGTTGAATATGCAGAACTAATGTTACAAACCCCATTCCTGCATACCGGATCATAATTGTATTCGCCATATATAACCGAAGAATCTTTTACTCGAATTCCGTTCTCAAATAAGTAAATTTTGTATGAGTTTAATGCAACAGCACTAGCTACATTGTATGTGTTTAGAGTTGCAAAAAGGAATATTGTAAAAAATAGTAGCTTTCTTAACACACTTTAATTTTAGATACAGTTTGAAGTAAAAGCAAGAATACAGGGTATTACAGCTACTATGCAGCGTATAGAACAAAAAAACCACATTTAGTGGTTTTTTTATCTTGATCTTGTCCTAAAAACTTAATCAGAATCGACATCGATAATCTATCAAATTGTCTATGCAGTGTCAATCTACAAAGTGCCTTAAATTTCTATGTTTATTAGAGATCTAGCTCTATAAATAACCTAATTCTAATGTGAAAATGCAGTGAGTGGGCCAGATCCTGGTGGATGGATCAGAATCGACATCTTGATCTTGGGGGTTCAATTCCCCTCTGGTCCACCATATAAATACACACAACAAACCCCCAAATGTTATAATAATCAAAATTTAACAACCCAAATGAGGTGAATATGTTGCTCTTACCGCAACCGCACGTATTGATTGAAGGAACGTTCGGGCTACAAGAATCCGGAGAAACTCAAGTTTTCCATCTTGAAAATGCCGGTAAAACCACGATTGCAGCATTTTGGTCACATAACGATGGTACTTTTCATTACTACACAGGTTCCGTAGTTGATGCTGGTGATAGAGATGGAGAAAGAGAGTGGATAAAGGCATGGGTACAAGCGGGGCCGCGACCACTGATTCGAGTTGACCACGCAAACAGAACAAGCGCAATTCTGACCTACAACAAACCAAAGAACTAAAAACCTCAAAAAAAAGCCTCTTTGTACTCTGTACCAAAGAGGCTTCATTGTTTCACAGCAGTCACACATTTACCAAAAATCCGCCAGAGTTTTCGCATAGTTTTCCCACCCGTACACCTCGATCACAACCTTTGCAACTTGCACAGGCACTTCTGTGGGGATTTCTACTTCTTGCAGCAAAGGAAATGCCTCCACAAGTC
>CAYNBT010000040.1:0-2020 GCA_964396025.1 uncultured Candidatus Saccharibacteria bacterium | reverse complement strand
AATACAGGTTTGCTCACAAAACTGTATGTTGCCATAGAAAGTGCAGCTAGCATAAAAGCTTTGTTCTTAAATGCATATTTCAGCGTTAGCCAAAGACTTTCTTCACGGTAAATCTTTCCTACCACATCCGAGCCTGCAACAGAAAGCGCTATCAACCCTAACACCGTTGCTACCAAAAAGCATGATCCTGAGACAAGCCAAGCTGTTTTCATCCCATACTCAGTTGAAATGTATCCTGCCAAAATGCTAGTGCAGATTTGTCCTGCTGTGAACAGCACTCTTGATTGGCTCATGACCTTTTTTGAATCCTCATTGCCTAGTCTATTCTGCAGCCAGCTCTCTAACGCATCACTTTTTAGAGAACCTCCAACCGCTGCTACACATTCTGCAGTAAGAAACCCACCCATACCCGTGCTAACACCATAAATATATTGAGTGCAAGTCCACAAGAATTGCCCCAAGACAAAAGTAGCTCTTTTACCCATCTTGTCAGCCACCGCTCCTGTAAATGGATCTAGTATTGAGGATGCGATGTGATAGATAAAATTCACATACCCCATCTTAAAGAAATTCAGCCCGTGAAGTTCAAGCCATGGCGTATAAATTGGAAAAAACGAGCCTAGCCCCATGCCTTCAAGCAATTGAATCGTGAAGTAAACAAGCTTTACGATCATCTCTACTCCTTACACAGCATGATTTAGCTTGCATATTGCAAAGCTTTGAAGAGCTCTAAACCAGACTTTTATTTTTTTAATTCAAAAGAGAAACGCCTCGTTTAGAGGCCTTTAAGATTAACAATAGTTAGTTACTTGCAGTTGCCTCAAACATGATAATGGGAAGATCAATGACTTCACCTGCTTTAAAGGTTTCATTGACCAATATCTTAAGTTTTGGCAAACATTTACTGTAACTCATAGTTTGCGAATTGTAACATACTCTAGGTGAGAGCGCAAAATTTCTGGGTTTGTAGCATGATTTCATCCAAATTTTCGTAGTGATGATCGTTGCCTGCGACTTTATATATTTGATAATTCTGAACATTAAGTTCTACAAGAAGTTTAGACAAGTCCCTGTAGCTTATCACTGGATCTTGGTCTTTTTGCATAAAAAGCGTGGGAGTCGAGTAATTCTGTATCCAATCATCTACTGGATAACTATGTTCCCTCCCCCAATTTACAGCGGTACCCGTAAAAATGCACTTAGTAGGATGAATCTTGTTTTCTTTGATTGCTCTTAGCGTAAGCAGGGTGCCGGCCGATTTTGCAAATACAATATAATCTTTGGAATCAGCAATTTTCTCTACAAGTCGCGATAGTTCATAGTCCATATCTATCAACTCTTCCCCTGTTGTCCAATGTTTGTAGTAGTGAATTTGGGTATGTTCAAAAGAATCTCGCAGTTTTGACTCAACATCTTCAATCCAGCCTTTGTTCATTATGCTGTTGCCGGATAGGAGGATTAAGTTCATAGGATTATTATACCAGTACAAAAAGGGACAGCCTTACGAGTTACCTCGCTTGGTTGTCCCTAGCTTCTAAAACAAAACGCAGCCCTTACTAAAGATATCTTCTACCGTTGTGTCCAAATTCTTTATCAGTAAAAGTGCCTCAAGCATTGATTCTTTCATTGCATCAAAATGCGCAAGATACACAAATTGCGGATAGTAAACGGCGCCGTACTTAGTTAAGCTCAGAACTACTACTGATCCGTTTGGTCCTTGAGTTCCATCCAGTGTGATTACAAAACAGTCGTTTTCTTCCGGAGTCTTTTCGGTGTAATGCAATGTGACTGCATTGGGTGTCTCAGCGCTTAACCAATCAAAGTAGATCTTTACTTCTGCGGCTGGAATTGAAAACTTTGTTGCGATTTCATCCAGTTGAGTTTCTACTTCTGCTTCCCATCCAAGAACGACTTGCTCCACAAGAACGCTGATTGCAAAAGCAGCGTCTGCAGGAAATGACCGCAATGTCTCTCGAAGCTGTTGTTTTTCCAAGTAACTCATTAGAGCATCTCCTGTTTT
>CAYNBT010000039.1:0-2335 GCA_964396025.1 uncultured Candidatus Saccharibacteria bacterium | reverse complement strand
TTCGTTGGTGCGTTGGCCGGTGTACTTTTAAAGGATGAGGTGTAATTATGCCGAATATGAATCCAGGGAAAGAAAGCGAGCGATTAATCGCAAGCATTTTGACCTTAGTTAGTATGATCCTTAGTGTGCTTTGCTTACGTGATGAAGTTTCTGGAAGTGTTGTATTGGCCACATTATATTGTGTGATTCCGGTGCTAGCGGTTTCCGGTTTCACCATGTTTCTCCTTACGCGTGTTAGTCAGCAAAGCTTTTGGTTAGGAACCTACCTAACCTTAAGTTTAGTCACTTTTGGAGTAGTTTTGCTGTTTACTGGCGTAACATACACCGGTTCTGTTGTGTTCGATCTTGGGGTAGCAATGCTAAGAAGCTATTGGCTTGGATTGCCTTTCGCTATGGGTATAACACAACTGTTGGGGTGGGTTTACTACCAGACCAACTCCTGATCACAAAATCTTATTGAGGAGGCCTATTATGATCAATTTTGGCAGTGAGAGAAAGGTGAGTCGGACTTTGGCAATGGTTGTGTCGGTACTTGGCGCAACGTTAAGCCAAACTTATTATGATATGAGCCCAGAGTCTGGTGCCATAAGTCTTGTGCTCAGCTTAATCTTGTCTTCCATCGGATTTCTGTTCTTTCTTAGTTCTGAAAAGTTGTTGGGTACTTTTTGGACTGTAACGTTATTTATACTTATGTTTGTGTTTAGCCTGTTGGTATTTTCAGCCGCAGGTATTAATCAAGACGGATACAACCTGTTTGATCAGGTTATCCGTAGCGTTTTCCAGACGTATCCTATGGCTGTTATTGTCACACAGATACTTGGTGCACTTTACGCCATATACAAACCCTGATCCCTTTGCCCCGAACATCATATGATCTTCGGGGCTTTTTTTCCTACAACGCCACTTTCCATCAACGAGTCGAAATCCCTATAGAGGTATTAGAAGAACAAAACAGTTTCATCAAGTAGAATATATTTGTCAATAAGCGTATTATAGGTTATAGTATACTGTAATCGATCCGAACTATGCTAAAGGGAGGTGTGTAAGTGGGTACGTTACCAAGATTTGAAGTTACAGCAAACGGTATGCTTACTGTGTTTTTAGTCTTTGTGTTTATGTGGTTCCTGCTTTTTATTACAAGTAGGGAACGAGAAAAAACGCGATGGCATTTGCCATTGTTTGCAACGATAGTCTACTTTTTAGTAGTATCTCTTCATGAGTTGGCACATGCCTCTGTATTTATGTCCTCGGGTTATCAGGTAGAAGAATTTGGGTTAAAGTTTGGCTCTGCCTATGTGCGTGTGTTGTTGAATGATACGCATCCTGAAATTATCTTGGCAGGATATCTCGCAGGTCCTATTGCTACTTTACTTGTGGGCTACGTGTCTGCAGGAATTTACCATCTTGGTAAATATGCTGATTTTAGATCCGTAACGCGGGTTGTAACAATCATGATGGTTATACCCCTAGTTCATGTATTCGTGCAATCTGATATTTTGCATGCGTTGAAATATACTGAAGCAGCTTTCGCAGCAAACTGGTTACTTGCAGTAACTTCTTGGAGTGCCCTCATATTACTTACGATTGGTCTGGCAACTATAAATTTCTACGCCTTAAGTGGTAATAAGTATTTGTAGGGCGTATACAAAGAACCTAACGCATAAAGCCCCCTGTGGTATGGATTTGAAACTGAATTGGGTAACCAGTTTATCAATATACATATCACAGGGTGCTACTTTAACTCATACCTAGAAGATTTAGTCTTACCCTTTTTCACTACAATTCCGTCATCTACCAAAACCTTTAGATCCCTCAGTACGCTGTCCTCTGAAATATCTGGGAACACTCTGGGGAAGTCGCTGTTTCTAATCAGCCCGTAATCCTGCAAAAATTCAATGATGCGTTCCTGACGCTTAGAAAGCTCCGCGCGCCCCGTGACTTTGGCGATCTTGGTGTCTCTGGCCAAAAGCAAAACCTGCTCCTGAAGCTTAGAGATTTCGTTGGCAACGCCTTCGGTAAAATATTCTAGCCAGTCTGTTACATCGCCCTCATTTTTGGAAATCGCGGCAAAAGCACTCAACTGCTCGTTTCGGGAATTTACAAAATATTCCTCAAAACTCAAAAAATCTCGCATGATGTATCCGCAAGACTTTACGCAAAGCAAACTGGTCAACCCGGCCATTGCGTTGTTAAAATTCTCAAATGGTTGAATCTCCAAAATCCTCGCCCGCATAATTCCTGCTATTAAAATCGGATGCGTATCCTTGGCGTCCATGCTGTAGTACCAATCCAGCAATTCCACCATTTTTGCCAAAATCTCTTGCGGATCCGTTCC
>CAYNBT010000038.1:0-2343 GCA_964396025.1 uncultured Candidatus Saccharibacteria bacterium | reverse complement strand
AACCCGAATCAGTTTTTGGCCAATTCGGGTTGATAGGGTTACTTTGCGAGGTTTCGCGCCTGAGCAGCAGTGACGGCTGTGCGATGCTTATCGGCATTTACAACACTGCGCACGGCTTCTACGGCTACAGCAAGACGCGTATCTCCCAATAAGTTGTTGAACATACCACTCGTATTCACCTGATCAAAAGCATCAACCATCCAAGCAGCTGTTTCCAGCTTGTACGGGCTCTCTAAAGCAAAGCAGCTCTCAAGAAAAACTCTGATTCTGTTCCAGTACAGCTCTGTAACATCAGCGGCAAGTATAACCTCTCTATACGAAGCTACAAGATTAAGGACCTTGTCAACCGCCTGTGTTAATTCATCCATGATATCTCCCTTATTGTAATAGCAAAAGATAGACGTTTCGCGTCAGAGCAAAAACCGTGAAGGTCAAAAGCCCCAGTGATGCTATCTGAAAACCGTTGCTACCCGCAACTGAGCGAAAAGCAGCTAACAAAATAAGCGTATACCCAAAGTGAAGGAGTTGCATGATCACAATCCGCGCCAATGGAACATCGTCTCCGGCAAGAAGTAAAACTACTCCTGTTGCTAAAACTGTAAAAAAAGCAAAAACAGTTAAAATATTCGCCAACTCTGAAAATAGCTTGTTCTCGCTGACTTTTGCCCACGACTGAGGATTTACCATAAAGACAACGGCCAGCACAGAGAATGCTAGCAGAATCCCTAACAAACCGGCATAAAGGCCTGAAATAAACTCGGACATAGGTTTCTCCTTATTATCTAGATTTTAGACGATTATACAGGATGTGTAAGCGCGGTCAACCTATAAGATGTAAACTCAGGAATGCTTCCAAAAACAATAAAGGAGTAGCAGGCTTAGGTTTGTGTTCCTATGCGTGCTACTCCTTGAACTTTAGTCGCCTGTTATGAATGGCAGGGTTCTGGACTCGCCATTCGAGAATAACCCAGAGTATAGATTGCGTGATAAACCCTACAAAAAAACCTCTGATTTTTATGAATCAGAGGTTCTGGGGTTTAGAGTAACTCAAACAACGCGGCTTCCCTTTTTACACGGGCAAGCTCAGTATCTACCTTCTCCAAAATCTGCTCTTGTGTCCAGACATCGGGAGGGTTTTTACCGCCAGTATCTATATAAACTGAAAACAATGTCTGATGCCGTCCAGTGACAGTTGTGTGGATATGCAGCTGCACTACCGGGTAGTTCGCTACATCAGGATTGCTGTATGAGCCATACCAGTTCAAATCAACAAATCCTGGAGCAAGAGATTTCACTGTCTCGGAAAAGAAGTGCACATAGGCTATTGCAGCGTCACGATTAGTTTTCAAATCGCGTTGTCTCTTTTCGAATGCAGTGCGTATTTCGTCAAGCTTCTCGTGTATTGCAGCCAATATAGGAATCATTATTTCCATCCTTTGTTGATACATCTTAGGTTTGTTGATAAATTCGTCATATTATACCTTATAGTATTCCATGGAGCAAGCTGAAGAAAAAACGCCCAAATCACGTTAAGAGTTTGAGCGTTTGTAGATCTAATTTTCAACCTCTACTTTCTGAATTGGCCAACCGTCTTCAGAGGTATTAGGCAACCTGTTGCACGGAGCAATGAATTTTCCGTGCCATAGAATTTCCGGCGCATCATCACATTCAATCCTAAGGCATTTGTCCGCGTAAAAGTTCGTTCACAGCCTGCTCCCTCATATAAATCGCGCAGGCACGCAGCAGAACCTCAAGAGTGATTCCGTTTTGGTAGGCAACTTCCTTAAAACCTTTAAAAAGCTCGTGCTCCTTCATTAGTTCAAGAATATCTGCACTGGCGGTGTCAATATCAGCCTCAGTTTCAAAACCATATTCCCGAATTTTATCCAGAAACATTTCTTTGTTATCTTCAAAAATGCGTTCAAACCCACTTTCTTTAAGAACCTTCTCTCCAAGCGGTTGCAGGCTCAGTGGGCTCTTTGAGTGGAATACTCCAGCATCAATGCCAAGGTCAGAGATTAGCAAAGCCTTAACAACACTTAATTCCTGAGTAATTTTTGTAGAGGAATTTTCTAAACTTTTGATATCTGTCTGAAGTTTTTTAACATCTTCAAGAGCATTTGAGAATTTTTGATAGTACTCACCAAGATTAAACACTCTATAAAAAATAAAGGCGAAAACACTCGCAATAACCGAAGGCGTGACAATGTAGGACCCAATGAATTGTAGTAAATTTGCATTCATAGAGTTACTTTACTATATTTTTTGGCTTAGTCAAAAGAGAAATAAACGCGTGCAGTTGCAAAAAAAGATGTTTTTGTGTATTATACTATGAGTCTTAAT
>CAYNBT010000037.1:0-2902 GCA_964396025.1 uncultured Candidatus Saccharibacteria bacterium | reverse complement strand
TGCCATACAAGCATTTACCTAGACTGTCTGCAGGATAAATATAAAAGGAGTATCTGCGATTCAGTGAAGGATAAATCCGCATCATTTGATTAATATAATTTGTGATTGGGGGCTGTTTTACATCACCTTGTACCGGCAGCAGACTGGATTGCTGATTTTGGGCTATTTGCGGAGTTGATGTAACAACATCTTCTAAATTCACTGAACTCTTGCCTACAATAAACCCACCATAAAAGATGCTTGTTACCGCGACTACTGCCAGGAGTATCAAACCAAGTTTTACAAGATTACGTAGTGATCTTGGTTTAAGTCCACCTGTGTTAAAAGTTTGTACGGAATTGTCAGGCATAATTTGATGATAGCACACACCAAGCTTACCATATCATGGAAAACATATCCGCTATGGGTCGCTATTCCTTTGCCTCTAGAATATAATCCCAAAAACCAACAAATCCGTGCGTTCAGAGGAGAACATGATGGGGTAGTCGAGATGATTCTTGGAAGATTACATCAAGAATTGTGTCTTGCAGTACGTGAGATTGTCTTAAACGCAGGTATACAAGAAAAACGCATTCGCATAGAAAACGAGTAACAGTGAAATATGCTAGTATCTCTGCTGCAACAGATTTTTTGCAAACTATCAATAGACATTAGGAGACGAATATGGAAACCATTGCAGTAACTATCACAGACTTGCAGAATTGGGGATGCCCCAACTGCGGGTATCTTTACGGAAGTTTTCCTTTGCAAGGAAACGGTGCCGGAGTTTGGATCTGCGGGGAATGCGGCACAAATAGCATTGTTCTCACAGAAGGTCTTACAGTTTCGCCTATAGGAGTGCTTTCCGCTATAGGGCAAACAGTTTATCCACAGCTGGCAGAACATCCACGCACAGGCATGCTTCCACACGGAATTGCTGATACTCAACCTGAAGGCGGTGGTGAGTTTTTCAGACCAAGGGGAATTGGTTCAGATATGTGTGCTTGCTTTGTTTGTGGTTCAAACAATAAATTATGGGCTTTGCAACGCCTGCTAAGCAGTATCTCTGCTTTAGTACACACAAAGGAAGCTGGAGAGCGAGTTGTTGCAATGTTTAAACAGGGCGCGCGTCTAGACTATCGTGAATTACAACCCACTCATATTCAGGTTAAAATCGGTGCTTGCGCTGATCATTTGCCTAATCTAGAAATGTTATTTGAACTCACTCAAGGCGGCGTGATCACACAGGAAATGATACACCAAGCCGGAGGGTAGTATTTGTAAAGGCAACGGCATCTTGTGATTTGGAATGATCCAGAACATAAGGTGCCGTTTTTTTGTTTTTCTTATATTGCTATCAATATGCTAATCAGGATATTGACAATACTAGTGTAGAGCACATACTAATGTTAGAAACTATGCCCAATAATTTTTTTAACTCTCATAAGTTTATAAAATTTCTTCGCAAAGCATTTCATACCAGTCCGCAAGACGGATTTGCTCACTTGTTACTGTTGGCACTTGTGGTAACGGCACTTGGAGCGGGAGTTTATTATTACAGCCAAACCAAGCATGCCTATGATGACGTACTATCCGCGACTGGGCAGTTTCTTGATAACGAAACTTTGATTCAATTGAATAATCAATATACAAATCTGCCTGAGATTGAGAAAAATTCTAAAGCTGGAAAAGATCTTCTACTTCAAATGAAAACTGCAGCACAGAATAGGTCAAAAACGTTAAGCAAAGAAGTTGCTGCGGATACACTTCGCTATATGAAACATGCTACTCTTGGAAACATCAGGAATACATTCCCCAAAGAGGTTCAGGAATATCTAGAGGAAAACATAAATAAAAATGGTTTGTTTATAACTACCATTGTTGAACCCACACTTAACCCCAACAATACTATTAAAACACCTGCAAAAACTGAACTGCGTTTTTTAACTGATAACGTGTATTATGACCTTTTTACACCAGACGTTTTACCCGTGTATCCAAATAAACAAGTGTCGCTAAAGGGCACGAGAATTGGTACCAAAATCGGTTTTGTATACAGGGATTTAGCTCATGGAATACCTGCGGATGCACCTAGAGCGCCTACTACTAGGAACGAACCAGTGTTAGTTTTGAAGTTGGATTTCGCTGATACCGAACCCCCCGTTGTACCCAACGCCGATCTAGAAAGAATACTCTCAACCGGTTTAAACAATGTTGAGGATTACGTTGTAGAAAACACTGAAGGCCAGCTCACTATGCCAGTCACGGTTAAAGGCGCGTGGAGCTTAGCCACCAACGAGCAAGGACAATACTGCGCACAAGCTCGAATCGCCAGCGTATGGAATCCACTGATTAACCAAAAAGCAGCGCAGAACGGTGTAAATTTAGCAAACTTTAAACACAGAGTTTATGTTGTTCCAGATGAGTTGAACTGCGCCACATTAACCCATGGATGTATTGATTTTCCATGTTCCGGAACGGTAACCATCATTGGCGATGATATTCACCACGATGCTCGATACACATATGGACATGAGCTTATGCACTTAGTTGCTAGATTCTCCCCGATAGAAAAGATCATGGGACATGCTAACTATTATGACTGTGGTCCTGTTCCGTTAGCTTCTTCTTGTATGGCTTATTACAACGGCGACTCAACCGATATCATGGGTGGAAATTATCCTGATGCAGGTTGGAAACAGCGTTTACACCACTTTAGTGTACCCAAAAAAATATCTGCCGGATTACTAACCCAAGCAGATACTGTAACCGCAACCTCAACACCAACTAACTATAGTGTTTATAATTCCTTTTCGAGTACAAGTCCTAGAGCTATCCGCATTGCCCGAGGTGACGGAAATTATCTCTACATCTCATATAGGAAAAGAATAAATTTTGACTCAACCCTCAGCCAGAACATTGG
>CAYNBT010000036.1:0-3657 GCA_964396025.1 uncultured Candidatus Saccharibacteria bacterium | reverse complement strand
TTATTTGGGTCAAATAGCGCATTTTCATGGTGACTTTGTCTTCGTGGCAAATGTACAAGCAAAATCAAGCCATCAGTGATCATGGAAACATAAAGTAAACCTATCAAACTGTTCCACGATAAACTAAAAGGCTGTGCCGCTTCTTTTGGGAGCAGAAGATAAAAAAGTGCAAGAATATAGACTAAACCGGTAAAAATTACGGCTGATTCGGCAATGCCTATTAAAATGGGTTTGGTTTTAAATAGCTTCATTACTACAGGCTGTATTTTGCCTTTGATGGAGATAAAAGTCAAATCCTAGTTAGTAATCTACCTATCAATGTTATTATGAGGAAACTGGTTTCAAGTTGCACATTCATTTATTATAGGGTATGATAGTGTGTAAATCACAAAGGAGGTTCGCTAATGATAAGCGTCAGAATTTTTAACTATACGCAGAAAGCAAACTTAGGTGAGGCTCAGGTGGGTGGGCTGGTTATTGGCGCGGAAGTAAAGGTTGTAGATGGTACAACAGCTCACTTGGTCGTAACTAGTTACACCACTTCTGCAGACAATACCAAAATCGAATTTCAGGAAAGGTACGGTTAGTACAAAGGAACGTATTTATGTATAAGGTACTCGTCGTCAATCCCGACAATATCGCGTATGGTATCCCTTCTGATTATGAACCACACGGCAGTGATTATTTTATTGGGGAGCTGGTTCTAAGAGGCTGGGAGAGTGCTTCTGTTGGGGATAGATTTACACTGTATGCAGTTGAAGATGATCTAGCACCTGTGGAAGTTGAAATTCTGAGCCTTGGAGATGATAATGTAGCACAGGTTAAATACTTGGGAATTAAGATAATATTGAATAAGGGCATCGAACGATGGCAATCCGGCCATTACACCCTGCCATTGGCAGACTACCTAGCCCTAGAAGTTGACCGGCGCCACAAAGTTAAGTATTGATATTTAAACCAGAGCTATACTGATGAAATAACTTCATTTGTATAGCTCTTTTTCTTTTCTCACGCAAAATCTAAGAATAGTATGAAGTCTAGTGCAGTCAGGTAAAGTATTATGCGGTTTGGAGTTCAAGCCCTTTAACATACCCCCTCACAAACTCACAAAAACCCCTAGGCCGCACAGGAATATTTGCAACATCTTCAATACTCACCCACATTGGCATATAAAAATTGTCCTGGTTCGCTTGCATTTTAGCCAGCTCAACGTTATCACCAAGTTCTGGTGTGCCACTTATATATTCGCAAAGATAAAGGTATTGAATCTCACCGGCATCATTGGTGTATGAATGAAGATGTTTTACAACCTTAACAACTATAGATGATTCTTCTAAGACCTCTCTTACAACGGTGGCTTCAACAGATTCATCATACACTTCCTCACCACCACCTGGGAGGGAAAAGTATATTCTGCTATATTTGTTTCTAAAGATTAGTAGAATCTTACCATCTTTTATTATCAAGCCTCGAGCTTTGTACTTACTTTTCATAGAAGGATAGTAGCACTTATGTTAGCTGATGTTAACTGACACACTTTGCTTAATGTCACCATGTCTATATATGTCTCCAACGTTTGGGGGCAAATATTCTAAAAGAGCGTTCTTGCTGCCATAGTAACCATCTGTATAAGCCGCAGCGTTAGCATTGTTTTTTAGCTTACCTCCAGCAGTTCCGTCAAAAAGTCCAGTGTTTTGCTTGTCGGCAGGTACAAGTTCTAGCCACCAATGATCGTCAGTGTCAGAGTACATCAGGTTCACATCTACCGCCATACCTTCTGCAGTCATTTCTGGATTTTGTGTAAGTGCTTCAAACATTCCTCGTGCCCAATCTTGGCAAAATGTTAAGCCATTATCTTTGGGATCCAAACCTACCACTTTTTCCCTTGCATTAACCCACCATTCTCTATTCGTAAGATTTTCCAAACTTACAGGATGTTCACTAAACCAATTTGGATCCTTTCGCTCATCCAAAGATGCTTTTTGGCTTAGCTCCCATTGAGCTAAGACTGCACGTGTTTCCTCTGAGAGAGTTTTTAGATCAATCATATGTAAATTGTAGCGGTGTGGGGATGTGGGTGCAATACGGGTTTCATGGTGGTCTATTGTGAATGAAGTTGCGAACTTATGCGCACTAGATCAAGCCTCTATCTTTTCAAACACCTCATCATAATTTTTTCTTACATAGGCAACCTGTTGTTCAGTGAAAAGTGGTAGATATTGATTTTCATAGTCGTGTTTAAGTAAGTAGGCTAAATGCCTAAACGCGTGTTTTATAACATTGTTTGTTGTTATAGATGTAGGTCTGGGAGTAAAGCTGTTTTCAGATACAGCTAAATGCTCTTTTGTTACATCTATTTTTTCATGGAGTGTATACACAAAATTTTCCGGAATAACTATTAGATAGGTCAAGATAATATTCTGTGGGTCCTCATATCGCCAACTTGTTGAATGGATAAGACACTTCTCCAAATCATCAATTCCTTCATTCAGTAGATAGTTTTTGACTATAATATCTGGATTATCTCCCGTAAATTCTAGTTGTATTTTATTGTATTCACTATAAGGCGGAATAATTTTAGTTATTATAATTTCTATGAAACAGTTCGGTTGCATATTTAATAGTATAGCTGTTATTGGTTAAAAGTTCGACTTCCCACTCTCTATCAATTTAGATAACAGTGGTTTTTGTTGTGGGTAAAAGCAGGATTTTATGGTGGCGATTCGTCGCTGCGCTCCTACGTTTTACGAAGTAAAAGGAAGCATGCTTATTGCACCCCATCTGACTAAGTTCGCTCTGCTCACTAAGTCATCTGGTGGTCTATTGTATATGATGTTGCGAATTATTTTCAGTTAGAAGTAACATTAGTCAAATTATAAATAGGGCTGATTGTAGTATAGACCATTCGAGAGACAGCCATGCCGGATATTATTAATGAAAAAATCACAAATAAGATGCCTATTTTGTAAAATAAGTCAGATTTATTTTTGAATATGACACTGAAATTTCCCAGTCCTACTAAAACATTAACTAAGCCTAGTAGAATCAAAAAAGCTGCATATAAATAAGCGGATGCCGGATTATACGGTAAATCTACTTTAAGATCGTCGTACATTTTTAACAATTTAGGAATTGTAAATAGAATATATGGAATACCAATAAGGATTTCTACAATACCAAAAAACAAGTTTATCAGTCCAACTATTTTTTTCATATTTAAAGTATATCAAAAGTTCGACTTCCCACTCACTATAAACTTGTGAACCATTGGATTATATTGCAACCACAATCAGGATTTTATGGTGGGGAGGGTGGGAGTCGAACCCACATAGCCGGTTTTTCAGACCGGTGCCGTGACCACCTTGGCTACCGCCCCATGCAATCAACATTTTAACAAGAACTTTGCGATATTACCATATTTCTTTAGCGCGTAGGGACAATCAAAACTACAGGGCATTTGCGGGTTACAAAAACACTTGAAAAGTGATAGAATCTTGCCAACTCTGTTAGGGTAGACATGTTCCGCCCTATAGTGTATAAATACAGCAGCTTTTAGGGAATTCTCTAAAGCTATTCTTCATAAGGTTTTTTGGCAAAATGACAACATTTTGCTTTTTTTGAAACCTTAAGAAGGTTCTTTGAAAATTTGTTAGTTGT
>CAYNBT010000035.1:0-5570 GCA_964396025.1 uncultured Candidatus Saccharibacteria bacterium | reverse complement strand
GAGTGTTTTGGAACTTGTTGTTATAAAGAGAAATAATTGTTTTCTAAATTGGCTGGGGAGCAGGGATTTGAACCCCGGCTACCGCGTCCAGAGCGCGGCGTCCTACCACTAGACGACTCCCCAATAAAAATCTTTCAAAAGCGTACCTGTATAGGCAACAGGATTTTATCATAGCTGTAGTATTAAATCTTTGTGTTACTGCGGGGCAAAGTGTGTCTGTAGTAGGTCATACTGATAAGCGCTCAATTGCGTGGGTATTATTGTTCTTGGACCCACGTACGGAGCCCCTTCCTCGTAATCAGGGTCTGTTTCAATAAATGCTGCGCTAGCATGTTTACCATAGAATGAAGTAGCGCCATTTTCATCAGCTCGTGTTGTTGTGTCCCCAGCATACTCAATAGTCAATGCTCCCATCTTGCCTAGGACATACTGAGTTTCTGCCTGTAGTACATTGGCTAATCCAGTGCCTCTAAACTCTTCATCTACAATGAAGGCACTATCAGAGGTTGGATTATCTTTAGTATAAAGTTCTTCAAGTTCCCCAAACTTCTCGGGCATGTTAGGGAAGACAATGTGATGTGATCTTATGTCTACAGTGGCAAGTCCAGTGTTTTTGTCTACGAAGCTGTCTACACATGCAACTGGAGAACCGGTTTTATTATCTTGTTCAAGATTCCAAACACCAAACACTACAAGATCCGTGTTGTCCTTTAATGGTTTTTTAATAGCTGCAGTTATAAACTGCTGTCCATTTAACTCAAAAGGCACAGGTTGCCCATCGGCGTTAGTTAATGGGTTGAGCGCTTCAATATCCTTTGTCATACCCGCAATTTCATTTGATTCGAACTTGTTTTCTGGCATGTACTAACAATTGTAATATGTGCGCCTGTTTTTAGCTACTAGTTTTATACCCTGTAGTATATGATATACTATACAAAATCAAAAGAGGAGGCTTGTTATGTTCCGATTAACATCGGCTTTTTCCTTGTCAGATCCAGTTGGGGCTGTACGGCACATTCTGATTTTTCTTCAGTTCTTTTGGAAGAATTTGCTCCAAGAATATAAAGAAACCAAGTTGGTATTTTTGTACAAATTCATCGTTGTGCCTGCTGTTACGATTCTTTTTGGCTATAAAATGGTATACCCCGTTGTGCTTACCCTTTTGCGGGCGGATGAAATAGCTTCAGGGGAAATAGATTTGGCCTTAGCGCTGGCGTTGGTATTGGGGCTAGGTTTGTGTCTCGTTAGTCTTGGTTTAGTATGCTTCATCTTGCTTGCGTTAGTGTTTAGCACGGCACCATGGTTGCATTTTGATACCTTAGATGGTTCAGTTCCTACAGCACTTATGTTTGGGAAAGAAGAGTTTATAGTGCAGTATGGCCCGCTTGTTAAGTATCACACATGGTTAGATAGATTTGCCTGTCGTATGTATTACGGCCCGATATATCTGCTTTTCTATGAGTGTTACAAGTAGCTAGAATCAACCAAAAAGCGCTCCATTTAGGTAAACCCTTAGGAGCGCTTTTTTTTCGTATTTAGTTTTATTCATCATCTTCCAAGTCCTCTTCGAGTTCTTCTAACTCTTCTTCGTCCAAGTCTCCGTCCATATCTTCATCATCGCAGCAACAGCCGCATTCGCCATCACCACAGCAGCCTTTTCCGTCACAGTCGCATTCGCCCTCTTTGCATTCACACTCGTCCTTTCCGCATTCACACTTTTTTTGGTGTTCGCAGCCTTCTTTGCTTCCGCAGACTTTACATTCTTCCATTTTCTTTAAATCTTTTTGATCTTGACCTTGCTGGTCTTTGTTTTCATTTTGTTTTTTGTCATCGCCGTGACATCCGCAAGTACTACACATATTTTAAATTCACCCCCTTTTGCGCTTTCATAATACTAACTTTTGCTTGATTTGTACAAAAGGGAAATTCTAGTTTGTTGAGACAATGTATTTAAGATAGAATACGTCCATGATGTCTATAAAGCATAAAGAGCAAAGAGTAGCGGTTTTTGTTGATGTACAGAATATGTATTACTCTGCCAAGAACCTATTTTCTGCCAAAGTGGACTTTGGAAAGGTTTTAACAGAGGGAGTTTCAGGTAGAAAGTTGATTCGGGCGTTTGCATATGTGATTAAGGCGGACGTTGGTGCTGAACAAGATTTTTTTGATGCTTTGGGGGCTCGTGGCTACGAAGTGAGGTCAAAGGAGCTTCAGACTTTTTACGATGGCGCCAAGAAAGGGGATTGGGATGTGGGATTGTGTATGGATGTGGTAAGACTTATTCCCAAGATTGATGTGATGGTTCTTGTTTCTGGTGACGGTGATTACAAAGATTTGCTTGAATATGCAAGAAGCCAAGGTGTGAGAACCGAGGTGATTTCCTTTGGAAAAACCACTTCAGGAATGTTAGTAGAAGAAACAGATTTATTCACCGACATGTCCAAAGAGCCTTACAAATTCCTAATAGGTGCTAAATCTGCACAAACCGATTCTTCTAAAAAGTTTGCAAAGAGAGATTCCAAGCCCAATGAGAAGATTTCTAAACTTTCGTAGCCTTAAAAATGTTTTCCCTTTTTTTGCACTATTTGCGATTTTATTTTCTGTGTATCACATTTCGTTTGCAAAAAAGATAATTCCTGGGGTTTACGTAGCTGGAGTGAAACTTGGCGGAACAGATTACTACAAGGCAAACGAACTTTTAAAGTCTAGTGATCCTATTGCGGCAGAAAAAATAACTGCTGTTTATGATGACAAAGAATTTGTGTTACAAGTCTCTGAGCTAGACTTGCACTACGATTGGGATTCTTCAATCAGGCGAGCATACGAGGTTGGCAGGACGGGCAATCCTTTTATTGATTTTAAAGATAAAACCGTTGGATTGATTAAACCTCTCAAAGTTGATGCCAAGTACACTTTTGATGAGAATGCGTTAAACTCATTTATCTCCCAAATCCTTGCCGAGTTAGATATTCCTGCGTTAAATGCAAGTTTTGACGTATCGGAAGATACTTTGATAATCACGCAAGAACACCCTGGGCGTAAGGTAGTGAAACAGGAACTATACGATGACTTGGTTTCCTCTCTGGGGCAAAAGAAATTCTCTCAAATTAAAATTTCCATAAAGCCGGCAAAACCCAAAGTTACAAAAGACGATTTGGATCAATTTTATGACTCTGCACAAGCTGTGATTAGCAATCCAATTAAATTGACCTTTGAAGACAAAACCTTTGAACCTTCGAAAAAAGAGAAAGCCGGTTTTATCACTTATGACGCACAAGAGGACATCCTCGCGTTGAATAAATCGAATTTTGATACATATCTTGAATCTGTTCGTTCTGCAATTTATCAAACACCCCGCGGAAAAGTAACTAAACTTAACGGTGAGCGCGTTTTGAATTTTGAAATAACTACAAGCGGGCGAGATTTAGATAGAGATACTGTTCATGCCGCTTTTAGAAAGGCTTTTTTTGCAAAGGAATCGGTGGTTCCTATTGCTGTTAGAGAAATCAAAGGACCCGATGATGCTCAGAAATATGGAATTTATGCGTTGCTAGGAAAGGGCACTTCAAAATTTGCCGGATCTGCCGTTGCACGTGTTAACAATCTTACCTTAGCCGCAGATAGAACCGACGGCGTATTAGTAGCTCCGGGGGGAGTTTACTCATTTAATAGCAGTGTGGGAGACATTAGTGCTACTTCTGGATATGACACGGCGTATGTTATTTCGAACGGTAAAACTGTTCTTGGTGAAGGCGGGGGAGTTTGCCAGACCTCGACCACCCTTTTTAGGGCAGCTTTAAACGCGGGCCTTCCCATTGTTTCCCGTTATGCACACGCTTACAGAGTCTATTACTACGAGATAGATTCGCCTGTTGGGTTTGATGCTTCGATTTACCAACCTTCACTTGATTTCAAATTCAAAAATGACACACCAAACTACATCTTGGTTCAAACAGCTTACGATAGAAACGCTCAAACTCTTGAGTTTAGTATTTATGGTACACCGGACGGCCGTGAGGTTAAGATAACCGATCCTATTGTCACCAACGTATCCCCACCTCCGGAGGCGCAATATCAAGATGATCCTACATTGCCAAAAGGAACAGTGAAGCAAGTAGATTTTGCTGCATGGGGTGCTTCGGTTTCGTTTGACAGAACGGTGATGCGCAACGGAGAAGTGCTCCTTTCCGATACATTCAAAAGTAACTATCGCCCATGGAGGGCTGTATACATGGTAGGAACAAAGAACTAGGTTTAGTCGTTATGAATTCTTATGTTTATAGTGACTAAAGTAGTATCTGTTGCAATCTGTTTAGAGGCTGTAACTGTGACATCTGCATCATCGGTCTTTTTATATTCCAAGACTGTGAATATGCCTTCTTGCCGTTCCACATCAATTTTCCACCCTTTGCCCAACAGTACAGATTTGTAAAAGTCTTGAATATTTTCCGGAGAGTGTTGAGATTCAAAAATAATCACCTTTCTTGAATTGTTTTCGTCTACACTCAATATTTTGTGGTCTCGTGGTAGTGGAAGTTCAAGAAGTTGTTTTTTGCTGGTTGCTCCCATCACACGTTTTTGGCCAGAGAAGGTAGCAGGACTAAAGGTTACAAATGAGTAGTAACTGTAAAGCGCACCGCCAGAGAGGATTAGTAAAAATAAAAGTATAGGCAATAATTTTTTCATTTACAAAATTATACACTGATTTACAGGAGGCATTTACTTGAGGTATCCAACAACATATACTGTCAAAAACCCACCTAGTAACAAAGGAGCTGAATCTATGACCTCACCTACACGCAAGCCTGTTGCAGAAATTATCAAGGAACGTGGTTTAAACGTTCGCTGGAACCAAAAGTTAGCTACATTAGATGACGCTGCGGCGCAATTGGCTCCGTTAAGTTCACAGCCTAAGTTATTTGGTCCTCTGGTTCAAGGAGCAAACGCCCTCTCAAATAGTTTGGGAATCAAGTGCGTTGGCAGTAAAACGAGTGTTTATGCCTTCCCGTACGAAGCCATTGTCACAGTATTTTTGATGGCGCTTTCTTCCGAAGCACATTCCATGGAACAGATTGTAGAGACTTACTATGGATCCTATTTTGTGATCAACTTGCCCGCCAGCATATTTACGGTGCAAGGCACTCTCTTTGTGGAAATACACCAACCTTTCGAGGCGGTCGAGGGCACTAAGAAACCGGCAGAAACTGTGGTGCACTTTTCATATGAATTCAAGGGGCAAAAGTACGTTTGGGGCCAAGGGACAAGGTTGCTTAACAACATCAACTCTATGATGGGGCAACATCTGAGGCGGCTAGGGCTTTGATCATTGTAGATGGATTGCACGAATTATGCGGCATGTAGAATCGAATGATTTTGCATGCCGTTTTTTTGTGTTTGTTGGAGTTTTGTGCGCGGGGAAAGTTGTTACTTGGCATTACAGAGGAATATTCGTATAATTCACGTGCCAAACGGCATTAGAAGCTTGTTCGCCTTTTGGCCCCATCGTCTAACGGTTAGGACGCCAGGTTCTCATCCTGGTAATCGGGGTTCGATTCCCCGTGGGGTCACCA
>CAYNBT010000034.1:0-6137 GCA_964396025.1 uncultured Candidatus Saccharibacteria bacterium | reverse complement strand
AAAAAAACCGCTACTGGCATAAAGCACAAATAGCGGTTTTAATTCTACTAGGAGAATAGTTTCTCGAGAATTACGGCAGCAGGTTCTAAAAGCAGCTTCATGTATATCCAGAAGCTAACAACGACAGTAATGGAAAGGCTGATGATATAAACAACACCATAGGTAAACTTTGAAATACGCGCACCCTCACCATTGTACAAGGTGTATGAAAGCCCGTAAGCTAAAGCAACAATGTCTGCAACGTAAAGTGCAAGACAGGCGCTGCCAAGGCCTCCAAAGCAAAAACTGAGGAACCAGAAATCAGGAACCTCAAGGATCAGAACAAAGTAAACTACCCCAAGGGAAAAACCAATCAAGAAACCTAACATCAGCTGAGCGAAATTCCAAATCAAAAGTCCCAATACTTCAACCATAAGACTATTCCTCCATATGTAAGATTAGTTTTGACTTAGCGAATATTATATCCTATAGTTAGACACGAGTAAAGAAGCATGTATAATCATAGACATGCACGGATCCATGATAATTTTTGGAGGAACAACACAAGACCGCGAGCAAAAAATAGCGGAGATACTAACTCAAAATCAACTGCCAAACAAAAAGAACAACCCCGATCTTCTTGTGGTAGCTTTGGAAGAAGACGAGAAGACTATTGGAATAGATCAAATCAAAAAAGCACTAAAGTTCTTGGATAGCAAACCTCTTACATACAAAGCAAAAGCTCTGATTATTCGGGACGCAGGTTGCATTACTCAAATCGCACAAAATACTTTATTGAAAACTTTGGAAGAACCTCCTGAGACAGCAGTGATAATTCTTGAGACACAGCTAAAAGATTCTTTAATAGAGACCGTGTTGTCTCGCTGCAAAAAGATTGAAGTGAAGACAACAAGTAAAGCCTCCCACACAAATGAGTTAGAAACCATCTTGCAGATGTCGGTGGGGGAAAGGCTAGACCAAGCAATCGAAATTTCCAAACTAGAAAAACAAGAACTTATTGAAAAACTAAAAGAATGGATTCAAGAGGCTCGAACAACACAGAATTACTTGATAGCAGAAAAACTTCTAAACGCATGCAATGATTTGGAGAGGATTAACCTAAATCAAAAACTGTTTGTGGAGAATTTGCTGATAAACATTACCTAAGGGCGGACACAAAAAAACCGCTACTCTGCTTTTAGCATAAGTAACGGTTTATAAAACCTTCTACCAGTTACCGAATCTGTTATTACCGGTGATGATGGAGCCATTCACATTGCCACCCACCATAACTCCATCACGAGCAACTGCTGTTGTGTTTCTACCAATGGCAACAGCTTCACCTGAACCTCCAACTACAATGTAGACATTACGGCTTGCATCTACAACAACAGAGCACCCGTGACACTCAACACTATCTGTACGCACAAACGCCCAGACAGAACCACCAAAATCTACGATAGACCCTACAACTTCATGAGGTACTTGTGTCGCAAAGACATTGATACCATTGTTTAGTGTTGCACTCCAAATGTATTGATCGTTCATTTTCTCTCCTATGTGAAGTCTTGTTGCTAAGTAAAACTCATCAACTGATGTGTCATTTGAGATTAACGCAAGAAGAAATGCGCTGTAATAGCAACTACAAACCCTAGAACACCGATATGGCTATACTAGTGCGCCTCAGTAACATGCTGAAATTTTTCATCCCTAACACCCTGTAAAGAATATGCTATGAAAAAAGTCAGCAGAAGGGTCGTGTTCGATGCGATATAGCCGGGATCTGCTTTGGTGTACGCGATGAGTCACATTGCTAACACACACCTAAATTTCCTCTGCCCAAAAAAGCCCTACCGGAACCTGAGACCGGTCAATCAGTTCAAGACTAACAAACATCTCTGGATAAAAGCAGGTCTCAGCCAACAGAATACCTGCGTACGTAAACGTAACATCACCCTGTACTTGACGAGGAGATGTTTCGAATCCAGTCAAAGCGTCTGCTGCAACAATACTACCGCTTTGCGTATGCATCTCCCCAACTGGAGCTTTGAATGCAAGGTATAAGGTTTTCTCCACGTCTGCTGGGGTCAAGAAGGTATAGCGTGCAAAAACAGGGTTTTCAGGGCCACATGCCTCCAAAGCAGAGATTAGTTCTTCAAACGTTCGAACGTAAGACATAATTAGCCTCCTCAAAGAAGATTTGGACTCATAGTATCATAATGCGGCTAAATGTCAAAATGATACGGAAGCACAAACAACTCAGATCTAAGAAAATGAAGAGCTTCGGTTTATATAGCCTCATTTTCGCTTCAGAATAAAAAAAACCGCTACTCTGCGTTTAGCATAAGTAACGGTTTTTTGAAACAGCTAGGCGGATTACCAATTGGCTTTACAGCCTTGCAACAACCCAGCCAATCAGCAACACTATCGTGGCACTGATAAGTTGGGTGTGAATCAGCTCTGAACTAACGTTCACGTCCATCTTCGTCATGGACAAAGACCTGAGAGATTGCCCGGCTCCAATGGCCAAAGCAATCACAGTAAACATCAGGGGGAACGCAGTTGCAGGCCAAAAAGCGAGAGTAACCGCATACCCCAGTAAACCAAAGGTCAGGAACTTGTAGAACTCTCCAATCCCTTTGGCCACTAGAACTCGAACAAGGCGCGCAAACATTAATTTTTTCATAATCTCCTCTAAATCAGGTCTGGCACAGTAAAAACATCCCAAGCATTGTATCACAAATCAATCCTATAGTCTAGTACGAGTGAGTTAACATACCCAGCCTCTTTAAAAAAATCATTCTATCCTTTAGAATACTCTGGTTATGGCAGACAAACCTAATCAAAGCAATTATACAGCCGATCATATTCAAGTTTTAGAGGGATTAGATCCAGTTCGTAAGCGTCCTGGGATGTATATTGGCTCCACAGATATCAACGGCTTGAACCATTTAGTTACAGAAATCATCAACAATTCCATGGACGAAGCCATTGCAGGTTTTGCTAATCATATCAAGATAGAATTTTTTGAAGACGGTTCTGTAGGTGTATACGATAATGGAAGGGGAATTCCTTATGGAATGAAAGCCGGATACAATGTCACTGCATTAGAACTTGCTTATACCAAACTCCACGCGGGTGGTAAGTTCGGAGGCGGGGGATACAAAGTTTCCAGCGGTCTTCACGGAGTTGGAGCATCGGTTGTGAACGCACTTTCAGAATGGTGCAGGGTTGTAGTTAAGCGCGGAAAAGAAACAGTTATTCAAGAATACGCAAACGGTGGAAAAGTTCTAAGGCCGGTAGAAAAGCTGGATCCAAAAAAACCGGTTTCCAAGGTAAAAGGCGCCGAATGGCTTATGGACGTTGCTGCTTGGGATTATGAATCAGGAACACTGGTACAGTTCAAACCTGACGCCACAATCTTTGAAACAGTAGACTTCAAAAACAAATTCTTTCTCAACTCAATTCGCGAATACGCGTTTTTAACTGCCGGAATTAAATTTGAACTTGTAGACCACAGAGACGGCACAGAACATGCGTTTTACTTTGAAGGCGGAGTAAAATCATATCTAAGACTTCTTAACAGAAATAAAGAAGTTCTAAACGAAACATTATTCCATGTTAAAAAAGAAAATGATGGGGTTGATGTAGAGGTTGCGCTTCAATATAACGATTCCTTTAACGAAAACGTACTTTGCTTTGCCAATCACATCAAAACTCCAGAAGGTGGAACACATCTAACTGGATTCAAAACAGCTCTCACCAGATCCGTAAACGACTATGCAAGAAACAAAGGCTTTTTAAAAGACAAAGATACAAATCTTTCCGGCGACGATCTAAAAGAAGGTCTAACCGCAGTAATTTCAGTAAAGCTTAACTCGGACATTCTTCAGTTTGAAGGTCAAACCAAAGCAAAATTGGGAAATTCAAACGTAAGACCCGCAGTAGAAACTGTAGTTAAAGATGCGCTTGAGGCGTTTTTTGAAGAAAACCCCAAAGACGCCTCCGCAATCATAGAAAAGAACATTTTGGCATTCAAAGCCCGAATGGCTGCAAAGGCTGCAAGAGATACTGTTATCAGAAAAACGGCTTTGGAGGGTGGGGGAGTACTACCAGGGAAACTGGCCGATTGTTCAGAAAAAGACTCTGCCAAAACCGAACTCTTTATAGTTGAAGGAGATTCTGCAGGTGGTTCAGCTAAGCAAGGTAGAAACAGAAAGATTCAAGCAATTTTGCCTCTTTTTGGAAAAGTATTGAACACCGAGCGCGCACGTTTGGATAAAATAATTGACTCAGATAAATTCAAAAATCTCATTATAGCCATTGGCGCAGGAATAGGGGAGCAGTACAACCCAAGCAAACTTCGCTACGGAAAATTAATAATCATGGCTGATGCTGATTCCGACGGAATGCACATTATGACCCTATACCTAACCTTTTTCTACCGCCACATGAAAGAACTTGTGGAAAATGGCCATGTTTATGTGGCAATGCCTCCTTTGTACAAGGCAACTTGGGGCAAAAACAAAAAATACCTTTTTAACGACAAAGCGCTTAATGCATTCCAAAAGACCAGCGATGGTGCAAAATCAATCATTCAGCGATTCAAGGGTTTGGGCGAAATGAACGACGTTGAACTTTGGGAAACCACAATGAATCCCGAAACCCGCTTTCTAAAACAAATCGATGTAGCCGATGCTGCACGCGCTGATGAAGTATTCACTATGTTAATGGGCGAAGAAGTTGGACCAAGAAAAAGATTCATTCAAACTCACGCCAAAGATGCAAACGTGGATATTACTTAAATTTTAGTTTTGAGTTATTGAGAATAGTACAGAAAAAAAACTGCGGCCCCTTAAGATTGCTTGTTAGCAATTGTAAAGGACCGCGACATCTTTTGTTTGCCTTCTGTCTTGTTTTCACAGAAAAGGCATGTGTTGTTTCCAGCATGTTTTTGAGCCATTTTTTCACCTCCTACGGTTTAAAGCCCAAATGACAGTATTGAAATATACTTGACAAAGACTCATAGCATATGTTATCATTCTCTCATAATTTCACTGTAGGTTTCCACTGAAGTGCTGCGGACATGTGCCACCTAGCTAATGCAGGTCTGCGCATGTAGTAAGCTACTTCAAGGACATCGCTGATTAAGTGATGAACGTTTGATGGTAAGGACTACGCTTTATTGTCCAAACCAAACACCTACAAATAATAAGTTCAAGGTCCCACCCACTCATCATGCGAAGCAATTTGCATGACCATGGGGACAGGGGATAATTCGTTGTGTAAGACATAATATGTCGCCTTGAACAGCTGCAGGAGGTGCGTGGTCTCAAAAGGAAGATGCTAACAACACAGTGCAGCACCTTTTGGGATTTAGTACAGTTATCGCAAAGTGCACACCGAATTAGACCTAACGGTCTGGTGGGAGCATAAGCGGAAACTTACTCGGGTGATTTCGAATATCAAAACGAAACCATCTCACGCACCTCTTTTTTTCTCAAATACAACCGCACAAATAGCTAAGCTATCCCTGTGCGGTTTTTTTTATTCTCTTCAGTATTGACAATAACCTATAACTATGTTAATGTTACACGTAATCTGTAGGTAAATTCGGTTAGTGGTAAACACGCGCACCGGCCCAGAATAGTGGCCTGGCATATACGCTTATTATTACCGCACCGAAACACTGCTAAGTCGCTTGCTCCCCTGCTGAAAAAACTAGGCAGGCTGATATGCAAGCGGCGATTCACAATGCAGTGAAAAGGTTAGGATAGCATTAGCGGCTGGCTCTGTATGGTATTGAGCTCTTAGCCTGCCGCCCGCGCTTCGCCGATTGGTACCGTCGCCGACAGCCAATGCGTTACCTAACCTCCTACGGAAACTTAATGAAGTTGTTGTGGTTCTCAATTTTGCATTAGATGAAAAAAACATCGATGCATGTTGGGGATTGTGTTCTGTACTACTCCGAAAGGGATTGTAACCCTTAGGGCACGCATTAATAGCGTGGGTGCTGAACACAGGTAAGGTGGATGAACAAAAATTCTGACACCTTACCTCACAACAACTTCCCTTGATTTTACTAGGGAGAAAGGTCTGAAATGCTCAAACAGCGTGCACAATGCACGGCTTGCCAAGGCATTCAGAACACTCTCCCT
>CAYNBT010000033.1:0-7019 GCA_964396025.1 uncultured Candidatus Saccharibacteria bacterium | reverse complement strand
GGCACTTCTGTGGGGATTTCTACTTCTTGCAGCAAAGGAAATGCCTCCACAAGTCTGCGTACGAGTATTGGGTTTCTACCGGTGAATCCGTGCATGGCAGCCGTTGTATCACCCTCAGCACTAAGTGGATTATCTAGGTGAACATAGGTGCCGTTTGCACGAATCAATAGATCCGGTTTCACAAGTGCAACCGCAACAAGTCCTTTTCTCCTCACAAACCTACTTAAAGGGCTTACTTTCTTTGGTACAGCAACTCCATTGTCACTTGAGCTGTCCCACCAGACTGGATGTCTAACATGGAGTCTCTCACGTATAACTGCTACTGGAACGCCTTCTTTCCTTAACAAGTCACGCAATTGCTCAAAGTCAACATGCCGAAGAGTGCGTACGTCCATGCGCGTTGTCTCCTTTTTTTTCAGTTTAGTGCATTCTAAAACATCTTTGCAAACTACGCATGTTTACTATGCTGGTATAATACTCTGGTGAAAATAAAGGTGACTGGAGGTAACAAACTAAACGGCTCCGTTGTGCCTATCGCAAACAAAAATTCCATTGTGGCAGCGCTGCCTGCAAGTATTCTGGTAAAAGGAAAAACAATATACAAAAACGTGCCAAAATCTACTGACGTAGACAAGATATTGGGAATTCTCAGAGATCTTGGCGCACTGATTGATGATAAAAACTATAACAACTTGATTGTTGATTGTACTAATGTAGATAAATGGGTAATTGATTCTCCATCCGCAAAAAAATTTCGCAGCTCCATCATGTTCGCTGGCCCACTTCTTGCTAGATTCGGTAAAGCAACAATACCTCTCCCTGGGGGATGTGTTTTAGGTAAAAGATCAATTTCGGCACATCTGGACGTATTTAACGGATGTGGAATTAAAACTACTTTTGATAAAGAAACCGTAACATTCACAGTTTCAAAGAAATTTAGAAAAGTGCGAATTTGGCAACTTGAAGCAAGTGTCACCGCAACTGAAAACTTTGCCATGTTTGCAGCTGGAACTAAAGGAGAATTTGAGTTGATTGATTCGGCATGCGAACCTCACGTAACAGACGTTCTCACATTACTTAGCAATATGGGAGCAAAAATTACTGGAATAGGATCAAACAACATACAAATCTCTGGCAGCAAGGAATTGAAAGAAACAACATTTATACCAAGACCGGACGCAATAGACATTATTGGTTACATTGTGGCCGCAGCACTCACCAAAGGAAAAATAACCATTTTGGGCGCAAACATTCCAGACATTGTAGATGGACTTATCAGGAACTTAACCAAATTCAACATCAAAATCACCAAAAAGGGCGCGGATTTAGTGATAGATGGAACCAAGCCCTTGAAAATTGATTTAGTAAATTCCGGAATGCCCTTGGCAGGAGACGAGCTTCCAAAATTTTCCCCAAGACCTTGGCCCGGGTTTCCGGTGGATGCTCTGCCACAAATAGTTGCATTAGGTTGCAAACTTAACGGGAGAATCTTGGTTCAAAATTGGATGTACGAGTCTGGCCTGCAGTTTTGTCGCGAAGTAGCATCAATGGGCGCAAACATCTTTATCTGCGATCCACAAAGAGTCATAATCTCTGGCCCCGCTAAACTTAAAAACTCAGAAGTGTACCCACCGGACGTTATTCAGGCTATCATGGCCCTTTTTTTACTTGCATTGGCAGACCCTGTGGAAACAACAATCAACAATTGCGAGTTTTTGCTTAGGAGATACCCAAATATCATAAGAGACTACCAAGCTCTTGGTGCAAAAATTGAGGTACTAGAGCCATAAACTTGCGACTGTAGGTGTGTGCGCTATAATTCTTAAGTGAACGAAACAGAATTTCCACCGATAGAACACGCAACAACAGAGCACTACATAAAAGAAGTTTCTAAAGACAAGGAAGCAATTTTCATAGACGTAAAAAGTGAAGAACAGGTCAATGATTCTGGCTGCGGACCAGCAGTAGTAGCAGATGTACTAAAAACGCTAGGTATAGAGGTCAGTCAACAAACTTTAATTCAAGAAGCCGAAGTAAGAATTGCGGGGCTCGAACAAAATACTAAGGGTTTTAAAATGGAGGATTTAGGCATGCCACCAGAGATCCTTCAATATCTTTTGGAAACACATGGTGTTGATTTCGAAATCAAGGAATCAGTAGGGGAGATTACAGATGAATCATGCAAAGAGGCTAGGGCTTACCTAGACGAAAAACTCAAAGAAGGCTGCGTTGTGATCTGCCCAGTGCAAACAATTCCAGATTACGGTAAAGATAGAGACATTGACGCTGATGGGCATTATTTGATTGTTTGTGGAAAGACTGCGATTAACGGACACGATTACTACACGGTAATTGATCCTATGTTCCATTACTATCAGCGCCTTTCAAACGAAAACAGCCTATATAGGGTACATATGGGGAAGGCTGCTCCAGAAGATACGCGTAAAATCCAGCCTGAAATTGAATATTACATTGCCGATCCAAATAATCCTAAGTCTGAAATTATAAGTAGAGAGGCAATGGACACAGATGAGTCTGAAGGTGATGATGAGACTGCTGATTCAGATGAGACTGAGGAGGAACTTGCATACACAGAAACAAGAGACCTTCCCTACACACAGGAGCAATTGAAAAGCTTCGGGATAGATCCAAAAACGTACGGTATAAGATTTGTGAGCGCGGAACAGTTTGTAAAAAGGTGGGAGGATGTATCGGGCTTTGGGGAGAAATATAATCAGTATGGGATTGCGGTAAAGATTACACAAGGCAACGCACAGACAGAAGACAATAAAACCGAAGGCCAGCTTTAACTGAGTACCTTCGGTTTAGAATCAATTGCTAAAAACTTTTGGAATAACTGTAAGGCTTATTTGGATCGATTTTTTACCAACCTTATCCAGCAATTCAATTATTTCCTTGCGCGTACTAGTGTAATAGAACGTAGGATATCCCTGTCCTCCAGGTACTCGATGCTCTGCCAATCCCGCAGAGGCGATAACACCTGCGATTTCTTCGTTGGCACAAACTACATGATACCAAAACGACATTTGCCGTGTTGCGGGAGAACCATTTACGTACTCCTCCAATATAAATGCAATGCCGCTCCCGAAAAGTTCTTTCTCCTCGGCGTACCCAAGCCACACGGGTGCCTCCGCTACCGCGTAGGACAACATTGATCCCTCATTAGCCCGTTGATCGCTCATTGCCGTTGTCTCCTTATTTCACTCAACGATGAATAACACGTACTGTACTATAAGTCCTATTTTTAGTCAAACGATTTGACATTTACATCATTATAGGGTATTGTACGCGTACAAAGTTTCCCTCAGATTTTAATTAATTTGAGATTCAAACATTCCTTCTTTTTGGACTTATTCCTAAGTTCATTTGTGCTCTTAGAAGGAAAGGGGACTCACTTTTTAGCAAAAGCAACCTAAATATGCTAAAAAGGACATCAAAAATGGGGCGATTAGGTAAAATAAGGCTAACATTCTTCTGAACGAAATCCCAAAAGGAACACTCACACGCATGAGTAGGGGAGATCAGAAGGAAGAACACGCACAAGGGAAAGCAATTTACTCAAGTCAATTTGTTGGACGCAACACATTGAAACTAGTAATGAGGCTTTCACGCACACGAACCCCGGCATCGCCAATGTCTTAACAAAGCGATCGACCGGGGTTATTTTTTTTGTAAAAACAACATCCTCTTGAATCTACCTCCACCAAATCTATAATAATCCAATGCATTTAAAAATACGTCTGGGAAAATCCGAGCGACTACAGGGAATCAGAGGCATTTTTGCCGATCAAGATATAAGAGAAGGTGAAATTATAGAAGAATGCCCGGTAATCTTAGTTCCAAACAACGAGATAGAAGATCTTGCTAAAACCGTAATGACTAAATACGAGTTCGTATGGGACAGTGAACATGAGGCAGTGGTATTAGGGTACGGATCACTTTACAATCACGACAAAGAACCCAATGCAGAGTTTGAACATGACTTTGAGAAAAAGACAATGATCTTCCGAGCATTGCGCGATATCAAAAAAGATGAGGAACTTCTAATAAGTTATCATCAAGGAGAAGATGATAACGACTTCCCTAAAGAATACATAGACTTTCTTCATTGATGCACCGCATCTATGCCTAACATTGATGCAACGCATCTATGCCTAACATTGATGTATCACAATGACTGTGCATCTACACCGGATTCATCAGAAGCAGCTTTTGTACTGCCATTAGTGCTCTTGTATGTATTAACGTAATCTACGAGCGCCAAACCATTTAGACCGTTTTTGGATTCAGGTGGTGCCATGTACAAAGTGTTGATAATTAAGCGACGCAAGATTTCATTAAACGAAATTCCATACATAGATAAAATAGAAGACAAAGCCACTTGCATAATTTTTGGGCCGAATGCCGGGTTGCAGTTTGCATCAATAAAGTAGTATCTACCAGACTGATCCACGCGAACGTCGAATTTTGCGTAATCATACATACGAGTAACATCAAAAGCTTTTTTTACATATTCACGCAAAATAGGATCTTCATACTTCTCGTAACGATAACTATCTGTGGTGCCAAGCCATTGTTCCTCAAAAGTTACATAATTGTATTTTTGATCGGGTTGGTTAAATATTTTCTCGCCAAAGTAAACCTTCTTATTAACGCCTTCCAAGAGAATTGCGGTTACTTCCCGCCCTGCAATAAATTCTTCTACAAGAACCGGTTGCTTGTAGGTGCTTATCAAATATTTTAAACGCTCTCTTAAATGCTTCTCGTTTTCAGAGATGGAATCTTTAGTAATTTCAACTCCGCAATGAATTTCATTTAATTTTGAAATCAAAGGAAATCTTAAATTGTAATCAATAAGATCATTTGGTGTTGTAAAAAGTTGATAATGAGGAACTGGAACTCCAGCTCTTTGTAATACTTCTTTTACCAAAAATTTATCGGTGTTAAAGGCAAAACCAAAAAAATCAGCACCGGTGTACGGTATATCTAGATAGTCTAGTATTGCGGGTACGGTTGCAGCAACATAATCACTACCCTTTACGGAGTAAACTAAGTTAAAAACCATTTCAGGTTTAAATTCTAAAATGTTAGATATAAGATTTTGATCTGCAGGAATCGTTTTGCATTGAATTCCAAGTTTTTCTACATAACTTGCTATTATTCCTGCTTCTTTCTCAGCGTCTTTCTCTGTTGTGTAGAGGGCTTCAGTAGGAAAATATTCAGGTTTTGCATCGGTATACAAAATTGCAACCTTTTCAGGAAGTTTGTAAGACGCGCCGTTTCCATTTCCATTACTGCCGTTTCCGTTTGAAACAGTTGTATCCAAAATATTTTGATCGTCTGTATTTATATTTTCCATGTTTACTAGTTCATCTCCAAAACAAGGCTGTCAGTTTTGAATCCTTGTTTTAAATAAAAATTAAGTGCATTTTTGTTCCACTCAAAAAGTTCCACCCGAATGGAAACATCGTATTTTTTACCCTCTTCTAACGCCAACTTTACCAATGCCTCTCCAATACCTCGGCGACCGAATTCGGGCTTAACAAATAACTCATCAATAATATAGTAATAGCAATCTTTGCAGTAACGCGCGTAGATGTACCCTACAACATCATTGGAACTTTGTGCTAAAAAAACAGTGCAATGTTCATTAGAGAGACTCTCCAATATTTCTTCTCTAAAATATTGCTCCCAATTTCCTGCAAAAAATTTATCATAGTCACCGGATTTGTCTACATTGAATTTTGAAAATTCTACGCTTAAATTAAAAAGAGTTTCTAAATCTGATTTGTTTGCTTTACGATAAGTAATTTCATTTTCCATGACGCATAAATACTATATCAAAAAACGAGAATATGTATAATCACTTTGTGAGAAAAATTGTAATGATCTCTGATTATGTTGAAGATTATGATGAAATTGATAAAAGCAGAGATAAAATTTACCTCACATTACTAAAGAAAGAGCTAAAAGCTGAAAACATTGAATTTGAATACATTGAGTCAAAATCCTTAGAAGAACTTGAAAAAACATTAAGTAAATTCGATAAGAACGAAATCGTAATCTTTAACTGGTTTGAAGAAATTCCAGACATCCCAAACAGCGGACCACAAGTTATAAAATTTCTAGAAGATAGGAATTATGTTTTTACAGGTGCAAGCTCCAAAAATCTAGCAGACACGCAAAGCAAAGAATTTATAAAAAACGCTCTTGTTAAAAATGGTGTTACAACTCCAAAGGCACAAATAATGAGAGTAGGGGAGAGGGGATTCAAGTTTGAGCTAAACTTTCCTGTAATCATAAAAACTGCGAATCAACACATGTCTGTAGGAATAGATAGAAGTTCCGTTGTAGAAGATATTGGATCTCTTGAAAAAAAAGCAGCTGAATTGTTTAGAAAATATAATCAAGATTTAATCATTGAGGAATTTGTAATCGGAAAAGAATACGAAGTTAGCGTTTGGGGCAATGAAACATTGCAGACACTTCCTCCAATAGAAGTGCATTTTGAAAATGCGAACGAAGATGGCATTGATGTTTATACTTACGACTCAAAATGGGAAAAAGGTTCAAAAGATTACGAAGCACTAAAATACGAATCTGCAGGAGCTATTGAACCAAATCTTTTGCACGAGATCGAAAAGGAATCACATAAAACATTCAGAGCTTTGGAATGCCAAGACTTTGTCAGGATGGAATTGCGAATAAAAGATGGAAAAGCCTATGTGTTTGATGTGAATGTAAATCCATACTTAAACTACGACGCCACATTTTTTGTTGCAGCAAAACAGCTTGGCTACAATCATGGACAAACCGTGGCAAAGATATGTGAATTTGCACTAAAGAGAAGTCTTAGTTGATCTTGCTGGGAAGCCGTCAAATCAACCTATAAACTTGCTTTTAACCAAAAAATCCGTAAAATACCCTTAATTCGCTGTTACCACTTGCTAAAATTGCTATAGGGTGATATAATGTGCGGGTACTTTGATAAAAGAATA
>CAYNBT010000032.1:0-7426 GCA_964396025.1 uncultured Candidatus Saccharibacteria bacterium | reverse complement strand
CCCACATACTACAGGTTGACTTTCAGAAGCGCCCAATCTATACTGTCTATCAAGTTCAAGCCATTAAAGCCCTACTCATACAAAAGGAGCTCAAGCAATGACCGCAATGGAAATTCACCGCGAATATAAGAAACTTCAACGCATTCGTAAATTTGGACGGCACAAGGAAGTGTACTTCTGGCTAGCGCTTGTAAGCTTGTTCGTAGCGCCAATCCTTGTCTCAGTGTTTCCCTGGATGCTGATTCCAGCATTCGTTTTCTTTGTTCTTTATTTTGAGACGAAACCAAAGCACGAAATGCATTATGACCAGTACCGCAAACTCGAGCATGCAGTGCAAATGCACCAGAATGCATTTCACGAGCTTATAGGTTCTGGTGCCATTAATGAGAGCGAAATTGATGAGTTACTCTCTTTAAGTAACCCTAACTAGATAAAACCATAAGCTATTTGAATGGCTAATGTCTTTAACGGGCAGCATTTGGAGATTAAAAACCAAACTTGCTGCCCTTTTTTTTGCATGTTACACATTTGTTATACTTAAAAAATGCAAAAAATAATACCCAACCTGTGGTTTAACAAAAACGCTAAGGAAGCAGTCGATTTTTACACAAACATATTTCCAGATAGCAAAACTATTTCAACAACTTATTATCCAAAAGATGGGTTAGCAGATTTCCAGCAAGAATTCGCCGGGAAAATTCTAACCGTAGAATTTGAATTAAACGGCCAACGCTTTACTGCAATAAATGCAGGAGATAATTTTAAGTTCACGGAAGCAATTTCTTTTGCTGTGTATTGCAAAGACCAAGATGAGATTGATTATTATTGGGAAAAGTTATCGGCTGTTCCCGAAGCCGAACAATGCGGATGGTGCAAAGACAAATACGGTTTAAGCTGGCAGATTGTACCTGAAAACATAGAAGAACTCATGAAAAAGCCTAATGCTTTTGAGATTATGATGAGGCAAAAGAAGATTGTGATGAGCGAGTATGGTGTGTAGGCACTAGATTATTATTCTAGTAACCAAACCTTTGCTGCAGCTATAGGTTGCATAAATCCGTTTTCGCTTGTATAGTTCCTCCAGTCTAGAACATGTTTAAAACACAATAAAAAAAGGAGAAGACAATGCTTATCAGCCCAGATGGTATTCAAGTTATGACGAGCATCAGACGAAGAGATCATACATTCACGGGGCAACAAATTATTGGTGCTGTTCAGGCGATTGTAGGCACCACAGGCTTTGTTATGCAGAGTGCAGGCAACGGAATTCGAATTGGACGAACAAGCTTCAATCATCCAAAAGAGTTTATGATTCTGGTGAGTAAAAACAATGAGGAACCCACTGATGCGATCGTCCCCACCGACGAATACAACATGATTATATTGCAACATTTCTACTGGGGTGGCTTGCGGGCAGAAATGGGGTACGGTGATGTAGAACAGTATGTCGCTAATATCCTGGCAGAATTTCGTAAGGCTATCATGAAGCAACTGGGCATAGAGTAAGTACAGTTAGTTAACATTCTTAAATTCCCACCAAAGCGGTTGACTTAGCTTTTAGCAAGTCTGTCGTGATGGTGGGTATTATTCTTCTTAGTCACTTCTTTGTTTCCACCACGCAAAGATTTGGTAAAATAACCCCATGACCAAAAAAACTCTTTCAGATGGAGTAGTACATCACGTCCCTGACGACTTACGTAAGGCCCTAATCTCCGACACCAAAGCCCAAGACGCATGGGAAGGTCTTACTCCCCTAGCACGCAACGAATGGATCTGTTGGATTACATTTGTTAAAAAAGCAGAGACAAGGCAAGAACATATAGATAGAGCTGTTAAGCAACTCAAAGAAGGCAAACGACGACCCTGCTGTTGGATAGGTTGTATTCATCGCACAGACAAACCAATAAGCCCCTCTATAAAATATATTCTCGACAAAAAACGTGGAAAAGCGTAAAGATTTTTTTGTGTTTTAGGGAATAACCACCCTGGGCAGTAGGATGGAGAAAGAGTACGATGCCAAAGTATCAACAGTACAAATCCTTGCTTAGAACATGCGCCTGAGAAGCAACTCGATGAGAAGCCTTAACAAGCTTGAAGTCAGAAATTGCACGAACATAGCAGCACCCCCTTTCTTCAGTTACTTTATTAGTATTTGACTGTAGCATCAATAATGGAAGCTCTAGTGTAGATAGAATTTTATTGACATCTTGTACAGCTATAGGTTTGTGATTTTACCGGTTTATGTTAATATATCCGCAGATTAACAGTTATCTTACTTAAAGGAGTCAGATCATGTGGAATCGGCTATTCAAGCAATGGGCTTCGGTTGCAGTAAAAGAAGTGCTGCAGAGTATTCCGTTGAGTTTGTTTTTCTCGCTTCTGGTAATGTTCTTTGTTGCTGTAATTGCTTCCCGCGAGGCGAGCTTTTTGAGCATCTGGAAGTGGACATATTTGCTCATGGTGGGCGCATTCCAGGCAGTGCATTTGTATGGCGTTCTAGTAATAGGACTGGGAATTCGATCACAAGCCAAACTGTGGAACATGCCAACAAATGAGCTTTATGAGGCCATCACAGATCTAAAGGTTCATACAGCCTTGGAGGGTGGTATGTCCGAGTTCTTTGAGATGACGGAAGCGGAAGCCAAAGCTCATATCGCTAAATGCATTGAGATTAACAAGTCTCTCGAAAAGTTCGTTGACGCGCTGTTTGATGGAATTAAACAGATGTTACGTTAAAGGAGACAGTACATGGACGAGCAACTTACGATACACAATGTAAACGTAGGTGATCGGGTTCGGCTCACTAAAGACGGCGTATGGACGCACATGATTTATCCACTTCAGAACATGTCACTGAAAGCAGGAGCACTGGGGACTGTTAAAGAAGTAGACCGTGAGCATTGGTACATCATGGTGGAATGGGATGAAGCACCCGTGCTTGGCGATGGTACAAAACAAATCGTGGGACATCATTACATGCCAAATTTCCAGCCGAATGGGTGGAATCTGAAAAAGGTTGATTAATAAGTTTCTTAAAGCCCCTTGTAAAAAACATTTGGGGCTTTTTTAAGCTGAAAAAGGAGCAGAACATGCCATTCCCAAAAGTTTTTGGTTTACCTGATGCAACACCACTGGATTTACAACGAAAAATTCGTGCAGACATCATTGCTAAGCTAGCCGCTGCTGTTGGTATCGAGCCTAGTACAATCCGGCCATTCTTCCCACAGGACCGTATCGGCGATCCAGATGAAGGCCAAGACAACACCATCTACTGTGAACTCGACAGCGGTATGTTTGTTGGAAAGCCGGCGCGAGAACGAAAAGCAGCTACTTCTGCTATAGCCGAAGTTATATGGCAAGCTTTCTTTGGTATGATTGAAGTTGAAGTGTTCATTGGAGATTTGGACAGCACTGGAAAAACATTACGCAAACCGGCCTTAACTACATTCGTCTTAGACGGAATAATGCTTGAGGTTGAGTATGTTGAAACCATTGACGTCATTGCTGCAGGTGTTAAATGCGACAGTTATACCTTTGTGGTAGATTCAAGCAACGACCTGGCAATCATCACCATTGAACCCGGGTACGAAACACCCTTGCAAGTAGTCTTGAGTGGCACAAGAACCATTGAAGGATATGTGTCCGGCAAGGGCAAGCTCATCGTACACGGTCTAGATGGGGAAATCAGAACGTATCCCGTGGGATACAATTATCACGGACTTACTGTAGAAGTAAAAGTAGGTGAAAAGATGCAGTGGAAAGCAGATAAAGATTATGAACTCGTGTTTAGTGAGGTCTGCTCTCCTCCATATGTTGAGGGTCGTTACGAAAACGTAGAGTAATCTTGTGTGAGCAAGGCGGTATCCAAGTCGTTAACAAACGCTAACAGATACCGCTTTTATTTTGCTGTAACAAGCGCACTGTACAAGTGCAGTCACGCCCATAGTATGCTAGAATCCACAGATTACTTTGCATAAAGCCTAAATGCACTGTTTACCGTAATCAAAGGAGAGTGAGACATGGGAAGAGCTTGGGCAATGTACCCCAATCCCGACGAGCAAGTAAGTTTAATGTCTACAGAAACTAATCTACTTGTAAATGCATTTCGTGCAAATGGTGACGAAAAAAAGTTTGTTAGATTACTTGTGGCAGCAGTTTACGACTTACTCTATGCTGCTAAGATGCCAGAAAAGGCTGCTGAACTGCTACAGATGGCTACTAACTACGTAAGTAAGGAAGAAGTAGCTAGCAAGGTAGCCCTTGTCGCAACTTTTCGTGTTCGAGAAGACAACCAACCAGAAGAAGATCAACTTGAGTTCTTGAAATTCTGCGGGGAGGTACTTGGAATGGAAATAACATTCCTACGACCTAAACCCTCCATAATTGACTTGTTTAATGCAGTAATGAGGTTTGAAGAAACGCGCGTGGCCAATGCTACCGGCGATACACCAGATGATTTCAAGTACGCGCAAGCTGAAACCGTAAAGCAGTTCGTGTCTGGCATATCGGATTTTGTCTATGTAACATTTCAAGGCAAAATGTACGGACCCGTGCGTGGAACCCATGGTTCTATACCACCGGATCCAACTAAATCAACTGTGCTGATTCAGGATAAGAACGGCAAATACTGGAAGCTCTGGTATTTTGACGAAGATATTGCTATTGCAACCTGATACTAATCTTGCCTCAAGGCGATCAATGCTACACGCAAAGATCGCCTTTTTTATATCTGTATTACTTTGACTTAAAAAACGCGATTTAGTAAAGTTTCATTATGAACATAAAATCTCAAACGCTCATAATTGCTACTAAAGACAACGACCAAGCAATGTCCAAATTTTACAAAGAAGTCTTAGGAGCCACTACAAACGAAGTTGGCGGACACATACTCGGAGGTTTTGAGATTTACTTTGACAGACATAACCAAGCAGCAGCCCAAACCTTGGAGCCGTTTAGAATCATGCCTACTCTCAATGTAGATGATATTCAAGAAACTTATGCAGAACTAAAAGAAAAGGGTGTTGAATTCATAAAGGAACCAGCACAAGAAGAATGGGGAGGCTGGTTTGCTACTTTTAAAGATCCTGACGGAAATTATTTACAGATTTTTGAGATGGGAGAGGGGCACTAAAATTTCACAGCTATTAGATTAGTAATCTAGTACTCTTTTAGGATCAGTTCTATCTGTTTCTTTAGTAAAGGTAAATCTTCGATCACCGTATCCCATACGGTTTTATGTTCAACACTCAAATATATCTTGTTTTCTTTATGCGCCATAAACAGTTTTTAAATCTTGCCTCACATAAGGAAAGATGCGCTTGCTTAATGCACCTTTGGTAACTAAATCGACCTCTCTACCCAAAAATCCACTCAGCTCACGCTGGGCCCTAAGCAGGCCAAAATAACCCGTTGGTCTATTAAACTCAACCAAAAGGTCTATATCACTAGTTTCTTTGCTATCCCCACGTGCAAAAGAACCAAACAATCCAAGGTATGAAATACCTTGTCCTGTGCAAATATTCTTAAATTTTTGAGACTCAAACAATTCCTGCATGTGGGCATTATACTAGAACTTACATATAGTATCGAGTGTATGTACCTAACGACGAATTATATAACTCATAGTATTGACCTCTTCCCTCTTTTACGCTACAATACACACAAAAACATCGACAGAAAGGTGCAAAACACTCTCCGTGGAAAATATCCGGATGGCTCCCTTGCAGATTTCTTTATTTATCATCATGGAGATTTCAATAACTCATGGCTAATGGTACTGCTGATTGATGCTTTGTTAAGCTATTTTGTCAAAAGCAAACTGGTAAGACTGAGCATTGCGTCAATAGTAACGATGGCTGTTTTTCTAGGTATTGAATCTTCCAACTTGCCAGACGTGCCTGCGGCATTTGCTGGGGTTGTGCTGTACATCGCGTTTAGTCCAAGAAGCGATATATGATAAGGAGGATGAATTGGGCACCTCAAAACCACCGTATGTGGCTATACTGCTGAAATCTGGAACGGTCGAACTTGCAATGGGACTATCCCACTACCCTGAGTGGTGTTTTGTATCACTTTCGGGGAAAGGCCAGTTCCACCCTGATACGCGCGAAAGCGATCGTGAGCATCCCTGCGATTCAACGATCTGGTTGTTCACAACCCTAGCGAGCGCAGCGGGTGTTTGGGACAAGGCGACATTTCTGAGGATTGTCCTACTCGAGTGTACCGAGTTTTCTATCCGTGACAAGTTTGCAGAAATCTTCACAGGGATTGTAATCAAAGGCAGAAGAATCTTTCTTGTCGTTGACGGAAACATGGAAGAATATGCCTTGCGCGATATCGAAATGCTTCCAACGTTGAGGAAAGTACTCAATGTTCTTGCGGAAGTACCGTATCTGTTAGTGAGCTTCACCTAGGTGTTATCACAAGGGCCTTTTGTTAAAACAAGGGGCCCTTCTTTTTTTAGGGGAATCACAGCAACGCACGATCAGATTTACAACAACATATACGTACTATAGGTTGACTAAACAGCTTTTTTTTGATAAAATGAACGGGTTACTGAGTTTCCTGTTTTTGATAGTGCTTGCAACTGTATTGGTTGCTGAGCCGCCTTAAATTTTTTGTGGCGATTCAGCAGCCTGTATGGAGTTTGCAGGACGCCGTTTAAGCCGCCGCGTAAGTAGCGACCAAAAACCAATCAACAGGAGAAATATAATGGACGTTAAAAAAGTGGTTCGGGAAAGTGACTTGAGAGATGACCGTTTTTTTCAAAAGGCTGAGGCTTTCCGTATGCCTAGGACCATGGTGTGGTGTAATCTGCACCAGTCCGCCGTAGGAGGGAACAAAAAACCCTTTTATGCTGGGGGACATTCCGGATACGCGGAGTCCATTGCTGAAGCCAAAGCAATGGCACTGCAGTGGAAGGATGGGCACCAAGTCGCGATTGACCAAATTATCGAGACTTGTAAGCAGTATGGGTATTACTTGTCAGACAATTATGCCCTCAAGCTCTACGTAAAACACAATGGTGTGTTTAGTACGAGCTCGGTAGCCCACGTTGAAACAGAACTTCTGATTCCCCTCAGAAAAATTTTGCAGACACGCTTGTACCGAGACATCTGGTACGCGCACAGCAAAACTCTCAAAAGAGGTTCGGAGGAACGTCAGGAGGCCACCGATCAGCATTACTACTGGTCAGGGGTACTGGGCAGAATGACAGCTGGATCGGCTCTGGGAACATTTGTTGAAAACTTAACTCGGTTACGGGGATACAATTTTTCAACAGATAACCCCTTGATGGCTGAAAGTTAGTTGCAACGCCCTAATAGGTAAGTAGCATAAAGTCAACACGACTATGCAACTTCCACCTATTAGGGCGTTTTTGTTGCTGTGAAGAGTGATTTGTACCCTATAGGTTGACGTTGTACTG
>CAYNBT010000031.1:5919-7500 GCA_964396025.1 uncultured Candidatus Saccharibacteria bacterium | reverse complement strand
AGAGTTACAGCCGAGGTCATTGAACTCTCTGTGTTTTCTTTACCTTTTCTGTTAACAGGGTTAGCAATAGGCACAAAGCTATTTGGAAAGATTCAAATTAAAATGGTGAAATACTTGGTTTATATACTAACGCTTGTGGTTGGAGTTATATTGTTGGCAAGATAAGGTTCAGCTGTTTTCCGCACAACTAGAATCCCTATTCGCAGAAAGCTAAAGGACTCTCAATAGTCCCATCAAAACAACCTGTCCATCTATTTGTTGCTTCACATTTACCGTAACCCCCAACATATTCACTAGTTGTTGAACCTGTGGATCGAAACTGAGTATCTGGAGTCACTAGGCAATGTCCTTCGCATTCATCTGAACTTGTGCATTTTTTTCCTGCGTCACTGTACTCAAACACACAATATCTGGACACGGGTGTTCCGAGAGCTGCGACTCTAGTTTCATAGGATCCGCTATCAATAAGGCATTTGGCTGCAGCTACGGGGTTGTACTTAAAAACAAAAAGTAACACAGGTAGAACTAACAAGAAGAACCCAACGAATACTTTTGGCAGTGTATGTTGCATGTGAATAGTATATCTCTAACATTAAACTACTAAAAGTCTTTAAAGTTAGCGCAGCCCACTAACCGCAATGCTTTATAGCACTATCAACAGAATACAGATGCGCTTTGACCAGTTTAGCTCGCTCCTTAGCAACATCTGGTTTAGTGTAATCCACATAACCCCCACCTATAGATAAAAACACCTTTATCTTGTTAGCAGCCATAGTTTTAAAAACCTTATCTTCACGCTCTTTAAAAAGTTTGAGTGTGTAATTTGGAATTCCCCCCATGCGATCAGTTGCTATAACATCCGCACCGGAATAATAAATCAAAATGTCGGGTTTATATTTTGTGATTTGTTGTAAGACATCAGAAAAAACTTGCGACCACTCCGCAGCATCAGAAACTTTGTAGCTGTGATAGTTGGCATTACTTGTGTTTATCTCCCATTTCTCTAGCCTCTTGTTCCAGATATCAAAAATCTTAATGTCTTCACCTTCTATGTAAGAAAAGCCGTTGCCTTGATGCACATCCAAATCTAGGATTACAATCTTTTTACCCGCAAGAGATTTGCTAACAGCAGCAAGCGCAACTCCAATAGAATTAATAGGCCCAAACCCATACGCATGAAAAGGTGTAGTGTGGTGCCCTCCATCAGCAACCAGAATACTCAGGTTATCTGAAGCAAGTAAATTCCTTAGAGCCAAAATGCTCGCTTGAACTCTACTGGCCATAGCCACGGGCAACCGCGGCTGCCAGAATACCCCACAGCTCTCAATGAATTCCTCGCGCTTTGTTCCATGCACAAGAGCTTGTACATATTCTGATGTGTGAAAATGGCCAAACAAAGTTGCATTAACAGGGCTGTCTAAATCCACCACCTCGTATTTGATTTTTAGCTGCCTGCTTATTTCGCCCATTTTCCAAAACGAGTCTAGCTGATAAATTCTCCCGTCCTTAGAAAGATGCTCAATTTTGTCGAGACCCATAGGATGATAGATTTTCATGATGTGGAGATATTTTAGCAGAATA
>CAYNBT010000031.1:0-5819 GCA_964396025.1 uncultured Candidatus Saccharibacteria bacterium | reverse complement strand
GTCGAGACCCATAGGATGATAGATTTTCATGATGTGGAGATATTTTAGCAGAATAGTAATAAAATTATTGTGTATAAGGATATAGAAACATACCGCTAAAAAATTATGCTAATAATAGTCAACGGCTCTCCAGCTACAGGTAAGACATATTTGATTGATAAGATCGCGGGGATGTTTAGTATCCCTATCTTTTCTATGGATCATTTGAAAGAAACTATACTCGATGCAGTAAAGGACTGCACACCAGATATAGCAAGCAAATGCAGTTTTGAGGGATTATATTACGCAGCAGAACAAACAATCAGAAATAATCGCGATGTACTATTAGAAGCGAACTTCCACAACACGGAACAAAACATACGTAGATTTTCTATTTTGCAGAAAAAATACAAAATGGAAATTAAACAGATCTATCTGTATGCAAACCCAGAAGTAGTTTGGAGTCGTATACAACAGCGCAAAACAATAAGGCATGCGGGGCATGGAGATATTACTATGAACCATGAGGAATTTTTACTAAAACTGCAATCACCTAAATACGCACCTCTAGATATTGAATGCGAGTTGATCAAAGTAGATACATCAGACTTTAATCAAGCCGATTATAAAAAAATCTACACACTCCTCAAAGACAGTCTGCCACAAAAAACTTAGCCAGTTCCGGCACACCACACCTGTTAAAATCGTTGCATCTTACCCAAAACCTACTAATATACAAATAGACTCAACAACTACCCAAAAGGAGAAAATTCAATGAAACAATATCTCGACCTGCTTCGATATATTCGCGAGCACGGCACCCCAAGCGACGATAGAACCGGTACGGGAACATTAAGCATCTTTGGTGCTCAACTGAGATTCAATCTAGCAGAAGGATTTCCTGCTGTAACTACAAAGAAACTGTGGCTCAAGGGAGTGATAGCAGAACTTCTGTTCTTCTTGCAAGGAAAAACTAACGTAAAAGAGTTGCACAAAGACGGAGTACGTATCTGGGATGAGTGGGCAGACGAAAATGGAGAGCTTGGACCTGTGTATGGCGCGCAGTGGCGGAACTGGCAAACACCTGACGGCCACATTGATCAAATAGCTTGGCTAATTGATAACATCAAACGCAATCCAAATTCGAGAAGCCTGATCGTAAGTGCATGGAATCCAGCGGATTTGAGCAAAATGGCACTACCTCCTTGTCACACACTCTGGCAAGCTTATGTTAGAAAACGCAAACTCTCCCTACAGTTATACCAGCGAAGCGCCGACATGTTTCTCGGAGTGCCTTTTAACATAGCGTCCTACGCCTTGCTTACCATGATGCTAGCGCAAGTTACTGGATATGAACCCGGGGAATTTGTACACACCTTTGGCGACGCCCATATATATCTGAATCATCTGGACCAAGTGGATCTGCAACTCACACGAGAACCATATCCACTCCCCCAGATGAAGATAAATCCTGATGTGAAAGATATCTTGGGATTTAAGCTTGATGACTTTGAATTGGTTGGGTATCAAAGCCATCCTGCAATCAAAGCGCCAATCGCAGTGTAAACCAAAAGCCTCAGTGTTTTTTAATGCTGAGGCTTCTTTTTTGTGCTAGTGGTAAAATCCTCGTATGAATGTAAAAATCAGAAAACTCAAATCCGAAGAACTAGATTTAGCTGCCCAAATTTTTTATGCATCATTTAATTCCGTTGGAGAAAAATGGAATTTAGAAACTTGCCTAAAAAGGTTGAAGCAACATTTTAACGAACAGTCCTGTTGGGCCGCTGAGATTGAACATGAAATGGTGGGAATTCTTATTGCTGAAGAAGACAATGTGCTGGACGGACAAGAGCTTTACATTGATATCATTGCTGTAAAACCAGACTTTATAAAAGCAGGTGTTGGAAGTAAACTGCTGGAAACTGCCGAAACCTATGCACAAGAACAAAACTACAATGCAACATGGCTAACTGCAAGCAATAAACTACCCTCATTCAATTGGTATCAAAAAACAGGTTACAGAGAAACCAGCTGGAAAACACTGGTTAAACCGCTTAAGTAACAAGAAAGCCAGTGGTATACTAACGGCCATGAACAAGCTTAAAGGCCTATCTAATTTTTTATTTGAAATCGGAACTCTACGAAAACTTCCTAGAGCTCACAGACAAACTTTATTAACAGAAGACGTAACGGATAATATTTCCTCCCACAAGTTTAGAGTGACTTGGATTGGTTGGTTCCTTGCTCAATTAGAAAAAGCAAATCCATACAAAGTTGTAATGATGTGCCTCTTGCATGACATACCCGAAACTAGAAGTAATGATCAAAACTGGGTTCATAAAAGATATGTAAAAGTTTTTGAAGATGAAATTATCGCAGAACAACTTCAGGATATTCCGGGAGACAAAGAACTCCAAACAATTTTCAAAGAGTACGAGGAACGAGAAACACTTGAATCCAAGGTGGCAAAAGATGCCGATATCATTGACCAAATCCTATTGCTAAAAGAACATATGCACACCGGAAACAAAGAAGCAGAATCCTGGCTACACCTAGACGATTTTCAAAGCAAGAGTGCGCAATATAAGGGATTGCATACTAAAAGTGCTAAAAAACTTGCTCAAGAAATAGCAACGAGTAATGTAAGTGATTGGTGGAATACAAAGTGGACAAGTAAGAGGCGCTAACTTTTCTTTAATGAAGCATACATCAGAGGTAGCAGTAAAGCTCCCATCCATGTGGCAATTGCTACGATAAAAAATACCGGCCTGTATCCAAATTCAACTACTAAAAACGCACCAAGGGAAGCCGAAAGAGCAGTAGCTATGTCTGCAGAAGTCTGATACAAACTATTCTCTGTTGCGCGCTCATGACGATCCACATGCGACATAAACAAAGACCCCCAAGCAGGATAAATGAGAGCATCGCCTAAACCATACAAAATCTGAACCACAAAAAGCTTCATAGAACTATCAACGTACATATAACTTAACGCAGTAAAACCCACAATTACCATACCGGTAAATAGCGATACAAATTCATCTTTCTCGCCTTTTCGCATGTCCAAAATTCTTGCTACAGGTATTTGAAGAAAACTTCGAGTCAGCGCGTACAAACTCATAGCTAAACCAACTGTTTCAATTCCAGCACCCTTTACATTTTCTGTAATAAACACAGCAATCAGCGGAGAAACCAAACCCCATCCTGCTAACACAAAGACATAAGAAGCTGTAAGGACCTTGATTACAATGTTAACTCTGAGAGAATACACACTACGCAGAATTTTGGAGTTAATGTGAAGCATTAGCTAAATATTACCACCACAAAGCAGTTCCTGTACAAAAACATATATCCAATGGGTAAAGGAAAGCTCTCATGCTGATACACTATGTATCAGATAGAGAGCTTTAGAATGATATTCAATTTAGTCGCTCTGTTCAATTAAAGCCCAACTATTTAGGTTAAACATCCCAGAGACACCTCGTTCATATAAGAACAATTGCTTATTTGAACCAACCTCAACCAATGCATATACAGTTCCGTAGTAACTCAAGTTGAAGGTATCGTAAATTTCCCAAAACAATCTTTCAAGTGCAGGCACAATATCTTGAAGATTTTTTGCACGAAGAGTGCGCATGTTCGTAGAAACAGGGAGTTCAAAAAGACCAATTTCCTGCCACATCTGAGTCTGATTACTCATACAAATCCTCCTACAAGTACGGTGTATTTTGTAAAGAAGCATACCATACTATGGGGCATATGTAAATGCTGGTGCAATTGTGTATAAATTGCTACAATAGACCTAGAGTATTCTAGGTACAGGAGAGATCAATGGCTACCACAATCAGAAACATATTGTTTACCTTTTTAGGTGCGCTCATATCTTGTTTATCAGTCATCACTGTGTTGTTTGCCATTCAGCAAGTAACAGGATCTACATGGTTAGATATCCTTATGTCTAGCATTATAGACAATATCATTGTGAATTACTTGATAGGCGTCGTCATTTTCTCGGCAGTGCATATTGTAGATGGAACAGCAACAAAGCCAAGACGCATCAGCACAAACGAATATGCATTTAGAGCATCAAAAGGTATGGCCTTTATCTATGGTGTAATCGCCCCCGGTGGAACTCTAATCGCAGTTTTTCATTTGCTTAGAAACATTGCCAAACGTGAATCTCTTTTCTAAACACGCAAAGCCTTCTTTCAACTAAAGAAGGCTTTTTGATTATTCTTTTGCCAACGCACAATCCAGAACAGAATCAAACACCTGCTGTTTTTTGTATACATACATATCCTCTATCTCGGACACAAGTCGAAAGTTTTTGCCGTTTGCAGTTATATATCTATATAAAAAGTTTTCTGGGTCTTTTAAAAGTTCCTCTTTGTCAAAAGCAAAGTAATCAAACGTGTCAAACTCAGGACACATCACATCGTAATCTCTCCTATACAGAAACATGCTTTTATTAGGAACTAAATCTCTATACCATTTCATACTTCGCACCGAACCAAAAACGTAAAGTCTTTTATATTGCGTAAAATTGGTGGTTTCTGTTTTAAAGTATTGCCAAAGTCCAAGATATTCAGTTGGCTTCAAGTTGTTAAGATAATTTACGTGTTTAAAAATCATTAGCCCCAACACCAACAACAGCACGGCAGTAAAAGCACGCTGTTGAGAAATTTTTGAATAAGCATAGTAAATTCCTGCAATAACCAACATTAGCAAAGGTATTTCAAAGGAGGAAATGTATCTGGCATTTTTGACGCCTGAGAACTGATGAAACACAAACATAAATAAACAAAAAGTGCCCCAGTATAAAACAAAAAAACTTCGTGATGCGATCGCTACTAACGCAAACAGAGCATACAGCACAGGTCTTAAGACACCATTGTGATCAACATAGTAATAAACGTATGCCCACCAAGGAGATTTTACGTAAAGATTTTCTCCTATCACATGTAGCTTACCCTCCTCACTTTTTGTAAAATATACTTCTTTTAGTGCTCTTAACGTACCTTCCACTGCTACCCAAATACCTGAACTAAAAAAATGATGCAGATATGTAACTAACACTGAGATAAAACCGAAGCAAGCAATCAACATATAGTTTTTTAGTGCATAACTGACTGTTTGATTTTTCACATAAACACTATATAAAAACCCCAGTGCTAAGAACGGGATTAAAATGAGCGAAGTCACCTTGGTAGCAATAGACAAACCAAAAAAAATCCCTGTCAAAACATAGTCTTTTTTGGTTGCGTAAAAAAAAGTTCTGTAAAAATAAACGTTAAACAACAGCCAAAATAAATGAAGCAGTGGTTCCAACATCACCATGCGCGTTGAATCAAAAATGGTGCGACTTGTTGCAAACAACACAGCACCTACCAATCCCCAGTTCTTTCCAAATTCTTTTTTTAGGATGAAATACACCAAAAAGGAACTTATCACTCCTATAAGCGCATAAGGCATTCTTAACGCAAACGTGTTGTGATCAAAAAAGTTAAGCATTACGCCTGCAAGATATTTTGGAAGTGGAGGCACTTGCAAGGAGCCCGAAAACTCCCCACGCAATAACTCACTGCCACGATTAGCGTACAAAATCTCATCAGTAAAAAAGTAGTGGTAATCTAGTTTGTATAAGAAAGTTAAAATAATAGCCAAAAAGATAGATAACTCGAGTAACGGTAGTTTTTTTAATAGTCCCATGCATTTATGATAATAGATAACTGAATAAAATAACATTCGCGCGCGCAATGCTAGTCCTATAGCAATTTATGCTATGATGTTGAGAATTATCGCCCATATTGAGGAGGACACAATGAATCCGGTTTATTTTC
>CAYNBT010000030.1:5448-7616 GCA_964396025.1 uncultured Candidatus Saccharibacteria bacterium | reverse complement strand
GTGGATGCAATAGGATCCGCCGAAGGCGGAGACGAATTGCCTGTCCCCTTGCCAGAATGGGCAATTAGGTGGCCAAGAAATTTCGCATAACCTTTTAAATCTTTCTCAAACGCTAATATATTGTACTTAATCCAAGCAGATGCTTATATTGCATTCTACACAAGTAAATAGTAGTATTTATGAATATGAACAAATCTTCTGGTTTTTCGCTTGTTGTTATTGTTGTTTTGCTTGCGTTCATACTTACATCTGCTACTTTACTAATTCTACCTAGAAAGACGACAAAACCTATGGACAAATCAGACACCACAGAGCTTGATACCAAACAAGAAACAACAACTACTATACCAACAGTTTTAACTTGTACAGGCAGATATTCAAGCGACAAGTATAAATTCTCTATTAATTGCCCAAACGGATGGACTTTAGCGATATATGAAAAAGGGAATGAATATATAAATGATAGTACAAACCCACTTAGTGATAACAACAACCTCGCGCATTTTAAGTTCATGTCTGCAGACTCAGCCGTATGGTTTGAAATTTCAGTAAACGCTAATGCAAATTCCAGCGATACCCAAGGTTTTGAAGGAATTCCCGGAGCTTCTAGTAATGTGAGGGAGCTGTCTCCCACGTTAGTGTCAGGCATTTCCTCGCAAAGGTTTTCATCAACTGGACCAGGGTCAGTAACAATAACTGTCGTAACAGAAACCAACGATGTTACCTTTAGATTTATAATGGATGATAAATATTGGGATGCAGCCGAAAAAGCTAAAACTGATGAAATATATTCGGATCTTCTAACATCCTTTACTTTCCTATAGAAACATTAGCGTTCTAGACTCGTATGCCCAGCCAGTAAAATCACTTTACCAAAACAACATAATACAGTTATCTCCAATAGTGACTCGCACTACTCAGAAATACTTAAAAGAAGATATACTTAAGTTATGAAAAGTACACTTATTAAAATTCTTACAGCTGTTGCATATATTTCCATGATTCTGACAAATTTCTTTGCAAACAGTTTGCCTATCAATAATCGCTCTACTGGCCAAATATCAGACGACTATCCCAATTTATTCGCTCCTGCTGGTCTTACATTTTCCATTTGGGGGTTGATATATCTTTTACTTGCGGGGTATGTTTTTTATCAGTTTTTTACTAATAATCAAAAAACTCAAGATGTAATTAACAAGATTAATCCATTTTTTCTTGCCACTTCTCTTGCTAATATCTCATGGATATTTGCTTGGCACTACGATTACATAGGACTTTCCGTTCTTATCATGTCACTTTTGCTTTTGTTTCTTATCAAAATTGCGGATGTTCTTCGAACGGAGCAGTTTACACTACTAGAGAAGCTTTACATCAGGGTTCCCTTTAGCGTCTACTTTGGTTGGATTACTGTGGCGTCCATTGCCAATATAACTGTATTTCTTGTAAGTATTGGTTGGAATGGATTTGGCATACCAGATTATATCTGGACTAGTTTCATTTTGGTAATCGGTTCGCTCATTGGAATTGCACGCATGAGAAAAGATAGGAATGTTGCCTACGGCTTAGTGCTTGTTTGGGCATATCTTGGGATACTACTAAAGCACGTGTCCGAAGGGGGTTTTAGTGGACAATATCCGAACATTATTGCTACTGTAGTTATCTGTTTAATCTTATATACCTTTTATCTTTGGAGATTAATTTTTAACAAATAATTTAAGTAAATGTCCCTTAAACTTTAGGTAACAGCACTAAAACATAATGTTAGGGAAAAAAGAGTATAATGTGACTATGACAGAATTTATTGAAAACATCGAAGAGATAACTTTAGCCAATGAAAATTTTAGAAAAGTAGTCCATACGGGACAACATTCTCAGCTTGTTCTCATGTCATTGTTGCCTAAGGAAGCAATAGGCTTGGAGGTTCATGCAACAACCGACCAATTTCTAAGAATCGAAAAAGGTGCCGGGAAAGCTATCTTAAATGGGCACGAACATGTACTGAAGGATGGAAGCGCGATAATCGTACCTGCTGGAACAAAGCACAATATTGTAAATACATCCTCAGATAATCCTTTGAAACTTTATACTATTTATTCACCAGCTCACCATAAAGATGGGACTATCCACAAAACTAAAAAAGAAGCAGAAAAAGATACAGGCGATCATAT
>CAYNBT010000030.1:3496-5348 GCA_964396025.1 uncultured Candidatus Saccharibacteria bacterium | reverse complement strand
TTAGCCACCAATCTTGGAATGCAAAACATTGAAGAAAAAGCTAGGCCTCGTGGGAATCACAGCGTTATATTTGGAACACTAAACAATAAACCCGTAGTTCTAAAAAGTAATGCAAATCCTTCATTTGTAAGCAGAACTCTCACCGAAATTTACACACTTCTTGAATTAGATGGGCATCTTGATGCAATATTCAGCGTACCCAAAATTCTTGATTTTGATTTTTCCGAACAAAAATACTTGTGGTTTCTCACCGAGCTCAACGCCACACAGTATTTGGTAGGTAACACTGCCGCCGATGTTGAAGTACTTGCACATGCTACAAACGCAATTTTGCGAAGTGATCTTAAAGTTCCATTAAAAGATGCTCCTAGATTAGAAAAACTTAATGCAAACTTGGGGCAGGAACTGTTGAACAAGCTTAAGGATCTAGCTGTAGTTTGGCAAAAAGAGATAAACATTCCTGTTACCGATCTTATAGACACTATGATGACGTACTCCATGAGCAGCGTACCTCCCATACCTGTTCACGGTGACCTGGTGGCCAGACATATACTCAAATTAGAAAACGATAAATTTCAGATTTATGACTGGGAACTTGCCGGCGGTGCATATTTTTATGGCTACGAGCCCGCATATGTTTTTCATCGAACTTATACCAGAGATGGGACTCCGGAACTTGCCCAAGTTTACCTAGATACACTACTCAAAAACTCTACAGATGAGGAAATAGATAATCTGAAACTCACATTTAAACCAATGCTTGCTCAGCGACTCTTAGGTGGATACAAGGACTACAGCGATACAAATTCAAGAGAATTTGCATTAAACACTCAGTTACATAGTTTGTTTAATTCGAGTGATTTTTGTTAGCACCTTATCTAACTTTTTCTAAACGGCCGTCAAAAACGTTGTATATGTTTGAGGGTTCATTTTCTAAGTCGCCGCCATACACATAGAAATCTACATTGTTACCAAAATACTCAAATGCCTGTTGTATGTTCTTTGCGTGAGGTTTTCCATGCAAATTTGCACTGGTTGATATCAGAGGTCCCGTTTTACTAAGCACATCAATAAGGAATTTATTGTTCGGGAGCCTAAAAGACTGTGTGTTTTCTTGAGATGTTTTAAATATCAATGTGTTTGGTCCCGGCCAAAGTGAAGCAATTGAATCTTGTTCAAACTTGCCGATTTTAAGATCAAATTCCTTGAGTTGTTCTATGCTCGAAACAAGAGTTATCATAGGCATATCTGAAGCTCTATTCTTAAGTCCGGCTATTTTTTGAATTAATGCCTGATTTTGCGCAAGACAATGTATTCCGTATACGGTATCGGTAGGCATAACACCAATCTTACCGGTCAATAATAGGTTTGTTATTTGAGGTATGTCGCTAGTTCTCAACACCATTTTCTCATTATACGATATAATTGTAGGTACATTTATGTTTGAACAGGTAGTGAGTTTGTTCATTTTGATAGCAGGTTACATAATCGGTCTAGGTGCCGTTACAGTGATAGATTTGCATGGATTTTTAGGCAGAAAATCTTCATATTAGACAAGAGCGACTATTTCAACACATAAAGTAACAAAACCTTTGATATGGCTCGGCATTAGTTTAGTAATCTTAGGTACCTATTTGTTTTACAGCAGATACCAAATCTATGATTATTTTGTAGTTCACTGGGCGATTTTATTGGCATTGATACTTAACGGTGTGTTTTTGAGCTTCTGGGTAAGTCCTAAACTTTTGGAAAGAGAAAGACAAGGTAAAGAAAGTGAATTGCTACCTCAACAAATGCAAAATGCTATATTTGTAAGCTTTATAATCTCCTTTGTAGGTTGGTGGGGGAGTTT
>CAYNBT010000030.1:0-3396 GCA_964396025.1 uncultured Candidatus Saccharibacteria bacterium | reverse complement strand
TATTTTGGTAACTTTTCTAAAACCCATGTAAACCATACCAAACAAAATAAAACCAGCAATATAAAACTGGGGGTCTTTGGGATTTGCAAGTATTTTGATCAAAGAGGTAGGTTGGCGAAAAATGATATGAGAGATAACAGATAGCGGTAGAGTGAACCAAAGCCAAGAAGTAACAGGAACACGCACATTTAATTTTTGCATCATCCAAGTTAAAACTGGGGAGAGTATTAGAATACCTGCATAAGCCGCCGTAGTATCAAAAATTGCAAATTGCCCAATTCTGAATTGGCGTAAATATTCTATAGTTATCATAGTCTCATATTATACTTATTTTGAAAGATTGATATGGTTACACTAATACTGTCTTATTCTTGGTTGCTAGTACTAAAACATCAAAATAAACACAAAAATCGGGCACGGTAAAGATTATCTAAAGCAAAAGGATAGTCTTTGAACCTACTTTTTCTACTGCAGTAGAAATATATCTTCCTCTAAAACAATCTGGCAACAAATAGCACAATCAGTGCACCTACTACAGCAACCGCAAGAGAACTTAGGTTAAATCCAGTTACGTCTACACCAAAAAACATTTGACCTAAGAACCCGCCAACAAGCGCTCCAATGATTCCAAGTAGGATTGACCCAACTACTCCTCCGCTTGAGTTTGGCGAAATAAAGTTGGCTATGCCTCCTGCAATCAAACCAAAGACTATCCAGTAAATAATACTCATTCTTATCACCTCCAAAATTGATAACTAAAAAACTCAGTGACTAACACTAGCCCTGTTGTTTCTCACCAGATACTATATGGATGAATTTAACGATTCCCCATGAAGCAAAAGCGTATACAACCAACGCTACTAACGCTGCTGGCTCTAGTATGGAGCTTGTCTCCAATCCTTGTGAAACTCCTCTACGAAATATGCCCTCGAAAGGTAACATAAATACACCTGTTAGCGCGTATATTAAATTGACGAAAGCGCTAGCAGCGCTAGCTCCTGCCAACTTAAATATCAATCTGAAAACTAGTAACACCTCGAGTAGTCCAAATAAAAAGTAAATTGTATACTCTATAGTTTGGGTGCTGGTAGCCGCAGTTTTTACCTGTGTAGCCATTACTGGATTACTTTCCTTGCCTGTTGGATTATTTAACACTGCATTAGTATCATTACCTTGAGTAGTTAACGTTTCTTTTGTTATTTCTGTCATTCTTAACACCTTCTTTCAATTTAAAAATCATTACATTCGAAATCAATATAGTGGTAACTTTGAGGGTTATTGCCGGTTGACGGGTTCTTTAATATCAGCCTTTTTGATGACTGTTTCGTTAGGCAAGTAGGCGAGTAGTGCTTTTTCTATAAGTGATGTAAGCGTGAGTTTTTCAATCACTGCTTGGGCTCTGGCTTGCAGGGCGATAGAAGGATTGATAAATATAGTTACGCGTTGTTGCTCTTTACTTGACATACTACAAGTAATACACTTAGTTGTAGCAGTTGTCAATAGACATGCTGATTAAATTAGCTGAATGCCCAATCAAACGCAAACATATATAATATTGCTTGCAAATTATTCTTGAAAGGAAATCATGAAACGAGCTGTCTTTATAATTGTATTTCTTGGTCAAGCTGGTGCCGCATTTTTTTATCTGTATAACAGAAATGGTTCACCTAATGTTGAGGCTTTTAAATCAACAGTGAACGACATTATAGTACAATCAGATACTAATGCTGAAGATACACTAACAATAAATGAAGTGAAAAAGCATAACTCGTTGGCTAGCTGTTGGACCATTATAAACGGAATTGTTTATGATTTAACTGAATATGCACCAAAACATAAAGGCGGTTCAGAAAAAATTGCGCTAATCTGCGGCAAGGACGGCACAAGTGCCTTTGAGGGTGCCCACGGTGGAAACGAAAAACCTATGTTCTTGCTCAATGCAATGAAATTGGGAGTACTAGCAGACTAGTCCTTAAACATGAAAACTGTATTTGTTAATGATCTAATGCAAATTGACTATAGTTACGAACTGGTGGAACCGGTTGGATCTAACTTTGCTTCAACTTTCAAACCTGAACTATCTCCCAAGGAAATGCTGGAGTTAGGTGTTTTTGGTGGTAAATACATGACTGACTGTACAGAGGAATTTCCTGCCGACTGGTTTAAAAACGCAAAATTATGCCACGAATTCCATGACCCAAAGCTGAACTTTTTTGGAGTTAACGCTTCTCAACCTCTAAAGGTATGGCAACAAAAAGGTTGGATTTATCAGGAAGACCCGCGAGGGTGGTTTCAATGGTATTGCAGATATTTCATGGGTAGAAGGATACCTTTGGAAGATGAAAGGCAAATAAAGAGATGGACAGCACTAAGGAGACATATTTCACAAGTAAAGAAAAACTGCTTTGAGAATGATTTGGATTGCAGAAGAAAACAGAGACAAGCAATTCTGCATTGGGCGTACGATAGTAGAAAATTTTAATCACTCAACAAGATTATCGTACATTTTTTGAGTAAGTTTTTCTCCGATGTTAAGCAATTCAGTGTACTGTTGTTCTTGCTCAAATGTTAAAATATTTTCCTCGTATTTACTCACTTTTGCTTCAAAATCGTTTATATCTGTTGAAAGCTTTGACCCAAAATACAGTTTGATTTGTAACACTAAGCTGCGCAATCTTGCTTTATTGCTTCTGTAACAATTTAGACTATCACTGGAATCTTGTTTTGAACAAAGTAAATACATATTAAGAGTTGTATTAAACTCGTCAATCAAATTGATTTTTCGATCGTATAACCTTATGTATTGTTGCTGTAACTCCTGCTTTCTCCAGTATGAATAATCTATGCGTTTTTGAATTGGATACGCCAACAGTAGCATCAGAGCTCCCAAAAATGCCGACACAATAAAAGATTTGTATTCTTTGATGTAGATAATTAATTTTCTTAACCACAGCATCATATATAGCTGATACTAGCGCATGAAATGTCAAAAATGAAGTACTACGCGTTTAACTAGCAGTTGAATGGTGGTAAAATCAGTATATGCTCAAAAACCCATCAGCTCCTTTTCTCGGTTTCCTCCAAGCAACCGGACTAGTGTGTTATATAGGACTTATTGCGGCTTTTTTTTACAATGTAGAAAGAGTTTTTAACAATGGAATTCCTGAATTTATTGCTCCGGTGATAATGTTACTGCTTTTTGTGATTTCTGCAGTGATAACTTCTTTGTTAGTACTTGGAAAAGCCGGAGTACTTTTTTGGGAAAGAAACTATAATCAAGCATTTATACTCTTAGCTTGGACTTTGGGATGGGGGAGTATGTATCTTGTAGCACTCCTTGTAATTCTCCTAGCTTTTTAAACTCAACATTGATCTGTTTGCCAATGCGCCAAAGAT
>CAYNBT010000029.1:0-8110 GCA_964396025.1 uncultured Candidatus Saccharibacteria bacterium | reverse complement strand
GTCTGCTATAATATTTGCGTTCCCTGTACAAAAATATGTCCAAACAAGAACCAACTTTTCAATCACAAAGTGTTTCTGATTATCAAAGAGTGACGTTTAGGGAATTTGTGAATATCACAAAATGGAATATTGGCTTAATTTTCAAACTTTATCCCGTAAATGCCAGCCTTTTTCTAGTCTCGTCCTCAGTATCGAAACTAAATGATCTTGTCTATGCCTACATATACGCGTGGATAATTGATTTTTTGATTAATTTACAGAAAGTTGGTGGTAAATCACTAAAGGATATTGTTCCGGTACTTCTTATATTAATTGGTTACAACATTGCTGAAACAACGATTTCTTTTGTAAGAAGTTATTCGCAGATATACTTGCGTACAGGTGTGAGGCCTTTGGTTAGGCAGATTTTTACTCTCAAGCTTAAAAGACTTGGTATTCAGACGCTCGAACAGCCCGATGTAAACGACAAAATTTATAGATCTAGGGATTATTTGGGGGAAATTGTTCCATATTACTTTAGTGTTATGGATTTACTTAGTGAGTTTGTACGCTTTGTCTTTGCAGCAGTTCTGGTTTTTAAAGTGCAGCCTCTTTTTGGACTCTTGATTATTCTTTTTTATGCACCATATGTGTTCTTTGACAAAAAGATGCGTGTGAAGGCATACAAATTTGATTACGAAACCACAGAGGATTCTCGTATTTCTAACGATTCGATTGCCGATATTCAATATGTTCGAACTCTGAATGAAATAAGCATTATCAACGCCTACGGTTTTTTTGAAAAAAAGTACATGGATTTTCAAACTTGGGCTATTAAGACCAGAATTGGTATTTCGTTACAGTGGAGAGCCGTTTCGCATTCTTTTGGGTTTTTACGAGACTTGGTTTTATACGCAAGTTACGCCGCATTTTTCCTAGATGTGCTTAAAGACAAACTAACCATAGGACAATTAACTTTTGGGGTGCGCAGTATCAATTCATTTAACAGTTCAATCAGTTATGTGACGCAGATTCTCAATGATTTAATGGAATCGTCTCTAAGATTTAAGGACATGTATAGATTGTTTGATATGCCTCCCATAGTAGAAGACGGTACAGTGGAGTTCCCTTTGCTAGAAAGTGGACCTTCCATTGAGTTACAGAATGTTAAATTTAAATATCCGAATGCAAAAAAATTTGTTTTTGAGGATTTAAATTTGAATATCAAGGCTGGAGAGAAAGTAGCAATTGTTGGTCACAATGGTGCTGGAAAGACTACGCTTGTTCGATTGATCGCACGTTTTTACAAGGCGGATGGAGGTCAAATTTTGATAAATGGTCTAGACCTAAACTCGCTGAGAATTGATTCTCTTTACGAGAACATGGGTGTTTTATGGCAAGACTTCAATACCCATCCTCAACTTACTGCGGAGGAAAACATTTATGTTGGAAGAACAAGCGTTCCATTTGACGAACAAAGAATCATAGCTGCCGCAGAAGCTGCTGATGCCAAAGACTTTATAGAAAAGTATCCCAAAGGTTTTAAGCAAATCTTGAGTGAAAAGATAAAAGGTGGCGTAAGGCCTTCTACAGGGCAGTGGCAAAAACTAGCGATTGCAAGATTTTTTTATAGAAACGCACCCCTTATTATTTTTGATGAACCAACTGCTTCCATAGATGCTGTGTCTGAATACAATATTTTCAAAAGAATTTACGACTTTTTTAAAGGGAAAACAGTGATAATTATTTCACACAGATTTTCTACAGTGCGAAATGCCGACCGCATTATTGTTTTGGACGATGGACAAATCGTTGAAGAAGGTTCTCATGAAGAACTCATGCGCCTAGGAGGAAAATATGCGGAGGCGTTTAAGTTGCAGGCAGAAGGCTATAAAGAGGATATTTCCCCACCATTAAGCAATCCCATAGTGTGATATACTTATCACAAATCCATATCTGTGAGGTGTAAATGCAAACTCTATTTACCGTTATGCTTGGTACTCAAGAGTTCGACTTATTTTCGTCATTACTGTTGGTAATTTTGGTGCATAGTATGATAGCAGCCGGATTGTTTGCGCTAGCCTCTATGTTACTTCAAAAGGATGCTCTAGAGTTTCAAATTCTTGCATCATTTAGCTTGTATTTGTCGTGTTTGCTCATTGGCGTACTCGACTTTCCAACACTTAGTTTTTACCTGTGCTTCTTTTCGGGCACGGTGATGTTTATTGCAGCAATGATTCACTACTTTGGAAGAACGTTGCAGTCTTCCACAAAGGCGGGTGATAATGTCTGATTTTACCGGTGCTGGCGTTATGTTTACGCTATTTGTTGGCATAGTTCTCGGCTTGCTTGTTGTGAGTGCGGCAAATGGTAAATATTCTACCTTCAGGTTGCTGTTCCGATTTAGCTTTCTGGCGGTTTTCGTGTCGTTTGCGTCGCTAGTAAGTAACAGGTTGCTTCACACTTCTATAGCGTATTTTTACTATTTGCTTGTTGTGTACATTAGTTACTTTGTTACTGTGACTTGGACAAACGCCCTTTTGCTTAGTAAAAAGAGCCAGGGAAAGAAGAAAAAAAAGCGCTAATCATAATCCCGATTGTTCTATAGAGAATGATCGGGGTTTTCTTTTTTAAAAAACTTTAGTCAAGCCCGTTGCTATAGCCTGTATAATACTTTTAGGTTATGGATTCTATCGAACAAGTAAAAAGAGCTACCAATATAGCCGATATAATAGGCTCCTATTTGGAATTGAAAAAGGCTGGACGTAATTACAAGGGCGTTTGCCCTTTTCATTCTGAAAAATCAGCTTCATTTATGGTTTCTACTGAGCTGCAAATATATAAATGTTTTGGTTGCAATAAAGCTGGGGATGTATTCTCTTTTATTCAAGAAATAGAAGGTGTGGACTTTCCGGAGGCGTTGCAAAAGCTTGCAGACCGTGCAGGAATAAAAATTGAAAAAACACACCAGGATCCCAATAAAGCCAAAAAGAGCGTAATTTTTGAGATTAATCATCTCGCCGCCGAACTCTACCATTACATTCTTCTAAAGCATCCTCTTGGCAAGGAAGCTCTTAAGTATGTTAAAGGAGTTCGAAAACTTACCGATCAGACAATCAAGGATTTCAAAATAGGTTACGCCCCAAGAGCATGGGATGTGCTATTTAATGCCTTGAGCAAGAAAAAATACAGCGTTCAAGACATGTTGGCTGCAGGTGTGATTGTTCAGCGTAGTAACAGCACAGGGTTTATAGATCGTTTTTATGATCGCGTGATGTTTCCGCTTATGGATATTGACGGTAAAATATTAGGTTTTACAGGACGCACCCCTTCAGGAGCAGAGCCTAAATACCTTAACACCAGTGAGACATTAGCTTTCCACAAAAGCGATTATATTTATGCCTTAGATAAGGCGCGCATTGAGATTAAAAGAGAAGGAGCCGTTTTTGTGGAAGGGCAAATGGATGTTATAAGTTGTCACCAAGCCGGAATAAAAAACGTGGTTGCTTCTTCTGGAACTGCATTGACCTCTTCTCAATTGAAAATACTTGGTAGATATAGTCAGGATCTCACATTTTGTTTCGATAACGATTCGGCAGGTATCAATGCGGTGTTTAGAGCGGTGGACTTAGCTGAAAAGGAAAAATTTAACCTAAAAGTGGCCATAATACCTCCAAAGTACAAAGATATAGATGAATACTTGAACGCGGATGCTTTAGAGGCTGCGAATGCCTTGAAATCAGGTGTGCCTGTGTACGATTTCTTTATTTCTGCCACTGTCAAAAAATACGACCTATCTACAGCACATGGGAAAAGACAAGTAATTGATGACCTTCTCCCGCTTTTTTACAAAATTTCCGACCCAGTCACCCTAGATTATTATGTCAAAAAGATTTCAGGGTTGGTTGGTATAACCGAGAATGTTGTTAAAGACCTGTTTGCTCATAAGAAAACGGCTAAAGAGGTAACATTTTCTTCTGAGGAAGTTAAGGAAATTGCACCAAATTCTTATAGTAAAAAGACTTTGGCAGAATACCTTTTGGCGTTGTTACTAAAGGCAGATCTTGACACTGCGCAAACCTTTGTGTATAAGCTAGGACAGCGGGACTTTATAGACCCAGCTTTACAAGAGATTTTTATCTCACTTAAAGAGTATTTAACGGGAAGAAAGCGTAAGTTCGAAATCAAGTACTTTGCCGAAAGATTTAATGGTAATATTAAGCAGCTAGTTAATGATTTGTACTTATGGGATCTGGAAGGCGTGTTGGATTCCCCGGAAAAGTTCTCTCGTGAACTTTCCAACGCTTTTGAACGTACTAAGGGCGACACTTTGAAACGAGATCTAAAGGTTTTGACAGCAAAAATTAAGCAGGCTGAGTTAGAGAATAACAAGGAAGCCTTGAAGGATTTATCTAATAAGTTTACGGAGTTAACTAAGAAGCTGAATTAAACTATGCCAAAAACACCTAAAGCACCAAAAAAAGAAAAAGTCGAAAGTGTTGAATCAAATTTAAAAAAATTAATCACACAAGGTAAAAAAAGAGGTTATCTCACTCAACTTGAGATACTAGAAATATTTCCGGAAGCAGAAGAGGATATTGAAAAGCTCGATTCCCTTTACGAGAAATTGCTTGAAGCCGGAATTGATGTGTTTGATACCGAATCAGTTGAAGAAGCCGAGAAACTAAAATCCGAAGACGATGTGGACTTGTCAAAAATCAAATTAGACAAAACTGTATCTTCTGACCCGGTAAGAATGTATCTACGAGAAATCGGCAAAGTGGACTTGTTAACTGCACTTGAAGAGATAGACTATGCGAAAAAAGCCGAAACCAAGAAGATTGCAGAAGTAGAAAAAAAGCTTTCTAAGGAATTAGGCAGAAAAGCGACCGAAAAAGACATTGCTAAAGAGCTTGAATTTAAGCCTTCTGACATAAAAGAAATCAAGAAATTTTCAAAAGGCGTTACAAATGCCCAAGCAGAGTTTGCAGAAAAAAGATTAACACAAGCCAATCTTCGACTTGTTGTGTCTATTGCAAAGAGATATATGGGTAGGGGGCTTTCGTTCTTGGATCTTATTCAGGAAGGTAACATTGGTTTAATGCGTGCAGTTGAGAAATTTGACTGGAGACGTGGCTTTAAGTTTTCCACATATGCTACATGGTGGATTCGCCAAGCCATTACTAGAGCAATCGCCGACCAAGCGCGAACAATTCGTATTCCTGTTCACATGATTGAAACAATGAATAAGTACAAGCGAATTGCTCGCAAACTTGAGCAAGAGCTGGAGCGACCTCCAAAGCCCGAAGAAGTTGCCAAAATAATGAAAATCGAAGTTGAAAAAGCACGAGAGATCGTTAAGATTTCTCAGGATACTACCTCGATAGAGACTCCTGTGGGTAAAGAAGAAGACAGCAGACTAAAGGAGTTTATTCCGGATGACACAACTCTGTCGCCTTTTGATTCTGCCAGCCACGAATTACTAAAAGGACATATCACCGAAGTACTAGATACGCTTAATCCCAGAGAGCGCCGTGTTCTTGAGTTACGCTTTGGTTTAAAAGACGGTCGTTCCAGAACTCTTGAGGAAGTAGGCAAAGAATTTGGCGTTACAAGGGAAAGAATAAGGCAGATTGAAGCTAAGGCGTTGCGAAAGTTAAGACATCCTTCCAGAAGCAAAAGATTGCGCGATTACCTGTAGTGATATCTGCAGTATTGATACTGCGGTCTTAGTAAATTGCACATTCCTTAGGAAGCTCTCCACGTCGTTTGTAGATAAACACGTCGGAAAGCTCTATGTAGTTTGGTTTGCTAAGAACGAATTCTTTTTGTAGCGCAAATTCTTTCTCATTTGTGACTGTGTTTGTAAACTTACTCCATTTTTCGGCATAAAAAGGGAATTTCATTTTTACTACATTTTGTTGAATACTCTTTAGAGGTTTAGATGCTAGTACTACATAATCAAAGCAGCGTGGATTTGGAGGGTAGACATACTGAGCCCCTTCCGATTCATAAACGTTCAATTGCAGTACATGGCTATTATTGAGTTTGTTTAGGGGATCTAGCCCTTCTTCCGTAACCGCAAAGACTGTGTCTGTTATCTTCATTTTTTGTTGAAGCCAGTAGTACGCTTGGCCTTTTGGTGTGGATTCTTGGTATTGCTCGGTTAGTGCTACTGTGGGTATCAGGTGAGCCAGAACTAAAATTATTGCTAGTGCGTACCCTGAAAGAGGTTTTTTCTTAACTGCAGTACTGATCCCATATCCCATGTAGATGGCAAACAGTGGGATTAATGGGAGTAACCATCTATCTACACGTCTTTCCCCTAACGAGAAAAACACTAAATACGTTGCTATGTTGATAAATAAAAAGACGTGTGTTTTGGTTACTCCGGCTCTCACAGTTGAGAGTACTCCATACAACGCTATAATCAAAGCAGGTAGTGTTAAGATGTATTCTAGCGCAGATAAATATTTGAAAGTGTTTTGATCTATTGAATCAAACACAAGGCCGGCTTCTTTTGATTGGAATGCCATAATCCTTAGCAAGAAATCCTGAATAAAGATAAACGAGAACGGATTGGAGATCATAAAAGCTCCTGCCGCAATAAAACAGAAGCCTAGTAATTCCCGCGGTGCTTTCTTAGCTATAAAAAGATAAAAAAGCGCAGGTAATGAAATTAGCACCGTGACTTTTGTTCCTACAGCAAAGCCAAAGAGCAATGCTGCGGCGTAGAGATAGCCGGTTTTGTCTTTTTCTTTAAAGAAACGAATTAACAAACAAATTGTTCCAAGGATTAACAATGTGATCATTGTGTCTGCGTTTATATAGTGGGCATGCGCGATCAGTTTCCAGTTTAAAGCTACAGTTAATGTCGCAAGTATTCCTGCGCGCCTGTTGAATAAGTCTTTTGCTATGAAGTAAGTAAGAGGAATAATTAGGCTAGCCAATGTAGCGTTAACGATTCGTAGCATTATGTAAAGTGTGGTTTTATCAAAAGCAATCCCAAGTATATTTGCTGATTTACTAAAAAGCATTGTCACTGCAGTGAATAAGTAGGTTGGAAAAGTTCCATACACATATGAAATAGGAATAAGTTTATAGAAATCGTTATGGGCGATTATGCTTTTGATTTCGTATGTGTACCTGATAGCAAGTTCGGCAAATTCGGGTTCGTCGGCCATAAAGTTTTGTGGTAGACCGAAGTCTATTTTGTAAAGTCGCAAAAGCATACCGATTCCCGTAATGAGAATTACTAAAAAGATGGGGTTTGCGATTGCTTTCAATAAGTTATTTCTTGTTTGTTCCTGCATAAATCATTGCGCCAAATAGCCCAGCAGTTTCTCCTAGAACGCTTAATACAAGTCTTGGTTTTTGAGGGAACATGTTCAGTTTTTGTGTAAACATTTGAGTAATCTTGGGCAATGAGAACAATTCCGATTTAGTTAGGCCTCCATTAAATACGATAACCTCAGGAGACCAAACTAGTGTGGTGTTTACCAATAAAATGGCTACAATCTCGCTCAATGCTCGCAAGTCCTTATGTTGGATAGCGTGTTTGTATTTGGTTTCTATATCTACTCCATCCCCAAGAAGCATATGCCCCGGTTCCATGCCAAAAATAGCGTGATCTATTTCGCCGTCCACTATTCTTGCGCCGCCAACACCGGTGCCCAAGTTGATATATGTAGAAATATGTGCACTTTTGGAGGCTCCCAAGTGAGCTTCGCCTAAAGCTGCAAGTGCCGAATCGTTTGCGAGCATTGGCTCCTTTCCGATAAACATCATCAAATCTTTGTAAATTGGTTTCTGTTCCCAATCGGGCAAATTGGGTGATTTTAGTAATTTTGACTTTTTCTCGTTCAACACGCCTGGGAGTCCTATTACGACGCCATCAATCAGTTTTTTGTTTGGGCAAATTTCTGTGATTGTTGAAGTAATGACCTGAATTCCCTCACTGTAGTTTTGGGGTGTGCTCAAAACAACAGGCTCACTAAAACCTTCTAAGTTTTGAGAACTGGTGATTCTTGTGTTTGTTCCACCTATGTCTATTAGTATATGCATAGCCTTAGTTTACCTTTATAGAGGCTTTGGTGCCATAACTTGTTGATTATTGACAAGAAGATAACTC
>CAYNBT010000028.1:0-8275 GCA_964396025.1 uncultured Candidatus Saccharibacteria bacterium | reverse complement strand
TATGCAACAGTAGGATTTGTAAAGTTCCCGTTTCCTCTTGTTGTATATCCATGCCTAATTGGTGCGCTTATTCTTCTGATGCGCAGAGATGGACTTTTGTTTGTTAAGCAGTTTTCCATCACAAAGGGGCAATTGCTCGTGTACAGCACTGATGGCGTGCAACATACACTTCTTTTGGTGATGGATCCATCGAACCGTGAGGTAGTTAGCGTGGCGGTGCATCTGGACGACGAACTGATAGGCCCATCTTCCTTTCGCATACGCTGGTCAATCGAATTTACTACTCAGGAGCACAAGTATCCAAATGGCACACTAGTGCGGTTGGACCCATTGACTAAAGAGTTCGCTTTAGATATGTACAGTCGGTGGGAAGATAAAGCATCGTTTATCAACTGGATTGCGGCACTAGATCACTTGGGTACGAGAAAAGTAGACTTCGCGCTACTCGACGAATGCATTGGAATGTAGTTGAAAATTAACCGCTTTAAGCCCCTCTACAACAAACTAGAGGGGTTTTTCATTTTTATAAGTCAGATTATACCTACTACCGCCTTGCAAAACTTAAGTTTGACCACACTCACTCTGTACCCTATAATACATGGCCGCTGATGAAACACTCAACCTGAAATGGAGGACCATGCCGCATGCTTACTAGAGTCATTTTCTTGTTCCTAGGAACAGTTTTAGTGGCAATATGCTTTTCAACACTCAAGAGTTCAATAAAGTACTACTTAAAACCTAGTCATAATGCACTAGAGTTCAGGTTTCTGCGCATTTGGAGAAGCAGTGTTCCGGCCGTGGTAGCACTAAGTTTTGGTTTGTTCTTTTTGATTCGGGCTTTTTTACCAGATTCAACTGCAACATATCAAGCTAACATCAGTATAGAGATTTCTAGTGCATTGACTCATTATGCTCGTGTGGCCTTTGTTGAGGAATTGCTCTTTAGGATAGTGCCATGGCTAATACTTTTTACAATCAGGTATTTCAGGCCAAGTATCTGGGCAGAACGGATGAATGTATTAGCTGCAGTAGGGATTGGGTTGGCATTTGGCATGATTCATGTAGGGCGATTTGCAAATCCAGATATTTGGACATATATAGGCATATCTTCTCACTGGCTGAGCGGGATGCTTTACTGGTATCTGCTAGACAAAGACGGAGTGCTTGCTTCAATTGCTGCACACTTTCTGTTTAACATGATTGTGTGGGGGATTGTTAGTATTTGACTTTGAGCATACCTAAGATAAGATTGGGAAAATCCGCAACACAAGGGGGTGAGGCACAAATGGGGTCCGCAAAGAAGAAACGGTGGAAATTGTAATTGCAGAAGATCATGAACGCTGGCAGAGAGTACTGACTAACTTAATCGAAGAAGTTGGCGGTACTTATCTTTCTGGTAACAAATGGTAAAGAACTTGTGGAAGCTGCTTTGAACCATAGGCCGCAGTTGATTGTTACAGACAGAGACATGCCTATCATGAATGGTGTTGATGCAGTGCAGAAGATAAGAGAGATCTATCAACCGCATGTAGTGTTTGTAACGGCAAGACCGCCTGAGGGAGAAACAACCTTTACCAAAGCTGAATTGCCGGAATGCTGGGATAAAGCAGTGAAACAGTTGAAGCTGTTACTCAAGAAGTAGGGACGTACATAAAAAGACCTTCGTTGCTCAAAGCATTGAAGGTCTTTATTTTTTGTATAAACGAACTACGCGTATTTAACCGCAGTGTCAGTTACTTCATCCCAAGTAGGAACTTCTCCAAAGTCTAGGGATCCATTCTTTCTTAATTTCCAGAAATCACTAAAGATACATTTGACTTTGTAGGCGTCTGTATGAGGATTCTTCAGAGGATCAAAATCATACGCAGTTAACAGTTGCTTTAATATCCACAGAGCTTGCCTAACTTCCGTGTCGCTCAGATAGACACAATCAACCATTGTAAGAACAACATCCCAGTACCATACGCCAACACCAGTGTTGAATCTTTCTCTACCTAATACAACTTTCAATGTAGCCAGATAGTACCAAATGTCTGCCGTAGCGATTTTTATGCATTTCAAGGGCACATTTAGTTTGTATGAACCCACTTTTAGACGTCCTGTTCCACATGTATCAAGTAATTCCAAATACGCGTCCAGATTATCGGGGTAGTATTGCACATATGTGTCGGGTATTGTGTCAAATGGATCTGACATGATTTTCTCCTTTTTGCTAAGGCACTGTTCGATTTACCGAATGTTAGCATGTAATAAGAGTGATTTCAACTATAGGTTGACAGTAGCGTCACCTTTGCATAAAATGCATCTATATTGGCGATAAAGGGAGATTGACATGTACACAATTCAACCGAGTAATAATGCGTTGAAGTTAGAAGTTGAGAATCACGATTCAGATAACTTGAAGCTTACAGCACACTTTCTTAGCGGTGAAGTAACGGTAGCTATTGTGCCGATTGCCGAATTTACCACAGCGTTGCGTTTATCAAGTAAACTACATGCTTTTGAACAGCCATGTGCTTTGAAATGGATATACTCTAAGCCTAGAAGGTCCCTTCCATTTGCTTTTCTGAGGCGTTATACGCAAGTTTGGCTGTTTTTTGAACCTTCTGAACACGGCGATCTTGTTGTTGTACGCCTAGCTGATCTACGAGCTGCATTAAAGCATTGTAGCTCAACTGCACTAGAGTAGTTTTATTGGGCATCAGGTTTAACAAAATCCGATGCCCTTTTTTGTTGAAGAGTATATAATGCAAAAAACTGTTTAAAACTCACAACAAGGAGAGCGAGATGATACTAATTGCTGGTCTATACTGCTACCCGTTAAAATCTGCTGGAGGTGTATCTCTACAACGGGCAGAAGTTACCCGAACAGGCATAAGATTCGATCGTCAGTGGGCAGTGGTTGACAACTCAGGTATGTTTGTTGCACAACGCGGGGATAGAGGTCTGGGTATTGGTCTCAGATCAATGTGTTTGATTAAACCATATTTTGAAACCAACGACTTAGTGCTTACAGCTCCCAATATGCCAGAACTTTACCTACCTCTTGAAGGCTGTGAGCAAGAACTTGAAGATGTTCAGGTTTGGGAAACACATATACTAGCCCAAGATCAAGGAGAAGCTGCAGCGGAATGGATCACAGAATATCTTTACCGTGAAAGAAAGGGTAAGTACAAAATTGTACGTATGCCCGATGACGAGATAAGAAAAACTAAACGTGGAGATGGTCAAGTGGCTTTTGCGGATGGATATCCATTACTTGTAATTTCTCAAGAATCACTTGACGATCTAAACAGCAGAATGCAGCTACATATCGGGATGGAAAGATTCAGACCAAACATTGTGCTAAGTGGATGTACTCCATACGGAGAAGACGGGCTATCGCTGATTGGTGTCAGGAATGTATACATGGAGGCGGTGAAACAATGCGTGAGATGCCCAATCACAACTTTTGATCAAGAAACCTTGGCAAGGGGTAAAGAGCCTTTAAGAACACTTGCTACTTATCGCAGAACCGAGAAAGGTGTTGTATTTGGTACGTATTTTGTCAATCGCGGTATTGGTTCTGTTTTGTTAGGCTCAGAAGTTAGGGTTTATAACTAACAATTCCCAGAGTACTCCTGATGGTCTTATAGAGTGCTCTGGGTTTTAATTTTTTTCTTTATCTACACGGTATATCTTTACTACACTTTCGCCATAATCATTCTCAATTTCATGCACAGTCACCTTGTTTTTAAACTGAGGAAACTTCCTATCAAATGCCATAGAGTAAGGGTTTTTGATGCCGATCAGATAGATATTATCGCCCATGCTTGCTTCTGTATCCATGTAGATTCTTGCAATGCCTTTGTCTTCATTTGTATAGTATCCGTACTTGATTGCGCTTTTTGCATTTTGTTTATTCACATATTCATTTATTTCCTTCCAGTATCTTTTTAGTGGAAAGCCTGTTTTATGGCGTAAATTATCTTGATGCGTATACTTTTTGGTCTTAAAAAATAGAATTGTTTCTTGCTGCATGGGATATTCTTTTTTATGGTCAACAAAGAGCAAATAGCTTTGCAAAAACAAGAAACCTAACACGCATATTGTCAAAGCAATAGCTGCCCTGTTTGACTTGCTAGAATCCAGTTGCTCCAATGCATAATTTATGCCATATGCAACCAGAGCAATCCAGGGAATAAAGATATTGTAGAAATGCAGACCGGTGTATGAAACTAAAAATCTAAAGAAAAGCCATACAACAGCAAACCAAACCATAAACACAATATTCTTGCGGGAAGCATAAATGCCTAACAAACCAAATAACACATAAAGTGGATATACCAAAAACGGATTGTAAAGTAAAAATTGCTTTAGGTCTGTCCTTGTTGAGAATGGAGCACCTTTTCCTAAAATATTCTCAACATAGGCAGTGTTTCTGGTATTGCTGGAAAGATTTTCGATATAGGGTATGTAGTATGGGAGGGTTAACGCAAGAGCAAAAACAGCACTTAAAAACGCTAAAAGTATTTTAAGTTGCAAAGTGTAATTTCCCTTTAGGAAGAAAGTTACAAAAATCCATGCAATTGGCACCAGTATGAATACTGCATACCAGTGTGCATAAAAAGCTATAGCAAACAATACTGACCCAAGAACACTACTTCTAAAAAGCCTTGTTTTCGAAGTATCTGTATTCAAAAAATCTGCGAAGTAGTATAGAGATGCAAAAGTGAAAAAGAAAAGTAAGTTTTGGTACTGCGCAATCCGTGAATACGCCAGGATTAGCCCATTCGTACTAAATAAGAAACTTGCCAGAAAGGCTATTCTTACGTTTTTGGTTAATTTCTCAACTGTAAAGTAAAACATTATCACTGAAGCTATACCAAACAGTGCAAACGGAATTCTTTGAGCAAGGGTATTGGAGTAGTTACCAACTAAAGTAAAAGGTATGAATCCCACAATAATTTGCAATGGGCCTTTTTGCTCATTTAGCAAAAAATCGTATGGAGACATCGATGTGTTTTTTTGACCATTCCAATAGAAAAACGTAGTTACTTCATCTTGAATATAGTCAGAGTAGCCAAGATTGATCAACCGTAACGCTGCTGTCATGACAATGAGAACAAGTAGTTGTTTGTTGAGAAATTTGAACAAATTCACAAATAAAGATTATCACAAACGGCTGTTAACTTCTGGGTGATTTAGATCGCTTAATGCCAACAATCCTAACGGAATAACCCACGTAATATACTGAGGGAATATCACTGGATTGAATATTGCAAACACTAGAACCGACAAAAACATAAATGTGGCTCGAGGAATTTTTTTTAACACTAAGAGCAGAAAACAAAGAAGTGTTGCTATCAGCAAAGGCAATCTTGGTAACATTTGCTGAGCTAGAGTGCCTGTGTCAAATGCTGAATTGTAGTTAACTAACAGTTCGCTATACCCAAACAAAATCTCTGAACTAAAAGGCTCTCTAGTAAGACTAAAAAGCATAGAGTTTATAAAGCTCTGTGGATTGTCGATAAATAGGGGTAATGTAGGTATCAAAATAGTAAGTACAAACAAGAACATATTTCTGAGGAATATTCTTGGCGAATCCTCCTTAAAAACTATTGGTGTAAGGAACAGTGGAAACACAAAAACTCCTATATGTTTTATCCCTAGTGACAAACCAAACAGAATGTATGAAATCCATCTATAGCGTTTGGAAGTAAAAAGATTGTATGAAACCAGAAGCAACGCTATTGCAATCATGTCTTGTTTTAAGTAAATAAAACTGTTTAGACTCCAAACATTGAATACATAGAATGCTGCTGCCGAAACTCCAAGCAGCCTTTGAAAACGCGCTCTAAAAAACGCATAGATAGCAACTCCACCAGCCAAATGAAACCAAAACAAGATATTTCTGAAATTTTCAATAAAGCCGCTAAAGTCATCTAAAGATACTTTTCTTAAGTAGGCAAGGGAGTAGAAGTACAAAGGCAGTTGAGTGGCGTATTTGTCATTTTCCACCATATTCCCTTCTAAAATCCTGTTGTATGGATTCTCCTTGTTTTGAAGCTGTTTAGCGGCGATATATTCATAGTAAATGTCTTCTTTCATATAATAAAAGTCAGCATCATAATCCAAGCTAAAATTTATTTTGTACAGAAGGACAGCAAAAACCAAAAACAATAAGAGTTCGAGTTTATAAGGAGTAAGTTTGAAGACAGCCTTCTTTAGCAACAGCACTAGCACTAGAGAAGTTTAACATATATGAATAAACACAATATTCCAAGAGTATGTATGCATGAAAAAAATTATGTTAGTCTTAATAGAAGTATTACAAAGTTTAAAGTTGAAAGCTATCTAATGAGAAATCAAAGTTATATTAAATTAAAGGACCAGAATGGCATTGGCGCAATTGCTGTTGTTCTCGTTCTAGGAATTATAGGTTTAGCGGCGAGTGGAGTAACATATCTCCAAAAACAAAACTCAAATGACGGCAGTGTGCAAGCAATAACCACTGTAGAATGGAGTCTTGGGTCTAACACCAGTATTGCCAATCAGGATGCAAACAAAATTTCACAAGGAAGCACAGCCTGGATTGGTACAGGAGAAACCGCTGACAAATCCTATTTTGGTGCAACATTCAAGGGCGCCCCATTACCTGCAACGGCAGTTATAACCTCTGCCCATTTAGCGCTAACAGCGAATCAAACCCAGTGGATTAACACTAGATTCACTATTAAAGGCGCAATGCCAGCCGTAATCAACCCGTTTACAGCAAGCACCGATTTTTCAACTTTATCGCTTACAAATAATTCAAAAATAGTTGCAGAGAACACAAAGTGGGTAGGAAAAAAGAAGTACATGTTTGAAGTTACTGATGTTGTTAAAGAACTACAAACAGCAGAAGCTACAATGAATGCTGTTACACTCGTTGCCAAAGGCGACGGCCCTGCATTTGGTAGAAAAACGTTCTTTGCAGCAGGTACAACAGCTCCAAAACTTGTGATAGCTTACTCAGACAGTGCTGTACCTACCCCAACGCCTACTCCAACTTCAACTCCAACTCCAACACCTACGGCTACTCCTACACCATCTCCAAGCGTTACGCCAACCCCAACGCCTACTCCAACTTCAACTCCAACACCCACGCCTACACCTACACAAACAGGTGCAATCTGGGGAATAGTTGCTGCTGACACTCTTGGAACATGTACAACTCAAATTCATGATAGATATGTAGTAACCGGTGACGACGGAAAACTATATAGAACATGGCACCCACAAACTGTTCCAGTAGATGCTTCAAACTCCTCTGGTGCTAAATGTGTATTTGCACACGAACATGGGGATGACCCATCCACTGTTGCAAATGCCGAAATCAAAGCTACACCTGTAGCGTTTGGTTACATCGGAAGAAGAATGGTAACAGCAACTGAACCAAACGGCCATGAGGAAGCTCACGAGGGGTTTAAAGTATTTGTAGCAAACAAGGGCAAGGTTAACGATGAAGGACGCTCTAACTTGCACGACTCTAGATTCGTATTCCATATGGGAACTGGCGGTGTAAAAAGATATGACACCAGATTCCACTCGCTTGATTACAAAGTAATCACAAATGACGGAAGAAAAATGTTTGTTCAATCTATGGCCGATACAGGCGGTGTGGGCAACATTTGTGCAAATCCAAGACAGGGTAAAACTGTTATGACACTAGGGTCTGATTGCAAACTTGATTCATTGTACGAAATTTGGGAAAACGGAATAACAATTCGAAATACAAGCAACAAAGTAATCGCGCGTGCACTTGCATCCACAGCAGTATTTGACCCAATTTCTGTGATGGACCCAAACAATCACACCAGATTAGTAAACACATGGTCTACTGAATTCGACTCAGCATTGAATTTTCCTAACAACGACAGAACTTATGTAAGATCCTGTGAAAGAGAAGCCTACCATGGACCTACATACTGGGAAAACACAGGCACAACAGATGTTTACTACACAGATGCGATGGGTATGGAGATGGCCGGAGGAGATCTAAAGCAAATAATCTCCAAACACAACACTGGTGGAACTTTCACTGCTACAAATGACGGGCTTGCACAGTTTAAGACTAGAAAGAGCTACTGCGCAGCTGGGCTTGGTCTAAAAAATTAAGCTAGAATCACATCAATGGAACACCCCGAGACTTAAGGTTTCGGGGTGTTTTTTTTTTGAGTAACCAGTTACCGCGATATTCATCCTATAGTTGCAACTGGAGCGCGTTTATGTGATAATGCACAAAAGTCACAAG
>CAYNBT010000027.1:5408-8429 GCA_964396025.1 uncultured Candidatus Saccharibacteria bacterium | reverse complement strand
GAAGTGAATTTAGTGAGTTGGGGTGCAATAGGAGCATAGCGACGAATTGCCACCAAATCACAGCACAACCACTAAACTACTTATACATATATTTACCGACAGCCACAGGAGACTCACGATGATTAAGGACTGGAGAATGTTTCGTGATATGGCCTTGGAACACCAAAACCGGGCATGTTCCGGTTTATGGGGAGTTTTGCGCAGAGCTTAAGGAAGTAGTCGAGGAATGCATCTGGCTCGCTCAAAAATGCGGACATAAAAAGGCAACCCTTCTCATCAACAGTAACGGAGGGAACAACGATTGCTTTACAGCGATGCGAGCAGCAATGATTCAAAGCGGTATAGAGTTTACAGGTATTGTAATGGCAAGAGCCAGATCCAATGGATTTAGACTTTTGCAGATTTGCAAATATCGAAAGGCTCTTTCTAATGCGGAAGTTATGTTTCATTGGGGGCAATATCGTTTTGATAATGGGGAAACAGCCGCAATAATGGCTGGGCATGAATGGATTTTAGAGCGTGCCCGAAACAGCAGGATGACAACGCTTCAAGAAATTAGTGCCCGCACGGGAGTTCCTGTTGCAACCTCACTCAATACGCCCTTTATGAAAGGAACTTCTCAGCAGAGGAAGCATTAAAAGTAAGATTTATTAATGAAATCGTCACAGATTCACCTGTGCCCACAAACAAGCTGGATGCACAACTAGACAGCAGACCTGTAGTTTGACTTCTAACTGTCCTATAGGGTACAATGATTGCAGAATCAACTGTGTTAGTAAGGAGAAATGTCATGACGCCTATGTGGAATCTTTTCATTGTTACGTTCCTTTTGGGTGCTTGCGCAGGTATAGTCATATTTAACCTCCGTGGCAATAACAAAGAGTTACGACGTCAGTTAGATTATTACAAACGCACATATTTACGAAGACAAGGCGGCGGGCCATGGGAACTAGGACATACGGACTTGCGGTCATTTGACGGCGGCAAGAACTGGTACGCTGTGAAAAGCACTGATGGCGGCCTAGAAATCTTGGGACTTGCCGAAGAAGTATACCCGGGCTTACTGGCACAATTGGAAGGTTTTGATAGGCTGGTGGCGTATGCTCGGGAACATGGACCTATCGGATCTCGGCCTATTACATCTGAGGATATCAGTGTTCTGACCGAAGCTGGGTTTACGGTACAGCAAACCAAGTAGTCCACTCATACCAATACCTCGTGTGAAATTTTTTACACGGGGTATTTTTTTATCCAAATCCCTCAAATGCACATAGATCAATCCGCAATATGAAACCAAGTAGGGAACTGCATTGCTACTTAAAAAACAACGAACGACCTGATATACTGTTGCCTGTTAGACTCAGAAGTATTCTAATCCACGGGCAAGTGGCGGAATGGTATACGCGGCGGACTTAAAATCCGCTGGGATGGATAATCTCGTGAGGGTTCGAGTCCCTCCTTGCCCACCAGATCACTTAATGAACGCAGTGAATTTAGTGAGCTGGGGTGCAATAGCAAGTGTACTCACGAAGCGAATAGCCACCAGATGACTTAGCGAGCGCAGGCGAGCTTAGACAGATGGGGTGCAATAGGAACGAAGTGACGACTTGCCACCAAGTCACTTAATGAACATTACTATCACTATCACTAACACAACATATCACCCTATAGTTTGACACGCTGCTGTACTTTGCGTATAATGACCGCAACTAAACTGCCAAAAAACTTGGCATACATTATCCAAGAGCGTTACGCTCGAATTCTTGATACAAGGAAGGATGAAGAAATGGAAGCTCCTCAGCTAAAGAAACGCCTCGATACCCCCTACACTGCTATGAAAGCTTTTGCACATGCCATATTGATGTGTAAAGATTTGTTTGATCACACACCGATTGAATTGGTGAGCTGGTTTACCCAAAGTTTTGATAACGGCGTAGGAAACTCAGAAATGGATTATTACGTAAGATTCGATTTTGAATTTTACCGAGCAACTTCCTTCAGAAAAAAAGTTAGTGTACTAATGCACTATGCCTACTACATCTTTGGGCTAGATGCAGAACCATGTTTCATGGAAGCCGAGTTCTTTGTAAATGACATACTTGTAGCAACACGAACGCAAGTTGACATTCTTGAAGAACGACCGGACGAAATCCGCTATATTGACCCGGAGTTGCTCGCAAGTGCATCGCTTCAAATCCTTGCACGTGCTAGGTATATTCAAGTTTTTGAGTGGAAATCGGCAAGCTCAGGGACACAACTAGCTAAGCTCGTCGTTTATCACCGGCGGACGATGCTAATGATTGATGTTCCCATGCATGACAGTGTTGAAAAAGTGCGCGCAGAGTTAATGGAACTTGTAGAGGTAGGGCTAAATTTCCAAGAGGTTGTGGAGAATGTTCCGGAGGGCTATGTCAGGTTTGTTGCCCAACGAGGTCACAACTGGAACAATGTCTCGCGCGACTTCATTACCACTATAGATCGTCTTCTTGGCACAAAGGCTGAGGAGATTCTGTAAATATTGCAGGGTAAAATGATAAGAGCGTCTGTACAGATTTTTTGTACAAACGCTCTTTTTTTATTACCGCGGTAAATCACATGACTCTACCCGCGAAACGCTTAAAATATCCACAGTACCTCTTTTATCCCCAGGCAACTGCTCTACCACAATTGAAACTACATCGCCGCGCTGATACGTAAGGTACTCTTTCGTGGTGTTATCTAAGAGTGCCCTGAAAGTGTATTGCGAATACTCTTCCAATTCAATATCCACTACTGAGGGTGTTCTGCCAGAAGTAAGTATGCTTGGAGGGTTAGATAAGGTACCACAGTAACTAACTGCCTCGGCAAATAATTGTGTGTACACCCAAGAGCAAATCAGATAAGTCAGGCCCAAAGCTAAAATCGCAAAATAGAGTTTCTGTTGCGGAGTCAAGTCAAAACTCTCTTTGGATTGTTTGTACCAAGGTGTCCAAGCGCTCATAGTGAATCCTTTTAAGCCAAAAACTGCTTAAGTTCCTTTTT
>CAYNBT010000027.1:0-5308 GCA_964396025.1 uncultured Candidatus Saccharibacteria bacterium | reverse complement strand
TTGTCGTTGTTATAGGTTTAAATGCAGCAGCTATCAAACTCTCCGTTTATGGACAGCTCGAAAAGACAGTTAACTTGGATGCCTGGATAGTTCCCATAGCAGTTCCAGGCGGTAACTTTATGTCCATAAAAACAATCTCTCCCGGTTGTACAAAGTATTTCGGATTGGGAGCATTAAACACAAATTGGGGATAACCAACCAAAACAACGTTCATGCGGCTTTCGTCGTCTGTTGCAGGAACTACAGTTGCAGACTCTACAGTACCGCAAATTGTTAGATCTTTGGTAAACAGTTTGATATAACCGGCTTTAGCAAACAAGAATAAACCATACAAGATTGCTAACACCAAAAAGATCATTAGATACTCAATAAATACGGGCCTTTTTTTGGATCTTGGCCGCAAAAACATGGCAAACCTCCTAAAACAAGAATTTGCAGGATTATAGACTGTAATAGGCACTGTGTAAAACTAAAAATTGACATCCCAATACACCAAATCTAGAATACCAAAAACCCATAATTAAAGGAGCGATCATGAGAAACCCTAAAAGACTTCTTATTGCCTTGCCGGTTAAACCAGAGTCCGGATACTTTGATGCATTGCAAGAGGCTTTTGCACCTTATACAGAAACTGTTTCGGAGTTAACCAAAGATGGAGAGCATGGGCAAATCTGTATGGTAGTTTATGATCCTAGAAACATCATGACTTTTGTAGCAGGAATGCTGGAACGATATGGTTATTATCTCTCTGAGATGCGTGTTATTGAAAGTTAGATGTCCCAAGCAGCACATCGACCCTCTTTGTGCTGCATTTTTTTGATATATCAAGCATTATAGTACGCATGTATAGTGTAAAATAGCTTTAAGTAAATGGTTAAAGGGTACAATGAAAATTAAAGTAACAGCACTGCACAGTCTTGCTAAAAAAGCTTTGAAGAATCAAGGATACAATCCCAAAGAAATAAAAGTAATTTCAGAAATATTAATGTATGCGCAACTTCGCGGAAACAACCAAGGCATAGTTAAACTTATTGGTGCAGGAATTCCCAAGGACGCAAGATCAGGTGAAATAAAAATTGCTAAAGAGACCAAACTGTCAGCACTTTTAGACGGAGCGCACAATCAAGGAATGATTGCAATGACACACGCACTGAAACTTGCCCTTAAAAAAGCCAAGAAGCATGGATTTAGCATAGTAGGAATATTCAACACAGCCTCATCCACGGGAGCAATTGGTTATTATGCCAACGAGATTGCAAAACTTGGTTACATTGGATTTATATTTGCAGGCTCACCAGAAACTGTAAACGCACATGGTTCTTATGAACCGATTTTTGGAACTAATCCCCTCGCGATAGGTATACCCACTAAAAACACGCCAGTCGTACTAGATATGGCTACAGCCTCAATGGCATGGTTCGGATTGAAGGAAGCCGCTACAGCAGGCAAATCAATTCCGGAAGGCATAACCTACGATTCAGAAGGAAATCTCACTACAGACCCAAACAAAGCTATGGACGGAGCGATAAGACCATTCGATAAAGGATACAAAGGTGCAGGACTTGCTATGATGGTTCAAGTTTTATCAGGACCCCTTACTAACTCGTCTTTTTGTGGAATAGGGGATACTGCGAATAGCTGGGGGAACTTGATATACATAATTGATCCAAGTTTATTAGTTGACAAAGATGAATTTGCAAAACAAGTTACACAAATGGTGGAAAAGGTAAAATCAACCAAAAAACTTCCTGGGGTAGACGAAATCTTTGTTCCTGGGGAAAAAGGCAACAGACTTGCACAAGCACGACTTGAAGAAAATTTAATCGAAGTGGAAGATAACCTGCTCAAGCAGCTAAAAGACGTAGCAAGGAAGTAGCGCCGTAAACAAGAAAAAACCGCCTTGAGCAAGAAGATTGCACAAAGCGGCTTGGAATTAGGGGCATTGAGAAACCAACTCAACTTCCTCAGCATACAACTTGCCGTTGGTCTTGCTGGGAAGCTTCAGGACTTTGATTCGCAGTAAATCGCCCGGATCAACCGTAATATACGAAGCATCCAGACTAAAGACAAAACCCGGATATTCGTTAAGTCTAACTTCAACCGTAGCTGTACCACGATATGGGTCTACCAAGCTTGGTTCCTCGGCTACAGTACTGCAATAAGTAACATGCTCTCCGGCAACCAGCAGGTATAACTGAAAACAAAGCGCATATAGAACAACCGCAAGAAGAAGAAAAACAATGAAATAATCAGCTGGATTTGGCACTCTACTAGAACGACGAAGTGACATCAAACCCTCCTAAAAGGTTTCTTCGGCGATTATCAGATTATGGCTGCGTGCATAGTCAGTGACAAAATCCTCAAAACCTCCAAGGCAAGTAACAACTCTTTTGTCCCGTATGAGTGCCAGGGCAAAAGCATCCTGAGGAAATGAAATGTTTGCTGAAATGTGACCGAAATCAGCACTAGGGGTGCTAGTGCAAACAATCACATCACCTAGACGAACGAACTCACCAAACACTGCAATGATTTTAGCATTAGGAGGCAAAAAGTAGGCTGCTTCCATTGCTTGCTGAGTACCGTCAGGCAATTCGTAGAAAACATACTGTGCCATAGTCTCTCCTTGAAACAAAAGATTTACCGAATCATATAATATATTATGGGTCTTGTAAACGTGCGAAAAAAAGAGCGCCCTGTGCAAATAATGCTTCAGAACGCTCAACGAGTAACTAGTTACCTAGGAACATTTTTGTCCTAGGGCGTTAAATCAGTTCGTTCGCTAATGCATATCTTCGAACAAATCTTGACAAGCGTTCTAGGCATACAAGAATCCGCTTGTCCCGAATCAAAGCGACTGGATACGCGTTGGTCGGGAAGATTGTTTCTGTGCCTACATTTATGTAACGATACCCTGGAATCCCGGAAACAGGGTATACAAGCACATCTCCCGCTTTAACGGGTTCTTCAAACACCTTTACAACTTCACTGCCTGTGGGCACGGGATGATAGGCCTCTAACCGATGTTCCTTGCCATCATGTGATTTGTAAATTACGTATGGTCCCATTTGTTGCTCCTTGTACAAAAGATTTGTGATATTGTACGTCATATTATAGGTCTTGTAAACGTGTTTGCTTAAGTATCAAAGCTAAAAGTGCTTAGAAACCACTGCTATCTCTTTAAACGTCAAAGCGCCTGTGGAATTGTACACCTGCAAAGCTGTATACAATTCCTCAAACTCATCCTGCTTTGGCTGTAATGAAGGAATCCCATCCGTAGCTACCCAAAAAAAATCGCCCTCCTGATTCGACACTAAATCACCGCTAGGTTCTGTAATCAAAAAGGCATGCATCAGTTTATCTTCAAGAACTTCACCTTGAGAGCCTAGAATATGATAATGACGTATAGCAAACAATTGAGGTGCTGTGGATACTAAAAGACTTGTCTCGTCTTTTAAGCCCAACTCAACAGTTTCAGTTATATTCTGGCCAAAAAGGACTTTTTGAGTAGGGAAACCATAGCAACCAAAATATGGATTCTTTAGGCGTTTGTATAACAAAAATTCTTTCTCACTCTTTAAAGGGTTTTTACGAATACAACACATAACAGTAGTAACTTTTGACTGTGGCACAAATTCCAGCGAGGCAACGTCTATGCGATTTGCGAACTCCTTGCCCTTGTTCGTTAAAATGTAACTGCCTTCAGCATTTTTTTCCACAAACTCTTGAAGCCTAAGTTGCTTTAAGTGAAACAAAAACTGAGACGGATCCATATCCAAAGGTTTTACATCCGTGTAGCGCAAACTACTTGAAAACAAAAGGTCAAACAGAATCTTTTTTTGAATGGGATGAAGTTCCATATGCCTAAAAGTATAACATTGATACACGGCCTATAACATGGTAATGTGTGCTAAATTCTATAAGGTAAGGAGACATTATGCCCAAGATAGACCATGCTGTTACAATGCCACTAGACTTACTAGATGCAAATGCCTTCTGGAAAGAGGTTGATTTGCTCTTCTTGCGTAATTTTTTTGGTGTTAACTTCTCTTGGCTTATTGAACAAGACAATCCAGATCATCCTAATGGACGAATGTTACTTGCAATAGATGCCGCACCAAATCAAAGGGTCGGCGCGTTGGAATTAACATCAAGTGAAATATTTGACGCACTTAAACGCTTAGGGGTTCCCAAACTATCGTGGTTATCCGACATGCGCGAAGATTTTGGACAAGCTCTGGCAGAAAAAAAACAATAAACTAACTTATTACAGGTGCTTTTTGAGCTTTGGCTTGAGGCACCTTTTTAATTTATTACTATGTAATCCAGCATTTTACTAAACGACATTCCTGCCACAGAACATTCTTGCGGAAGTAGGGAAGTGGAAGTCATTCCAGGCAAAGTGTTTGTTTCTAAATAATAAACCTCTTGATTCACTACAATAAAGTCTGATCTGGAATAAGTTCTACAACCCAGCGCAAAGTGTATATCACAGGCTAGTTTGGAGATTTTATGACTCAGCGCGGTATCGATTGATTGCGGCGGGCACAGCTCGTTACTCATCCCCTGAGTATATTTAGAGGTGTAATCAAAGAAATCAGCATTCTTAGGCACTATCTCAATTGGAGGCAATTGAGTAAAAACCCCGTGTTTGCTTTGCAAACAACCACAACTCAATTCAATTCCGCTCAAAAGATCTTGCAAAACATGCTCTTCATTAATTTCTAGCCCGTTAAGGTCGCTAGCAGATTTTAGTATCTTCACACCTACACTGGAACCCGCCCTGTTTGGTTTGATAATGCACGGAAACCATACCTTTTCCAAATCTTTGTTGTTTGAGATTAACAAAGACTTAGGAAGTTTAACGTCTACAAGTTTTTCCACAAAAATAGAAGATCTGTACTTATCCATGCATAATGCACTAGAAAAAGAATCAGATCCTGTAAATGAAATTCCGCAAGACTCAAAAATGGCTTGAATCTTTCCATCTTCACCAAACTCCCCATGAAGGGCAAGAAAAACTTTATCGTAATCTCTGATTTTTTGAAGTGAAGAATAAAAATTTTCTGAAAACATCAGTTTATCCAGATCAGGAAATTTAGCGGGATTTTTAACAAAGGCACATTTTAGATCATGTGAAAGATAAAGCAGGTCTATGCTAAAAGCCGTCTTGGGCAGATTTTTAAAGATGGATCGAGCGGAACTTACAGAAACATCGTGTTCCCTAGAGGGACCACCAAAGAGGACGAGGAGTTTCATTGTGTAATTATAACAAACGCCAGAGAAATGCGGCAGAGAACTATGGGTTGCA
>CAYNBT010000026.1:5012-8791 GCA_964396025.1 uncultured Candidatus Saccharibacteria bacterium | reverse complement strand
AATTCTTTAATCAGTGCCGCAAAAACCTTGGGAGGAGCAGCTTCTTTGCTAGTTATGGGGGGTACTGCCGATTTAGTAGGACCTCAAACAACCATGGTGATTGGCAGTATCATGATTCTTGCAGTTGCAGCCTACTTACTAAAGAGCGGAAAGTAGATGTTTTGAGCTCGTAATTCAATTTGATTGCGAGCTCTTTTTTTCCTAAAATATTCTGTCTATCACAGTGTAGATACTAAAACCACCGTAAAACACGAATGCAGCCAACATAATAAATGTTCGGAGCAGCGATGTTCGAATTGCTTTGCTGAGCGAAGTTAAGTTTAACCATAAAGTAAGTCCACTGTGAACAAACATTGCAATAGCATTCATTACGGCTGCAGTTATCACAAGCTGAAGTGGCTCTGTAAATCCAAGCAAAAATATTGCAGTTCCAGAAAGAATCTGAAGCCATAAAACCAAGTAGTAAATTTTTGGCAGGTTTCTTTCGCTAATCTTACTATCAAAAGCTAAAACTATATTTTCGGATAAGATTCTGCTTGTAGCGTCAAATACGGTCATTTGAGTGGCAAAGAGCATTACACCCGTGATAATCAAAAAGAAGACTCCTATTGCAGGTGAAAGCAAACTACCGATCACAACTGATTGATTGATCACAAATGAAATATTTGAGGTTGCGCCTTGTGTATTGTGTAATGTCGTATAGGCAAGCAATGCCAGTAACACCATTGTTGTAGCACCTGTCAGCCAAAAAATGATTAAATGCTCAATATTTATGCGTTTCCACCAAATATTGAATCTGGAGAGATTCTCCTGAGTTTCTTCAAAAGTTGTACCGGAAAGTGAGATATCCTCACTTTTCCCCGTAAGAAGGCTCGTGATTCTTCCTGCGTATTTGCCCATACCATAACCTTTTTCTTTAACATAGTTTGATTGGGCAAGATTTAGATTTCCTCCTGCGCCGGCGTATGCGAGTGCCCCCAAAAATGTTGCAAACGGAAGTCCTACAGGAATAAACCAAAATCCATCGCCTTTTCCAACAATTCCTTGCAATGCAGCGGTTATATCTGCGCTGCTAGCAAGATAGAGAGATAGAAGAAAAATGCTGGGTACTCCAAATGTGATTAAGACTTTCTGAATTCCTTCGACGGTTTTATACAAAACTGGACCTAATGTCAAAATTATTCCAATGAGAAAAAGCAAGGCTATCGCAATGTACTGCGTTTCAGTAACTCCAAACAAGTGTCCAAGCAGTTTTGCAGAGGATGCAACAATGCCGGGCCAGATCCAAGGCAAAAATGTTGATAAGATGAACCAATAGGGAAGTGCCTTCCATTTTCTGTAAAAACCAACAAAAACGCTTTCCCCTCTGGCTAATGCGTACCTCTCAATTTCCATATTCATAAAAAATTGAAATGTAATTCCAACAACAGCACCCCAAATGATTCCCATCCCAAACTTGGAAGCCAAAAAAGGCCACAGAATAAGCTCGCCGCTACCAAGCCCCAAACCTAGTATTACAAAGCTTGGTCCAATTAATTTTCGTAAACTCAATGGTTCAGGAAATTCATTTTTTTTGAAATCACTTATCATGTAATCATTATGCTTAGTGAGCAAGAAATGTTCAATGGGTATAAAAAAAGCCTCTCAAACGTCTTATGACTGTTTGAAAGGCTCTTCACTAAAAATTGCGTAGCTTAGGGTTCTTCTGTTTCTGAGTCATTGTTACTCACCATAAATCTTGATGTTGTGTTAACAATAAACACTATGCAAAGATAACTCAATACAAAGTAACTAATCAAATATCCTTGAACACCGGATACAGTCAGCCACAAAGGTAAGAGCACTGTGCCAATGCAAAAAACAAGCACTACCTTCGCCAGCTTTAGTATAAGGCTTTTGGCACAAATACCGGCAAGCAAACCCCAAGCAGGGGGAATCAAAAAGACAAAAACGAAAATTGCAAACTGAGTTCTTGCCTCAAGTGCCCACAACATAAAAATACAAAGCGCTGTACCAAGACCAAAGATAAGCTTCCACACGGGAAACCAAACACGTTCTTGCTGCATAGAATTCCTCCAATAGTGATAAATTTCAATCAGTATACTATGGGTTATAGGTTCTGTAAATCACAACAAAAAAATCACTTCCTTCCACTTACCTGCGTGCTACATGTACAATTAAAAGATGATTAACCTTCTGCAAGATGTTGTCTTGTTTAACACGTGGCAGTTTAGTGTGGTTGCATACCTAGTATTTTTAACGCTTTTTTACCAATTTTACAGACTTGCAGTCAGAGAAGTAGTTAAAGACGGAGCTGCAACTGTAATAATTCAACTTATTGGAGCACTGAGCATTTTGGCGTTTACACCTCTTTTTCCATTAGTTTTTCCAAAGAGTATCTGGGTTTACATTACATTTCTCTTAGCCTGCATATTTTATGCAATCACTGACAGACTAAACACAACAGTACGTAAGCATATAGATGTTTCTACATTCGCTATCATATCTGAGCTTTCTACGGTGTTCATTGTGATTATCGGTTTTACAGTACTTGAAGAAGATTTTACTGTCCTTAAAGCGCTAGGTGCACTGATCGTGTTGGCAGCTAATTTTGCCTTGTTGTACCAGAAAGGGCAGATTAAATTAACTAGGTATACAAATCTTGCTATATTTGCACAGTTAGCGTTTTCAGTGGCGCTCTCGATAGATATAAGTATTTCTGATCATTTCAACTTGCCATTTTATATATTTTTATCTTTACTGATACCGGCTTTTATTATTTCTGCCGCAGAAAAACTTAACATAAAAACACTGCGTCACGAGTGGTTTCAAGTGAATAAGCTATATTTTGTTATAACTGGCACATCATGGGGATTGTTAATTTTTTTTATGCTACGTATGTATGCACTTGGACCCGTAACGACGCTCGCACCAATTGCTGCAACATCAGTTTTGATAAATGTACTGGTGGCCGCTTTATTCCTTGGTGAACGAAATCATATTAAAAAGAAGATTATGTTAGCTTTTGTGGTGATTATTGGAGTTATCTTAACAGTTGAGGGCTAACAATACTAAATGAGTTTAGAAATTAAAACTCGTAAGAAGCTTTTTCTCTTCACCCTCTATGAACGCAAATATTTCCATGTACTTTTCCAAACCTGATCCCTTGAGTTTGCTCTTTAGAAGTTCGTCAATCTGGAAAACGCCTGCGGAATTGTTCATGGTTACTTTTATCAAAATTGGTTTAGAGGTTCCTTCTACGATTTCAATACCCTCTATTGCTGCTGCTGAGATGGAGTGAATATCTACCTTGCCTGACTCGTAAGGGATTCTAGAACGACCTTTGCTCATATCCAAAGCATCAGCAACCCTCACAATTCCCGCCTCGATTGTGTAAGGCACACCACCCTTACGGTGACTGATTATCGCGTGTAAGGTTTCGGAGATAACTAGGGTTCGTTCATCAACGGGCAAGAACAACAATAGCTCGTGCATAATGTGATTTGCCAAGAAAAGACTGAATTCCTCGTGACCGTCACGGCTTACCGAGATGCCTAAATCGTGCAGAATACATCCCAAGAAGACAACCAATTCAGCGTGATTGTTGGTTAAGTTAAAATCTTTAGTAATGGACATGGGAATGCCTTGTTTAACCAGCATTCGTGCGATTTTTAAGCCTATGTTTGCAACAATCTGAAAATGAACTGGGCCATGATCAGTCATCTTGAGCCGATCAATTGCATTTGTGTTTGTAACGCGCCAAATAGTGTTTAACTCAA
>CAYNBT010000026.1:0-4912 GCA_964396025.1 uncultured Candidatus Saccharibacteria bacterium | reverse complement strand
ATAGCTCTCTGTACAACCTTTCTGCTCAACAAACTATACAAAGGAGCTACTTTGCTCCCAGCGAACAAAACATTCTGGCATTTAGGTCTTTGCCTTTTGTAGCAGCAATGTTTGCAAGTGTTGCACCGTTTGGATTTTTTAAATCGGCGTTGTTAGTTACTGCGGTATCGATTTTATTTTTAGTAGTAGCTCAAGTAACTACCTCAAGAAACCCGCATAGCTTTGCAAAGAATTTGATACTAATGTTTACTTTTTACCCTGTCATACTTTCAATCTACAACACTCAAATTTCACTAATTTTGGCAGCTATCGTTGGCTTAATCTTCTTGTGTCAATATAAAAGAAAATATCAGATTAGCGGATTGCTTTGTGCACTTTTGCTCATAAAACCTCAATTTGTGATTATTTGCCCGTTTTTACTGATGGTATCAAAGGACAGATTACGATTTCTAGCGGGCCTTACAGTAGGTGTATCCGTGTTAATGATATTTGGAATGTTTTACCTGGGCACGCAACATATCTCTGAATATGTAAAGTTTTTGATGGCAACAGAGAATGTGGAAAATGGCACTAACATACTAAGACTCTCATCTTTTCAAGCTGTTTCAGATTTGCCCTATTCTCTCATGCTTAATATAGTCGCAGGATTAACATACTTTTTGATATTTGCCAGAAACTATAAGAAAATTCCGCAAGACATACAAACTTTGTTGATAGTGGTAGCAGGAATACTTTTTTCTTGGCATACGTTCGTTTATGATTTTGCAATTTTGATTTTTCCAATATTGGCACTTTGGGAATCCGGTAAACATAGATTGTTTTGGCTACTGCATAGCGTTCCCTTAACAATATTTTTGGGATTTGGTGCACTTCCATTTTCTCTAATGCTTTTTATAGGATTTTATCAGCTCCTTAGCTATGTAAAAAAACATCAGCGGAAAGTTGACTTAGACCTATATACTTAGAGTGTGCAAATAAGACTCAACAAATATCTCTCAAATAGCGGTGTACTCTCACGTCGAAAAACCGACGAATTTCTAGCGAATGGAAAGATTACCATTAATGGAATTAAGGCTCTTTTAGGGGCTACAGTAGACCCAGAGACCGACAAAATCCAAATCGAGGGTAAGGATGTAACAATTGCAGTAGGGGAGTATCAATACATTATGCTAAACAAGCCGTTAAATGTACTTTCTACAACATCAGACGACAGAGGTAGAAAGACAGTTCTTGACCTAATAACCGAGCAGCACAATAACTTATACCCAGTAGGCAGGCTTGATTACAATTCGACTGGATTAATATTGCTTACAAACGACGGGGATTTTGCTTTAAGGATTACTCATCCCAGATATCATCTGCCAAAAACATATATTGTAGGCGTACAGGAAAAAATCTTCACAGGACACATAGAATCACTAAAGAACGGTGTGTTGCTTGATGGAAAAAGAACATTACCTTCCAAAGTTATAAGACTAAACGATCACACTTTCAAAATTACGCTTTTCCAAGGAATTAAGAGACAAATTAGAGAAATGTGCAGAAAATTGAACCTAACAGTAAAATCTATCCACAGAACTGATATTGGCGGTATAAATATTGGTACATTAAGATTGGGAGAATATAGACATCTTACTCCAAACGAGGTTGAGTCACTAAAGAGAGAGATTGCACACTAGCTGTGTTTACTGGCTTTTCGTCTTTGATCCCCATTCAAAATCTTTTTTCGTAAACGAAGGCTTTTTGGCGTTATTTCAAGCAATTCATCATCTTCTAAAAATCCTAAACATTGTTCCAAACTCATTTTTGTAGAAGGACTCAAAATAATTGCAGTTTCACCCGAAGATCGAATATTTGTTAGTTTCTTTTCTTTACATACATTTATCTCAAGATCCTCGTCACGTGCGTTTAAACCTATGATCATACCTTGATATACTTGGGCGCCTGGTTCAATATAAACAGGGCCTTTTTCGTGAGCAATGTTAAGACCGTAGCTTACAGCTGTTCCGTCTTCTGATGCAACTAGTACGCCTTTTCTAAGTTGACTAAATGCAGCAGACTTTTTTTGATATTCCAAAAAGCTACTGTTCATCACTGCAGTGCCTTTAGAAAGAGTTAAAAGGTAGGCCCTAAGTCCGAGCATTCCTCTTGTTGTTATCTGAAACGTAAGTCTTGTGCTGTGTGATGTGATATCTTCTTGGGATATCATATGACCTCTGCGTTTAACGATTTCACCTGTAACCGCACTGGCGTAGATAGTCTCAACGTCTACTATAAGTTCCTCTACAGGTTCCAATGTCTCTCCATTTTGTTGTTTTGTGATCACTTGAGGTTTTCCGACTTCAATTTCAAACCCCTCCCTACGTAACGTCTCTAAAAATACCGATAAATGCAGCTCTCCTCGGCCAGATAAGATGTATGAACCAGTATCAGATATACTGAATTTCATAGAAACATTAGTCTGAAGCTCTTTTTTTATTCTTTCAAGGATTTTTACACCTGTAAGTTGGCTTCCTTCCTTTCCTCGAAGGGGGGAAGTGTTAGGTCCAATGGAAATTCTTAGTGTTGGTTCGTCCACCTGAATAGTTGGTAAAGGCTCGGGAAAGGCTGCATCAGCAATAGTGTCGCCAATTACAGAACCTTTTATGCCTGTAAGCGCAACAATATCTCCAGCCTGAACTTCGTCTTGTGCGACTCTTTTGAGTCCTTGGCTTACATAAACATTTTCGATGACATGGCTAGATGTGCCAGAATCCTTATTGATAAGAGTTACATTTAATCCTGGTTTAGCTATACCACGTGTAATTCTTCCTATGCTGTATAGCCCTTTGTAGTTGTCCCAATCAAGGCTGGTTACTAATATTTGAAAGTGTCCATCTTTTTGGGCAACTGGTTCTGGTATAAATTTTAGTATTGCTTCAAATATTGGGGTTAAATCTGTAGAAGATGAAAAATCACTTGGATATTCACTCCAAGCTTTACCCTCTCTACCAATAGCGTATAAAACAGGAAAGTCTAGATGAGACTCGTGTTTGGCCAGTTCTAAAAACAAGTCCGAAATTTTGTTGAGTGTGTGGTTTATGTGGACGTTTTCTTTGTCTATTTTGTTGACTACCACAATCACTTTTAATCCCAAATCCAAAGCTTTCTTTAAAACAAATTTGGTTTGAGGCATAGGCCCTTCTTGGGCATCAACAAGTAATAATGCGCCATCGGCCATATTTAATGTACGTTCTACCTCACCACCAAAATCCGCGTGGCCAGGAGTATCAATAATATTAATCTTTACGTCTTTGTAGGTAACAGAAGTATTTTTTGCAAGAATAGTTATACCGCGTTCTCGTTCCTGTTCATTTGAGTCCATGATTAGATCTTGAGACATCATAGCCTCGTTTTCTCTAAAGATTTTTGACTGTTTTAGTAAACCGTCTACTAAAGTGGTTTTTCCGTGGTCAACGTGGGCAATAATGGCGATGTTTCTAATCTTCATATTGCTTATTATGCAACAAATGTGAGGGCGATGCCTCTGCTGTTTGCTCTTCCGGTTCTACCAATTCTATGAACATAATCTTCATAGGATTGTGGAACATCAAAATTTATTACATGTGTTACATTTGGAATATCAAGTCCTCTGGCTGCTACATCAGTTGCAACAAGAATATTTACTTCATTGTTTTTGAACTGAGCTATTGCATGCTGACGCTTGAATTGTGTTTTATCTCCATGAAGTGAATCAACTCTAAAACCTTTCTCCTCAAGTTTTAAGTGCAATTCATGAACTCCGCGCTTGGTTTCTATAAAAATGAGCACTTTCTTGAATTCTTCTTGTGAGAGTAATTCGTGCAGTTTCTCAACTTTGTGAGCATAATTGCTTACTCGTACAATATCTTGATATACATTTGCAGAAGTATCTCTAGTCTTTACGGATACATTCACTGGATTATTCGAATTATCTCGTATCAACTGATTAATCTGAGGGGTCATTGTAGCTGAGAAAAATAAAGATTGTCTTGGTTTAGCCAAAGAGCCCAAGATTTGCTTGATATCTTGAATAAATCCCATATCAAACATTCTGTCTACTTCGTCTACCACAACAGTAGAAAATCTCTTCAAATCTATTGCGCGACGCTCTTGCAAATCCATTAATCTTCCTGGAGTAGCAATAACAAAACTTGCACCTTTTCTTATGTTATTCATTTGAATTCTGATATTTAAGCCACCTACGCAAGTTGCAGACCAAAGGCCTAGTTGTTTACCAAAATACTTAAACTCTGACTCAATTTGCTGTGCAAGTTCTCTGGTTGGAGCCAAAATCAAAACTTTTTGGTTTCTGTCTCGTAACACTTTATCTATTAAAGGAATAAGAAATGCAGCAGTTTTACCCGTGCCTGTATTAGCAATACCAACCAAGTCTTTACCTTCCAAAATGATAGGTATTGTTTTATCCTGAATAGGCATAGGATCAATATATCCGCGCTGTTTAATAGCACTCTTTAATCGATCGCTTACTGCAAAATCACTAAACTTATTTTCTGGAATATAATTGTCTTCTTGAACTGGTTTAACGTCTTTGTTTACAAATTTGTTAACATCTATCGCCCTACCTCTTGAGAATCTTGAGCCTGAACGGCCACCAAAACTTGACCTTGAACCTGATCCAAAGCCTCTATTTCCTCCACGAGGAGAACTGCCTCCAAAACTATTCTGCCCATACTTTCTGTATGGTTTACTACCATATGAACTTTTTAACATTTTTTTAAGGAAACTAATTCAGGAGGATAAATAGGGCTGTATATCAGCAATGAAACACTTTTAACTCTTAAATCAGTTTGCCAATCCGGTCAAACTTTGACACAAACCAAAGCATTGTAACACATGCGCAGAGATTTGCAAGGACATACCCTGTAGTGTT
>CAYNBT010000025.1:3531-9382 GCA_964396025.1 uncultured Candidatus Saccharibacteria bacterium | reverse complement strand
TTGTACAATTATTCAACGTGTTGATATCATTTAAGAGAAACTGCCTATGATACTAACGGATCAAAAAAAAGGAATTGAAGATGTATTGTTTGCCCAAGGTCTAATCAATGAAGATCAGCTGTCTGCTATTAAATTTGAACATGTAGACACAGGAAAGAGCGCTGAAACAATCATCAAAGAACGTGGTTATGTAAGTAACGATGCCTTTGTGAAAGCCTTTGGTCAGGTTTATGGTATTGAATACGCCAATTTAACCAACGACACCAAGCTCGATCCTAAACTTTTGGAAATTGTTCCCACCGTTCTCGCCAGAAAATACAATATTGTACCTTTTCAAATGGACGACAAAACCAAAGTGCTCAAACTTGCTATGGTGGATCCGCTTGATTTGCAAACGATTGAGTTTATAGAGCGCAAAACCGGCTACAAGGTTGTACCTTACATTGCAACTATCAAAGAAGTAGAACATATCCTAGAAGAAGAGCATGGCAAGGCCATTGGAGAAGAAATCAGCGCTGCATTAGAAGAACTTACCCAAAACACACTAAAAATTGAAGAAAACCAAGGTGATCTAAATCAAGAAGCTACCCTTAGAGATGCTCCAATTGCCAGAATTGTAGGTATGATTTTGGAAACAGCCGTAAAAACAGGAGCTTCCGATATTCATATTGAACCTGCAGAAGATAAGACCCGCTTGCGTTACAGAATTGATGGTATTTTGGAAGAAAAACGTATCATTCCAAAAGAAATGCACGATTCTATTGTTGCACGTATAAAAATTCTTTCAAAAATGAAGATTGATGAAAAGCGTATTCCACAAGACGGTAGGTTTAAGGTGCAGGTTGGGAATACTTCCACTGACCTTAGAGTTTCTTCGCTCCCCACAATTTATGGTGAGAAGATAGTTATTCGTTTGTTAAAAGAAGAAGGTGCGGTTTTTTCGTTCAAAGACTTGGGTTTGCGTGGACTTTCTCTAAAACGTTTGGAAGAAGCAATGCTTAAGCCGGTAGGAATGATTTTGGTTACCGGTCCTACAGGTTCTGGTAAGACTGTGACACTTGCTTCTGCTCTCAATAAATTAAACACTATACGCGTGAACATCGTGACTCTAGAAGATCCAGTTGAAATTCGGGTTCCGGGGGTGAATCAGGTTCAGGTGAACCCACAGGCCGGTTTGTCTTTTGCCAGTGGTTTAAGGTCGTTTTTACGTCAGGATCCAAACATCATAATGGTAGGAGAAATTCGAGACAGCGAAACAGCGGAACTCGCAGTCCACGCGGCTTTAACGGGTCACTTGGTGCTTTCAACTTTGCACACTAATTCGGCTTCTGGAGCAATTCCTAGGCTTCTTGATATGGAAGTTGAGAGCTTTTTGATTGCATCAACCGTAAATGCTGTAGTTGCGCAAAGACTTGTACGTAGAGTTTGTGCAGATTGTAAGGCTCCCTATGTTCCCCCAGACGAAATTGCCCACGAAATAAAGGAAGTTTTGGGTAGCATAGAAAATTCGCACATTTTAATGAACAAAGATAAGGAAATCGCTGAATCAATCAAAAAACTCAAAACAGGTAAATTCCAGTTATACAAAGGTAAAGGTTGTGACAAATGCAATAACACAGGCTACAGAGGCCGAGTAGGTATTTTTGAGGTGTTGGAAATGTCAAGCGACGTTGCCGTTCTTACATTAGAAAACAAACCCGAAAGCGAAGTTGAAAAAACGGCCATAAAGGAAGGAATGCTTACTCTTGTCCAAGACGGTTACTTAAAAGCCTTAGAAGGCATAACCACTTTGGAAGAAGTTTTGAGAGTTGCCAAGTAGAGGTACACACTTATGAAATTTAATGTAACTCAAATTCTTGAAAAGATTTTAAACATGGGAGCTTCGGACCTACATCTTACGGTTGGAACTGCTCCAGTTGTACGTGTGAATCGTCAACTCAGTCTCTTACCAGATTACTCCCCTCTTACGGTTGAGGACTTGGAGTTTTTCTTAACACAAGTTTTGACTCAAGAGCAAAAAGATTTACTGGATATAAACAAAGAGGTGGATTTTTCTGTTGCGCTTGGGAACAAAGCACGCTTTAGGGTGAATGCGTTTTATCAGCGAGGCTACCCTTCTGTCGCTATGCGCGTTATTCCTCTTGTGGTTCCCACAATCGAGTCGCTGAGTTTGCCTCCGGTTCTTAACTCCTTATGTGAACTTCGTCAAGGTTTGGTGCTAGTGGTTGGACCAACCGGACATGGAAAATCAACAACCATAGCTTCCATGCTGGATAGAATTAATGAAACGCGCGCTGAGCACATTATCACAATCGAGGATCCTATTGAGTACATGTTCACAAATAAGCTTTCGGTTATTGAACAACGAGAAATGTTTTTAGATACCCATTCTTGGGAAGTAGCCCTTAAATCCATATTAAGACAAGATCCTAACGTTGTGGTGATTGGAGAAATGCGTGATTTTGATACTATTTCTTCAGCTTTGCATGTGGCAGAAACAGGTCATTTGGTCTTTGCTACTTTACACACCAATTCTGCAGCTCAAACCATAGACAGAATCATAGATTCGTTCCCTGAACGCCAACAGCAGCTTGTGCGCCTTCAGTTGTCACAAATTATTGAAGCAGTAGTTTCTTTGAGACTTATTCCGTCTGAGGACAAGGGTTTAGTGCCTGCAGTGGAACTCATGCTTGCCACGGAAGCTATAAAAAGCTTGATACGTGAGGGCAAGACTCATCAGATTGATAACGTGATAAGTACCAGTGCCAATGTTGGTATGATTTCGCTAAATCAGAGCCTCGCCAACAATGTAATATCCAAGTCTATCTCTGTGGGTGACGCACTCAAGGCTTCTCCAAACCCCGATGCGCTCAAAAGAATTCTCAAGTTTGAGGATAGCAAATAACTTATGCCAGTATTTGTTTATAGAGCCAGAGATTCCTTTGGTAAGCAAAAACTTGGTACGGTAGATGCAAGAAGTGAAGCATCTGCAGTTGGATTGCTCAAGGAACAAGGCTTATTTGTTGTATCACTTGACGAACGCCGAACTTCTATATTTGATGAATTGTTGAATTTTAGAGGTGTACCTCTCACAGAAGTTGTGGCCTTTACACGCCAGCTTTCTACCATGGTATCTGCTGGCCTTCCAATTGCTCGTGCGCTCGAGGTTCTTTCTGAGCAAACTACTAACAAAAACTTTAAAAAAGTGGTGATGGATTGCTTACGTGATGTAGAAGGAGGTACTTCCCTTTCGGCGTCGTTCGGGCGATTTCCTAAAATATTTTCTGCAACATATCGTGCGTTGGTTAAAGCTGGTGAATCTTCGGGTAAGCTGGATGATGTTTTGCTTCGTCTTGCCGACAATATGGAATCCGATCGCGAACTTCGCGCCAAATTTACCGGCGCAATGATTTACCCTGCAATTGTGTTTTTGGCCATGATTGGTGTTTTTATCATGATGATGGTTTTTGTTGTTCCAAAGCTTGCAGACATGTATCAGTCCCTGAATGTTGATTTGCCTACAATCACTAAATTCATGATTTCGATGTCGGATTTTGTGATTCATAAATATTACATAATCATTTTGGCGTTAGTTGGCGCCGGTTTTGCTTTCAAAACTTTTGCTGCAACGCCTTTTGGTTCTGATATGCTTTCCGAACTTTCATTTAAATTACCCGTTTTTGGGAAAATTAACCGTTTGCGAGAAATATCTCAATATACTCGTACACTTAGTTTGCTAGTTTCTGCGGCAATCCCAATTGTTGAAGCCTTGAACATTGTTGCTGAAGTTGCAGGAAACAAACAGCTTAAAAAAGCTGCGTATGAGGCATCTTCTAATGTTGAAAAGGGTAATTCACTTTCTGAATATATAAAGTCAAATAAGATATTTCCACCTATTGTGGGTCAGATGGCCGCAGTTGGAGAAGAAACAGGCCAGTTAGATTCTGTTCTAGGTAGAGTTGCCGATTTTTTTGATGGAGAAACTGACCATTCTGTAAAGGGTCTCTCTGCAGCATTGGAGCCGATCATTTTGATACTTCTTGGTGGTATGGTAGGCGTTTTGATCATCTCGATCATTACACCTATCTACAAAATCACCAGCGCTTTATAGTATGATTTATATATTATTTTGGAAGGAGGTGAATCGTAATGAATAAATTAATAAATAGAAAAGACTCAGGTTTTACCTTAGTTGAATTGTTGGTCGTTATAGCTATTATTGCAGTTTTGGCAGGCGTTTTGCTTGTTGCAATCAACCCAGTTGCTTTGCTACAAAAAGGTAGAGATTCTACCAGACTCCAAGATGTTGATGCCTTGAACAAAGCAATTAGCTTAGCTCTTGCAGATGGTGAAATGACTTTAACAGCCACAGGAACTTGTGCTACTTGTACAAGTGCTAGCGGTACCCAAGTACTCGATGGTACCAATGGTTGGGTAAAGTTCACTATACCAACAGGTAAGACTGGATTGTCAAAATACGTTGCTGCCCTTCCAACAGATCCTTTGAATACAGGTGTAAACGTGTATACATACGGAGCTACAGTTGCAGCATACGAAATCAACGCTGTATTAGAATCAACAGACAATACTGCCTTGATGACTACAGACGGTGGTAACTCTGCTACCGACTATGAAGTAGGAACAAGCCTCACTGTTCTGTAATTAGATGCCTAAAATTGCAGAATAGTGTGTGTGCACGCACACTAAAACAATTACTCCCCGATTTCATAAGATTTCGGGGAGTTTTTGGATTCTTTGGATTTAGACCAAAAATTGCTCCGGAGCGAATATTCGGCTGGGTAGATTATTAAGTGCTAGGTTGCCGAAATGGCTGTATATCTCCTGGGCATAATTGCCGTATTTGTGTGCAAGCGCGCTAAATTCGTCGCTGTGTTCTGGCGCGTAGTAGTTGAGATTTATGGGCACTAGGAACTGGGGCTGTAGTTTGCCTTGAAGAGCCAGAATACATTTTCGGTAAAATTCCTCCCCTTCACCTAAAGTTTCGACACGGGAGCTTGTGGAAAATAGCCCCATATCATAAAAACTTTCTCCTCTTACGGGCATGTGAGGTATCTCCAAAAAAGGACAATGCATGCTTTCAGAGGCTTGACCCGTGATAGCAAAATCGATGCGCTCTGGTTTTGCTGTGTCGAGATTGTAGTCGATTTGCACTGTAAATAGGCATGCCTTCTCCGGATGATATCCAACCACTACCACGTATACCATCTCATCTTTTTTATTTGGCCAATAGAATATATCTCCTACCTTTATCCCAAGTACGCCCAATGTGAGTGTAACGTAATCAACTTGTGCTAGAAGCATTTCCATGCTATTTGAGCCCAGAAAGAACTGAAGAACTCTCCTTAAAAACTTAGGGACAATTGTGATCATAACAACCTCCTTAGATATAGTTCATGCTATTTTAACTTGTTTTTCGAGTCTAGGCAACTATAGGTTGGAAGGGATAAAAAAAGCACCGTAATACTTGTAAGGTATTGCGGTGCCTATGATGAAATTCCGCTTGCTATGCATACATATCAGTATAGAAAGCTCCGTGCTAACTTTGCCAGAAGGATATTCTTCTTGAGTTGGCTTCAAACCAACGTGTCCAGAAATCCAATAATGTTTGATCAAGATTTGCTTCGTTACAGATATACATTTCCGGCACATTCGCTGGTTTAGTATGTAATGCGGATGTTCTTCCAAAGAACTGATCGAATGGAGATGCACCAATGGGGGCATCCAATGCAGAAAACCATCCAGTGTTCGTTCGCATTCCCACAGCACAAACCCTGAAGCAAGGTTCTGTAGCAAATCCACTAACACGCTCTATGTAGACATATTTGTCGGG
>CAYNBT010000025.1:0-3431 GCA_964396025.1 uncultured Candidatus Saccharibacteria bacterium | reverse complement strand
AGCAAGGTTCTGTAGCAAATCCACTAACACGCTCTATGTAGACATATTTGTCGGGCGGGAATTCCGCAATAGCATCCAGTACACTACCTGGTTCACGTGCATCACAAACATAAGGCATGTAAGAATCACTACCATCTGGCATTAGCCCCACATGTAGCCGCGGGCTTGCCATTACCCTGGGTGCCAATTCTGCGAAATACTTCAAAATCTTTTCCTTAAGTCCTGCAGAAGAATCGTTTTGGGCCATAATGTGATTTTCTCCTTTACCGGTATTTTTTGGATTATAGTATATTTGCTCCACATGTGCAACTATAGGGTGAGGAGAATAAAAAAAGCACCGTAATACTTGTTAAGGTATTCCAGTGCTTGTGATGCGAAATAAATTACTTGCTGAGCCTACAACTTATATCTTGCTGATAAGTAAAGATGTAGGAAAGCATCCAGAAGTTCTTCTGCACCGAAGTCGAAATTTCCAAGGTAACTTTCTTTAGAATTTTCAACCCAATATACCGCAAAGCCTCTACCCCCCTGAACCAGAAGCATGTATCTCTTCATGCTATGATCATTTGAGAGGTGGATATAGAAAACCTTGTTTTCTTCATACCTGCTGAACTCATGATGGTAGAAAGTACCACATACGATGCGTTCATCGTTAAGTGTTGTGGGCAACTTTGCCTTCAGTTCAGCCACAAGCGCCGCTTCTTCCTCTTGAGCCTGTGCGACAGTATTGATGGTCATGTCACTTCCTCCTTACCCTGTGAATGTATGTTACTGTTACCTAGGAGAATTGTGTTGTCACAAACATTTCTTTAGGTAAATCTTGGTAAACCAAGCGATTAAAGTAATCCCAAGTTTCTGTTGAGAATTCGCCATACTGTGCTTCTAACTGACGACACATATCGCTATGCTCCGGCACAAAAAACAACATAAGCAAATACTTCGTGAAGCGCGTCAGCAAGAGACCTGCGGTTAGACGGAGTGTTTCCGACAGAAATTCAATTCCGTCCTTTGTGTCTAGTACATAAGTATTGATATCAAAAACACCTGGGTATGCGTAGCCTTCACTTCCGGTTGCATTCCTTGCAATGCTATCAGTAAGTAGCCTCGCATCACTCCAAGTAATCTGTGCAGTCACTTTGAATTTTGCCGAACTCAGCACTTGATTCTTACCCACAAATGTAGCATGCACTGTTACTAAGAAAGCCTGGTCAGGTAGGCACGCTACGATCATAGCTTCATAGGCATACTTATCATGGAAGAGTTGCGTCTCTGGCCACACTGACATATGTACTACGTTAAGACCCAATCCTGCAATCTTTGCCGCTAATTCTTTTACTTTGGGGGTTACTTTCATTATTTCTTACTCCTTACGTATATAAAGTTATGATGTAGTGTACACCAAAACTGGTGTTCTGACAACCCATAGCAACGTAAACTAGCCGCCTTGCCATTCTCATGTATAATCTTAGGCGTGATATATATTATTCCACTTGCATACTTCTTGATCTTTCTTGCCGGCTTATTTATTGGTTCATTTCTTAACGTAATTTCCGATCGCCTTCAGAGTGGCGAAAGCATTTTATTTGGAAGATCTCATTGCGACTCTTGCAAAAAAACCTTAAGAGCACTAGACATGATTCCTGTGCTTTCCTTTGCTCTTCTTAGAGGAAAATGTTTTTGGTGCAAGCAAAAGTTTAGCCCACTGTATGTTATAGCCGAGTTGTTAACAGGCCTACTTTTTGTTTCCGGTGCTTGGTACATGCAGCTTCTTAGCTCCCCTACCCTCATGAATTGGGTGGTGTTCTTTTATCTTTGCGTGATATTTTCAATTTATATTGTGATTATTCTTTCTGATCTTAAATACAGAATTGTTCCAAACCGCATGTCTTACACAGGAATTATTATCGCGTTTTTGTTCTTAACCCTAACTACAGCCTACATTTTGATTTCTATGTATTTTTCACTAAAAAACGACGACTTTGGTAAATATCTGTTAGAAGCTGGATTTTTCAACATTAGACTTGCTCTAATGCTTAAGACCTATTTGATGAATATCGTAAGTTCTTTGTTGATAGCCGGATTTTTCTGGTTTTTGATCGTACTGACCAAAGGCCGCGGAATGGGTGGTGGCGACGTAAAGCTAGCTTTATTGATTGGATTGTTCAATACCTTTCCTATGAATGTTTTGGCGATTTTTATTGGATTTTTATCAGGCGCTGCAGTTAGCCTTGTTATGGTCCTTTTGAGAAGGAAAACCCTAAAGGATACTATTCCGTTTGGGCCCTTTTTGATACTTGGAAGCCTTACCGCCTTTTTCTTTGGCAACCAGATCCTAAACTGGTATTTTTCTTTAATGTAGAAACACCCTATAGTTGAATAATTGTGTGAAATATGATATAAATGGCTAAATCTTTGGTTGGTAAAGGAGCATATGCCATGACTGAGACTGAGGCAAAAAAGTCGTTTAATCTCAATCTTACGCAATTTTTAGTTACAGTTGGTGCGTGGCTTTTGGTCTTGTTGCTGAGTTCGTTTGTCACTAACTCCACAAGAAGTACAGCCCAGAATCTTGGACTTATGTTTATAGGAGTTAATGCCGTACGTGCTGTTCTATTACCCTATGCTTACGTTTTACACCGCAACGAGGTTTTACGACTCGCGCCTAAAACCTTTCCTCCATTAGCAAATCATCTTGCTGTGCTTCGGGCAAGCCTAAACAGTTACTATCTTAAGCGATGGGTCGTAACAGTTTTTCTCGGATTTGTCGCTTCCGTTGTGTTTTACATTGTAGTGAGCACGCATCAGGGTTTATTGCTTCAAGCAGCTGCAGCAGCCTTTTTCGTTGGGTCCTTGGCTGCTAGCATGAGTTACCAGTTTTCAATGTTGATTAGCGCTTCCATAAAGAACCGCAAACTTATGCTGTAAGACTAAATACAGCTACCTAAGAGGACAACATGAGTGACCAAAAAAGAGATAGTGCTTTTGCCCTGCACATGACAGGTGAGCTAGTTGGTTTAGTGCTAATAGCTTTTGTTTTGATTATAGTGCCTTTCCTTGGCAGTAACACCCCCTTAACTTTACTGTCCGGGATGACTCTAGGTATATCTATATCTATTGCCTTTCATTTGGCTCGCTCACTTCGATTTGAGTATCTGTACGCGCTGGAGTCAGGTTTGGGCAAAGGTAAGAGTTTTGCTAAGCATCATGTGTTACGCTTCCTAGCCACTATGGTACCTAACACACTAGGCAGTCTGGCTTTAGCCACAGTAGAGTTTGAATGGGACTACAGATGGTTAGCTCTAGTACTAGGGGTTTTAGGCCACTTAGTTTCTATGGGCGTGAGCTATTATTACGACACTAAGGGTTCTATTGTTATCTGATTCTCTACAACGGCCATCTGCCTCAAGCACATGGCCGTTTTTTTATATTGA
>CAYNBT010000024.1:0-9811 GCA_964396025.1 uncultured Candidatus Saccharibacteria bacterium | reverse complement strand
GCCTAAACAATGCTAGGGACAAAAAAAAGCACAAGATGGGAGGTCTTGTGCTTTATGATAGAAAACCTAGCGTTTCTTAGAGCTGCTGTAGATACTCCATGCCATAAGAAGAATACCGATTATGAAGGGAATCACCCAATACACAACGGGTATCCCACGTGTGTTGTGTTGTTGCGCAAATCTTAGGTAAACCATAATGTAAATTGCGCCTGCGGTCACAATCGTGGTGGTAGAGGTTATCAGACAGCCGAATCCAATCATATCGAGAAGTACTACTAAATAACTTGACTGCTTTCTTTTAGCTGCGCGCATGTCTGTAATCACATAGCTTACGCATATACCAAAAACAGTAAAAATTAGCAAAAGTGAGACAATGATTGCTTGTACAGTCTCGTAAGCGATTGATGCTGCTTCGTTCATGTTGCACCTATTCTTGGCTAGATTAACTTTCCTGATGAACAGACCAATAGGTGATACTCGCTGCAACGAAACCATATACCATCCACCACAAAGGTGTTACTTCCCAAGCTCCCGACCATCCGAAGAATCGGTAGACCGAACCCACCCAACTACTTACGACTGGGGCATATATGGCGAATTGTGTTTGTAAAAGGCCGATAATCCCAGCCGCGATAACCCCCAATATAATGTGTTGATTATCTTGCAGCCATTTTCCCTTATCTACACGCTCATCGAATTTTTTCATCAAAGGATTGCGGGTTAAGCCACCAAGAAACCAAGGTACCGCAATCAAAGTCACCAGGATTACGATTCCCCACAACAATGTAATCACCGCCTTTGCCCCTGCTACGAAACTCAATCGTGCAGCTTCCCCTAGAAAAAGATAGAATCCAGCAAGAAAAAGCGCCACTAAAGCCCCTACCAGAAGTCCAAAATTCCGATTTGTCATGATGTTTCTCCTTAACACCCTATTGTCAAATTTCTATAGGATTATATCATTTACATATGGAATACAACAAATCCTATATAAACGCCAAATTACAGCAAGTTGCCAAGAAGTTTGGTATGTCGCGTGGTGCAACAAGTGCTCAATCCCCTACCTCAAACCGTTTGCCTCCGGGTCAGTACGAAACCAAGCAATTTCCAGTGCTTGATTTGGGTGTTCGGCCTGAACTAACTTTGCAAGATTTTACGTTGCTCCTAAATGGCGAAGTAAAAAACCCTCAGGTCGTAAAGTCTGCACAATTTTTAGCATTACCCACAGTAAGGATCAAAAGAGATTTTCACTGTGTCACACGTTGGTCTCGATATGATCTGGAATGGGAAGGCGTCCCATTCAAAGCAATTATGGATCTCGCCCAACCAAAAGAATATGTTCGCTATATTCTGGCGTTTGGCCGCGATGGTTATTCTACGAATCTTCCAATAGAAGAATGTCTTAAGAACGATGTAATCCTAGCCTACAAGCTAGCAGGCCAAGAGATCCCGTTGATGCACGGTGGTCCCGTAAGGCTGATTATCCCTCATTTGTATGGCTGGAAGTCTGCCAAGTTTGTTGATGGAATAAAGTTCTTGAATGGTGAGACCTTGGGGTTCTGGGAAACTCGCGGATATCATGCTCTTGGTGATCCGTGGCAGGAGCAGCGTTACAGTTAGTTTTACGAAAGACTGTGTTACAATGGCGGCAAAAGAGAGGTGATGATATGGAAATGATTAGCCCTTTTGTTTTAGTTGTTTGGGTGTTGGTTGTTGCAGGAATAAGCATACTCACAGGGTTCTTAGCAGTTCTTTGTCTATGTAGAAACAAAGACTTTTACGAGCATTTCCTGATTTTTGTTCAATTTGCAGCGCTTGGATGTGGCGCAGGAATTGGATTGAGTTGGGCAATTTTTTATCTGATTAACTTTCCGTCACTTTGGTATGTTCTACTTGTGTGTGCGGCTGGTGTGTCATTTGTGTGGTTTGTGCTTAGGCGCATTCACAAATTTAACAACTCAAAGGTTTGATCGAACATTAGGCACTTGAAAGCCCTTCAGGTGCCTGTTTTTCTTTCCTGCAAGGAAAGAAAAAGCGCTTGGTCAAATTAATGAACTCAAGCGCATTCAACTCTTAGGAGGTTTAATTTCTGCGGAGGACTCGATCCAGCCACATCGAGATAACAACTCCCGAAAGAGCCAATATGAGTGCCCCACTCAAGGTTATGCGAATCTCCAGTTTGTAACAAAGCCAAACAACAAGTGTAGATCCAAGAAGTACAGCCCCCCAAACAACAAAAGCTGCAAGTGTGTACAAAATTCTATCTGTTAATCTTACTCCGCTCTTGTTCCATCTGGGTGCTAACACTTTACTTGTTAAAACAGCGAGAAATGCGGCTACAAGTGTGATCGTTAGTAACAATACCGGCGGATTCTCCAGTATGGCAAGCATGATCGCCTCCTTTTCCCCATTCTAGCATAATGCTGTACATAAGCCCGTGTTCCTGCGATTTACTATGAGCTTGCTAATTTGATATAATAGCAAAAAAGGAGGTTGGTATGGAAAGCCTACCCACTGAGATTAGAATGGTAGTTTTTTTGCTGTGTGTAGCGGTTTCTCTGATTGTTGGTGTCTACGGCACATCAAAGCTAGGCCGAGGGCGCCCTTATTGGGTGTATTTGTCTACTTGTGGTGTTATCTCGTTGTGTAGCCTTTTGGGAATCAGCTTTTTGCTTGACATGTTTGGTTGAAGTCCTATAGTATGCTATACTCTTGGTAAAATCTGGTATGCATGGAGGAAAATCATGGAATGGGATCCTGAATTGATTCAGTTCATCAAGGTACTTGTGTTTGGTGCGTTTGTTGGTTTTCTTGTTGCCTTACCTGTTACAAGTAAGGTAATTGCTAAAACCCCAAAGGAATCTTTTGTTGAGCATGCACTACAATTCTTTTTTTACTGGGTGCTTTTTACTCTTACGTTCGTTTTAGTGCATTTTATTGTAGTAACGTACCCTATACTTGTGGGCACAATATTGGTCATTCTCGTGTTTTCTGTGCCAGCCACTTGGATTTTGCGCAGAAAACATGTCAAGTAGCCTTTGGTCAATTTCTATCACACATAGGGGAAATGAATGAACAGCTTGGATTTTTCGAACACTGAGTACGCCTTTCTGCTCTAAGGAATTTTGCCGGGTTTGTTTGGTCTTGCAAAGGCGTCGCAAGCTCTGCAGAAAAAAATCCACGAAGGTAACACTGAACCGTATACCCTGCTACTCCTGGGGTTTCTCGGTTATTGGGCGGGATACTCAGTTTCTGCGTTTTTCTTCGTAGCGGGGTTGAGTATTGTTATCAGTTCATTCTTTCTTGGATTATGTATGTTAATCTTGGCAGTGTGTTTCTCATTTGCTGTTGTATGTAATCTGCCGGAACTATAAACATCTTGGGGTATGCAGAATTTATTCTCGTACCCCTATTTTTTTCTTAAAATCGTCAAAAAAGCATTTCCGTAGTTTCGTTCTGTTACAATTTCAAAGCTCGTTTTGTCTATCATATCCTTCACATCAGCTTCTTCACCATGTGAGTACGCTACCAAGGCTTCTTCGTTTAGTGAGTTTTCCAGATTTTGGAATAAATATTTGTGCTTGAGGTCGTCGTAAAAAGGATCCATAAACACTAGGTCATACAAGTTATCGGTTTCGGCCAAGAATTTTACTGCAGAAGCTTGTGTGACCTCTGAGCTATCAGAAAACCCACACTTGATAACGTTTTGTTTTATTGCTTCTGTTGCTGCCCTATTTTCATCTACAAAATCGCAAAAACTTGCTCCTCTGCTCAAGGCTTCGATTCCCAAACTACCGCTTCCTGCAAAGAGATCCAAACAGAAAGCATCTTCCACCTTTTCGCCCAAAATAGAAAATAACGCGAGTTTAAACGCATCTTGAGGAAGTCTGATATTTTTTACATTAGGTACAACAAGCTTTCTGCCTTTTGCTGTACCGCTAGTTACTCTGATCATGGGCATATTGTAGCAGAACCACGCCAATTTTAGTTGTTAATAGTGTTATGCATTTCTAGTGTTTGAATCACTTTTCTTATTCGGTTTGCCTCGTTTGAGTTGATTACTCTTTGAACTTCGCTTTTTACCAGTTTTATAGTTTCATAATCGTCCAGAGTTGCAACTTTGAATTTTTTTATCCCATGCTGCTTGATTCCAAAGAGATCACCTTGGCCTCTTATTCTCATGTCAATTTCTGCCAGCTCCAAACCCTTGTTGGTAACTTCCAAGTTCTTTAGGCGTTCCACAGAATATTTAGTCCAAACCGAGGGTATCAAAAAGCAAAATCCTTCAGCGCCGTCACGTCCTACGCGTCCTCGCAACTGGTGAAGTGAGGCGAGTCCATAGCGCTCGGCGCTTTCAATAACCATTATCGAGGCTTCTGGGATGTCAATTCCCACTTCGATAACCGGTGTGGCGACTAAAACCTTAATTAGTCCGTTTTTAAATTTTGCGATCATTTCTTCTTTTTCGGCAGACTTCATCTTTCCATGCAAAAGCCCTATGTTGCCTTTTCCAAAAACATTTTGTTCTAAGGCCTTAAATTCAACTTCTGCTGCTCTAACGTTTTCCAGAGTTTCGCTCTCGGAGTCTTCAATCAAAGGGCATACCACAAAAGCGCTTTTGTTTTGATTTTTAATCCAGTGATAGATTTCTTCACGTTTATTTGGTGAAACCACGCGGGTAGTTATTTTACGCTCTTTAGAAGGAATTGGTTGTAATCTAGAAATTTCTAAATCTCCATATATAGATAGCGCTAACGTTCTGGGAATTGGTGTTGCAGTCATAGTGAGAATATTTGGTGCTACTTGCTTTTTTGCCATTTCGGCTATGCGAGCCCTTTGAGCGACTCCAAACCTATGTTGCTCATCAATGACTATCAGACCCACATCGTTAAGTTCTTCCTCTACGTGCAAAAGCGAATGCGTACCTACTGCAATATCAAAATTACCGTCTGCAAGATCTGTTTTTGTTGAACCGGTGCGTAGCGCGATTCGGACCTGAAACTTATCTAAAACACTACAGAATGTAGCAAAGTGCTGTTTGGCGAGAATCTCTGTTGGTGCCATATAAAGCGTTTTAAAGCCACACACATGTGCTGCATAGGCTGCTACAAGAGCCACCATAGTTTTTCCTGTGCCCACATCCCCTTCCAAAAGCCTATTCATAGGGTGTGGCTGAGCTAAATCATTTAGTATTTCGTTGCAGGCTTGTGTTTGAGAATCAGAAAGTTCAAAAGGTAGGTTTTTGGTTAGCTTTTCTATTTGGTTAGCTTTTGCTTTGATAACTGCACCATTGTCCTTTTGATTCCACAATTCTTTGCGGCTCTCTGCTTTGAATATTTCAACAAATAATTCTTCAAAGGCAAGTTTTCGTTTTGCCTCTTCCAATTGATTTAAACTTTCTGGAAAATGCATGAATCTAAGGGCATCAGTTTGTGGAAGAAACTTGAACTTTTCCAAAGTTTCCTTTGGGAGAATTTCTTCGAATGCAAGATTTTTATCCAGCAAAAAACTTACCTTTGACCTCATCCAGTTAGAGGATACTCCAGCAGTTTCAGGATAAATCGGCACAAGTCTGCCTGTGTTTAAGTTATTTCCAGACACTTCCTCAAAAACCGGCGCTATGAAGGTTTTTTTACTTCCGGATGATTCCACTTTTCCGCTTACCCAATACTCACCCGAAACGTTTAATGTGTTCTTTATAAAATGTTGATTAAACCAAACTACTTCCATCTTCCCAGTAGTATCAAAGATTACTGCCTTAGTGAGTCTTTTGCCGTTTCTAGTAAAGATATTATCAATATTTAGAATTTGAGCTTTCACCGTTACGGATTCCTGCGGTTTGATTTCTTGGATTGTACTTATTTTTGAAAAATCGTCATATCTAAAAGGAAAGTGATAGAGTAAATCTTTTACTGTTACAATTCCCAGTTTGTTTAAAAGCTCTGTAAATTTTGGTCCTATTTTAGGAACGGCACTTACTCCACTATAAATATTCATTTGAACTTAAAGAATATAAGGTAAAATTGATGTTCCAAGCAATGCCAAAGTCGTAATAACAATAAATGCCTTGTAGAACAGATTGTGTTTGCGGGCGTATCTAAAAGCCCTTTTTAGTTTTGCTTTCATTCAATCACCTCAATAAATCTACGTTTTCCTACCTTAATCTTGTCACCTGCTTTAACTGTTTGATTCATATCTTCTACACGTTGCCCGTTGATTTCCACTCCGCCTTGTTGAATCATTCGTTTGATTTCTGCTGTAGAAACATCATCAAATGCTGCCAGCTTGATAGCGTTTAGCAAGTTGTTTGCGTCTTTGATTTTTACAATATCTTCGTCCTGAACTTCTTTGTTTTGTACGGTTTTTTCAAAGTATTCTTGAGCTTTTTGTGCCAATTCTTCTCCATGGTAAAAGGTTACTATATCCTTTGCCAGAAGCTTTTTGTAAACCATAGGGTTTTCTCCTGACGCAACCTGCGTTTTCATTTCTTGGATCTGGCTCATTGGAATTCTCGTACACAATTCCATGTATTCCCAAATCACTTCATCTACAATTGACATTACTTTGCCAAACATATCATTTGCCGTATCCATTACCGGAATAAAATTTTTGAGACTTTTACCCATAGGGCGTCCATCGCTTCCGGTTAGAAGCCTCATTGCCATGGCACATTGAGGAGTTTGTTTAAAATGTGGCATCAGTTTTCTGCCAGCTAGTAAATTAAAGGTTTGATCCGTTCCGCCAATTTCCATATCGCAGTTTAGTGCTACAGAATCGTACCCCTGCATCAATGGATACAAAAACTCATCTAGTCCAATAGGTTTTTGTTGAGTATAGCGCAACATAAAGGTTTCTCGATCAAGCATTTGGGCTATGGTGAACTGTTGAGCTAACTCAATAACATCATTAAATTTTAGTTCTTTAAGCCACTCTGAGTTGTGGCGAACTTCTGCCTGTTCTTGAATAACTGTTTTGAAAAATTGTTGAGTGTAGGTTTCTTCGTTCTTTTTTATTTCTTGAGAATTGGTTTCGCCCCTCATATCTACTTTGTCAGAGTGATCCCCTACCAAAGTTGTGAAATCACCGATGATAAGCGTAACCTTGTGGCCCAGTTCCTGAAAATCTCTAATCTTTCTTTGCACCACCGCATGTCCCAAGTGAATCATGGGTCCGGTTACATCTATACCCAGCTTGATGTGAAGTTGTTTCCCGCTCATGAGTTTTGCCTTCATTTCCTCTTTTGTGAATACTTCATGTACGCCGCGCGTTAAAATTTCATCTATTCTTTTTTCGTCCACGATTACATTAGGCACAGGCATAGTATATCAGTTTCTAAATGGTAGAAAAGGGCAAAAGAGATAAAAGAAGAGCTGGTTGAAGGTTGTTCATCCAGCTCTGTGATTCTTACAGCATCGCCTCAGTGACTTTTTCTTTTCTCCATGGCAGGGATACTAGCTTAAAGAAAAGAAACACCAACATCATGGCAATGGCCGAAGTGGCGATCATATGTGGTGCTGCTGCCCATTCCTTGTTGACAATGGCCTTAATGATTCCCACCCCAAATCCTACGATAAAAGAACAGTTTTTATCAGTGATACTTTCAACAATTTCCCTTGCTGATACGATTGTAGTTAGTACGATAAGCAAAAGGAAGATTAGCAGCATATCCCAGCCTAATTCAATTGTGTACTGCTTAACAAGTGCCAAGGTAGGGCTCCATGCCAGTTTGTCAAATGACACTGCACGTAGAATAAAACCTGTTCCAAATAGAACAGCTTCAACGCCTACAAAACTGCCTAAGTACCATACCTCTCTCCGAAAGTTTCGATAAACTTTCGGTCGTACATTGATATCGTAGAGCAGCGCTGCTAACAACACTAATCCTCCCAACACTAAGATGTCACCCAATACAACTGAAGTTAAAGTTGGCATTCCTTCTCCTATGAAAGTAGGCCTGCTTAGTTTTTTGCTAAACAGGCCTTGTAAGTTATCCTGCCAGTCTTGCAAAAAGGTTCCTTAATGCAAAGTAGCCGTAATACGCAAGCGTAGGTGCCAGAAAGCTTACCAAACCAATGTATAGCGTCCCGCTAAAATCTGGTAAAAACACCTTAATCAAGGGAAATCCTACAATTGTAAGTAGCGTTCCCGTGGCTGCACAAGCAATTTGTGTGCCTATGATTTTGTCCGTAAGCTCTGGTCCCATGTACCAAGTCAGTACAAAGAGTCCCAAGGTACAAGTTGCAACGGCGCCTGCAAATGCTTTGAGCACGATTTGTACTTCCCACAGTTTGTATGCGTCTAGACCGCCATAAGGGCTGGCGGCGATCAAGAACACGCCTATCAGTACTACCACACCTGCTGTAAGCATAGAGTACACCATGTAAGTAGTACCACGGTTTGCCGGCCCGTTAGAATCCCCCAATGCCGCATAAGATACTACTATCAGCATTAACAGGGCCAGCGCAATCGAAATCTGTCCAACATCATTGAGCAGTTCTGTAGTCATCTCACCTCTCCTTTTTGGGTTGTTTTTCGTGTATTGGTTTTAGCTCATTGAGCTTTCCCAAAGCACGCGCAAAGACAAGGTACACATATAACCCCAGGCTAAAGCCAAACACGGCATTTGCCATGGATACAGGAACCGATAGGGACGTATGACTGATAAGTCCGGATATAGCGCCCCAAAGGCAAATCATAAAAAACGATTCTTCCCTAGCAACGCGTGATGCGTGTACAAACTTGCTTGAAAGCGCAAAAACTATAATCCCAACTACTATCCTAACAAAGACGTAGGCGATGTGTAGTAATAATATCGATTGTGGTTGCGCACCTTTAGCTGTGATAGTAATGAACAACCCTACAATAAAGGCAATGCCTGCAAGTGTGTTTGCCAATTTTACTTTCTCAGAAGGCTTTTCGTATGTATAGGTTCCATGCATCTTGGCCATAAGAAAGAACCTATAGCCACCCCAGAACATTGCCGCAAAAATAAGAGCATTTCCTAGTACCACAAAAACCGTTGAATCCATGGTATTTCTCCTTGTGCAAGATTCAATCGATTGTACTATGGGGCTGTGGCTGTGTAAAGCGCGGGGATGTTTGGTTGAGTATTGAGGAAAAAAGTGTTTAAAAAAGAAACCGGCACAACGAACTGAAATTAATCAGAAGGTTGTGCCGTTAGCAAGCTATTCGTTGCCAGGGTCCGTAAATGCATAAATCTTTGCATTTACTACCCCGACAAAAGTCCGAAAGCCTGTAAATGATAATCCCATCAGCCCCAGCGTTTCCGGAGAGGCGATGGTTGTGAAGTGCTGTCCCATGTAAGCGCACGCTATCGTGACGCTGCCATTGGACAAGCACAGGAACCCTGGGACTACAAAGACTAGCGCCCAAGGCAGGAATCCTCCTCCTACTGCTAGGTAGAAGAATTCCTTAATGATTCGCTTTACTCCTGGGGTCATTGTCCCCATCCTGGGAGTAAAGAAACTCCATAGAACTCTTTTGCGATGTCGCAGGTGATTCCTACTAGGAACGCTCCTAGAGTTATCACAGCAAGCACGGCGAAAGCCTTACTACGGGTTTTTATCGCAACTTTCAACAGACAGGCTACCAAGCCTAAACATGGTAGCCACATCAAGACTTCCAAGTATCGCGTATCCATTATTTGACCTCCTACAGTCATTTTGTGACAATCCGTGCAGCCGATGTTAACTACACGATGAGTAATACTCATAAGCTAATTATACTATGGGTTATGACATAAATCAAGGATTTGTTGATTTGGCGGGCTTTTCGTGGTTTGTAGATAGGGCGG
>CAYNBT010000023.1:7845-9859 GCA_964396025.1 uncultured Candidatus Saccharibacteria bacterium | reverse complement strand
TATGAATATGTGAATGTAGCGTCAAAAAGTGGTGATTTTTCAATTTGGCTGGGGGACAGGGATTCGAACCCCGATAACTGGGACCAAAACCCAGAGTCCTACCATTAGACGATCCCCCAATGAAAATCCTGCACGCGCTTTGGTAGCGAGCGCGGCGCAAACATTATACCAATGAATAAGGCCAGACAAAAGGGGTTAGCTTATGTCTGGCCTAAGGGTCTTACAAGTTCAACTTGATCCGGCTATTTAAAGTAGTAAGTAACCGGTTCTTTGTTTTGATCTAGGGTGAATGCCGCATGCAACCGCCCAAGAAATCGATGAACAACACCGGTGTATGTTTGATGTGTTTGCTTGTGCCGAATTGTAGCAATGCAACGTCCTTCCACAGGCTCAAGGGATAAAAGCTCAAAACCATCTTTGTCAAGAGTGGTCGCCAATCCGGGCCAACGACGATGCGCCATTTTGAATGCCCACGGAAATTGTTCCTTTAGTTCCAGTTGTTCACGGACTGCAAGAAGACGATTACTAAATGTGCTTGCCATAATGTTTCTCCCTTTCGTAATGTACTCCGATTAATTTGATCAGAGTGCTTGGATAAGGCTTCTATGATATGACCACACAAAACAAAAGTCAAATCGCATTATCTTATAGTGTAGTTTGCGTAGGTGTTATACAATTGTGCAATGGAAATTCAGCGGAAACTATATAGGGCGCGTATTGAAGCCAAAAACTGGCTTACACCTACAATGATTTTGGTTAAATTCAACGTTTTAGCCCCAACCGGCTTTGTGTTTATGCCGGGGCAATTTGTTAGCGTAAAAGTGGGAGATCCGGCATTTAGAAGCTATTCTATATGTTCAGACTCAGCGTTAAGTGACACATTTGAACTACTTGTAGATGTAAAAAACCCCGGAATTGGCGCTGATTTCTTTAGAAAAGCCCAAGAGGGTGACGAGACTTCTTTCATAGGCCCCGCCGGAAAATTTCACCTAAGACCTCATACAAAAGAATCCATCATGTTTGTAGCCACAGGAGCAGGAATTGCACCGTTCATAAGTATCATTCAAGCACTTATTACAACCAAATTCGCCGGAAAAGTATCTGTGTATTTTGGAGTTAGAACATACGGTGATGCACTTTTCCTTGATTTTTTTGAAAAAGCAAAAAAAGAGCTAAAAGACTTTGAATTAACATTGTGTCTTTCACAAGAGCAAAACTCACCCTATGGGCGTTATGGTAGAGTTACTTCGCTTTTTGATTATACTCAAGCACAAGAGTCAGATGTGTATATTTGCGGAAATCCCAATATGGTTGACGAGTTAAAAAGTACTTTGGAAAAGCTAGGAATACATGAGGAGCAAATTCACTCAGAAAAGTTTACTATTAGAAGAAACAGAAGGCAGCAACAGAACGAGTCTATTACTGCCTAGAAATACTTACTTCAGATAAGCGTGTCCATCACCAAAGTCGCCGGAAAGTTGAATGTAGAATCTTGGACAAAACATGCTTCGTGTTTTGAATACTTGAAAAGTATGCTCACACTTATGATTGGCTAATACAACAGCTGCCTCTCCATCAATCTCAATAAATCGCACGAATGTTAATTCTAAATCTTCTAAACTTCTTTCTTGGCCCTGTGGAGCCGCCGGTCGAGTTAACTTCGCAAGTTTGCCTCTACTATGTAACATATTAATCTCCTCATTTTGTGATGAAATGTGCGTAAAGCGAGGCCTATATAATGCTACATGAGCAATGAATAGTCAAGTTAAACAAAGTTAAGAATAATTTGAGCAGCTTCTTGCTGTGAAGATCCTCCATACGGAACGGGAAGGCCCCTCAATGAGGGCATTCTGCGAATATTGGAACTTTCGTTCACTTAGTTTGATAAGCTAGTTCAGTATAACCGCATCAACATGTATGTAAAGTTTGAAGATGGTGGGCGGTGAGGGGATCGAACCCCCGACCTTTCGGATGTAAGCCGAATGCTCTAACCAGCTGAGCTAACCGCCCTTAA
>CAYNBT010000023.1:0-7745 GCA_964396025.1 uncultured Candidatus Saccharibacteria bacterium | reverse complement strand
TTAAGCGGCCAAGACTTGTATTCCGGATGATACTGAGTGCCCACAAAGAACGGATGAACACTCTTGGGCAGCTCAATTATCTCAGCCAGTTTACCGTCTGGGGATGTGCCTGATATCACTAGGCCAGCATCACTAAGTTGATGCTTGTAGTCGTTGTTAACCTCGTAGCGGTGCCTGTGGCGCTCAGAAACTACATTATCTTTAAGCTCTCCATTAAATCTGCTGTAACATTCTTGCACAATACTCCCCTCCTCCAATTTGCATGGCCAAGCGCCAAGCCGAATGGTTCCGCCGTATTGATTCTTTTCCAGATACTCTTTTTGGTCGGGCATAATGTAGATTACTGGATGGGGGGTTTCTTTGTTTGCCTCCGTAGAGTTAGCACCAGCCAATCCAAGAACATTTCTTGAGTATTCAATCACCGCCATCTGCATGCCAAAACATAGACCTAGATAAGGAATTTTGTTTTCGCGAATAAATTTGATGACATTTATTTTACCTTCGACTCCCCTGCTTCCCCAACCTTGGGGCACAATCACGCCATCAAAATCTGCTAGTTCTTTTTGCAACTCTGGTAATGAATTTGGATCTTCAAATTTTTCAACGTCAAACCATTTGATTACAGGTTTTAGGTTTTGTTTCCACGCGGCGTGTTTTATGGCCTCAATCACACAAATGTAAGCGTCTTCTAAAGAAAACTTGCCGGAAGTAAAGTACTTGCCAGTTATGGCAATTTTGACTTCTTTTTGCGCGGTTGATGCACTTTCCAGCATTTTATTCCACAACTCCATGTCGTCTTTTTTTCGTTCCAAACCCATTAACTCAAGTAGATTATTGTCCATACCCTGTTCTTTTAACAAAAGTGGAATCTTGTAAGTTGTATCTACATTTGGGGCAGAAATGATTCTATCCTCACTAATACCTGTGTTAAAGGCAATGGTTGTTTTTCGCTTTTCGTCCATGGGATCGTCGCTTCTACATACAACAAAATCCGGATGCAAGCCTAGTTTGTAAAGTTCATAGATAGAGGCTTGAGCCGGTTTGCTCTTCATCTCTCCCAAAAACGGAGGTGTGATCAAATACACCAAGTGAATCAAAAATGTGTCTTGGGGTTTCTTTTGCTTCAGGCGCCTAATTGCTTCAAAAAACAAAACGTTTTGATATTCACCTACTGTGCCGCCAACTTCTACCAAAACAATGTCTGCTTCATCTCGTTCTGCTGCAAGGTATATTTTGGAAATAATTTCTTCAGGAACGTGGATGTGCCCCTGTACAGTTTTGCCCCCATAACCAAGTGCACGCTCGCGGTTTAGGATGTCCCAATAAACCTGACCCATGGTCATATAGTTATGCTTTTTAAAGTTTTGGCTCAAGAATCTCTCGTAATTGCCAATGTCTTGATCTGTCTCCAATCCGTCGTCTGTAACAAAAACCTCACCATGTTCAATAGGATTCATTGTTCCCGCATCAACATTGAGATACATATCTACTTTTAAGACTGTAACTTTAAATCCGGCTGATTTTAGTAAAAGTGCTGTAGAGGCTGTGGTTATGCCCTTTCCTAAACCAGAAATAACACCTCCTGTTACGAATAAGATTTTGGGATTTTTATTGAGCATAATTAATGCTAAATTTTTTTACTAAGTAGCGCAAGCATTTGTGGCTATGGGTTGATATCTATTGCTGTAAATGCTACTATGACAAAAATCTTGTGGAGGACTAAACGTGCTATATCTTGACGAGCTACGAGCATTGCGAATTCACTTAGCAGTCTTTGTGATATTTTTGTTTCTAATGGCATTCGGGTTATCGCATCTCTCTGAACAAAATTTGGGTAATCCACAACCAATGACATTAATCACGCAACTACATCATCTTGAAATTGAACGACCAGACAAAGATTTATATAGTGGTCTTGGCCGCTAACACCTATGCACCTCAAGCTAACAACTTGTAGGTGCATTTTCTTATATATAAAAAAACATTGTTGAATTGCATATTTCCCCTATAATGTTTTCCATTGTGAATATTGCATTCGCCTATAACGTAAAACATAACGAACAGTACAGCACAGACGCCATGCAAGACGACTTAGAATTTGATTCTGAATATGTCATCAACAGCATCTCAAACGCAATAGAGTCACTCGGACACACAGTAACCAAGATAGAAGCCGATTTAGATGCTTTTCAAAAACTCAGAGATCAAAAAAAGAGTATTGATCTAGTCTTTAACATCGCGGAAGGTTTGAACGGAGATGCACGAGAATCTCAAATTCCAATATTTTGTGAAATGCTTGGGATTCCTTATACACACTCAAGCCCAACCACACATGCTATAAAACTTAACAAACAAATGACCAAGGATTTACTTGAAAATGCGGGTGTAGTCGTACCTCATGCTCAAGTTTTTAAAACTATAAATGACTCTCTGAATCCAAAACTCAAATTTCCTTTTATAGTCAAACCTAACAAGCAAGGCTCAAGCAAGGGAATTTTTAATGACAGTGTTGTGCATGATGTAGCCGCATTAAAAAAGGCAGTTGAAAGAGTGCTAAAGGAATTTGACAACGAAGCCTTGGTAGAAGAATACATTGATGGAAGAGAATTTACTGTTGCATTGTTGGGGAATCCACCAAAAATGTTGCCCCCGATTGAGCAAAAATTTGACTTTTTACCTGAAGGATTTAACAAGGTTGCGGGATACGAATTAAAATGGATTTATGAAGATGCGTTGAAAGACCTTACAGTTGCATATGATTGCCCACCAAACGTTTCAAAAGAAATTATGGATTTGATTGAATCAACGTCCCTATGTGTATGGAACACGCTAGATGTCAAAGATTGTGCTAGAATAGATTATAGGTTAAACGATAGCGGTGCGTTGTACTTTATTGAAATAAACACTTTACCGGGAATAAATCCTGATCCTAACGGGCTCAGTTACTTTCCTACCGCCGCTAAACACGCAGGTCTGGACTTTACACAGCTTGTAGAAGGAATCATCAACAGCGCTAGATCCAGATACGGTATCTAGTGCTAAGGAGCGAAATCATGTTTGGTTTCTACTTCGGTCAGCTTAGCTCTTTTGGATTAAATAACGACTATTTCACAAGAGGGCCGTATGAATGCGAGTGTGAAGAATGCGCTGGATGTATTGAAGGCACGTATCACTGCAACAAGCGCAGTCGTGGGTGTTTCTGGCGAGTGTGAGGAAGAAAAAGGCGGGTTGTTTTTCTAAGAAAAACATAACCCGCCTCTATTTTCACTGTTTCAAGAAACCAAGATCAATCCAAAATTTTGTCTTCAAACTCAGGGGTCATTAGTGCTGGCGAAACAAGATGATTCATGACTTGTTCTTGTTGCGTTCTTGGCACCCAAAGGATGGCATCTCTAAAAGAGCTTCCTACCCATGACATATTTGGCCCATGCATTGCAGACAAAATTTCAACATCGAAACTTGGTAGTATGTTACCCGCTATGTTTGTGGGCGGTAGAACATTTACGCCACCACCAACGTCATAGCATCTGCGTACACCCAAATCCTGATTGTTGGGAAATTGAATGTAGTATCCGGTGATCAATCCTCCCTCTACACTCTCATCAACTGTAATCACGTGCGGGCAAGCTGCGGCAACGTCAAAACACGAACCATTGCAATCCGTATAGATATTCCTTCCGCCCGCCATCAAATCCCAAACACCGGAATGCCCACAATTTATGTCAGGATTGTAAGCAAAACCAGTGGAACGTTCGCCTTGTTCAACCCAAGATAAGAACCACGAAGACCAATCTTCTCGCGCAAAACCACAGGCTTCGGGAACATAAAATGTTACCCACGCAACAAATGGAATTGGTACATATCCCACGGGGATTTCATTAGGCGCATACTCTGGAAGTTTAGTGGCGTGAGCTTGAGGTGTATCAGGAACTGATTCCTGCTCAACGGCGTTATCTGCAGACGTCATCTCTTGCGCGATTATGACCTCCCAATCAAACACGCGCGATTTGTTCTCTGTAGGTTCTGGTGTTACACCCAGATCAGGCGTAACGTTTGGTGCAAGCACAGTTGGCAAAATGCCGTCTGTTGCAACCAATGCGACTGGAATCTCTCTGGTGCCGGAAATGTCATTAGGCTTACTAGGCTCAGTTAATGAACTGAACGCTAGAACTAGCCCTAACACAACCAGCAAGGATAAGATTCCAAGGGCAAATTTGTTGTACATATACTCTCCTATTGTGTAAGAAACAGTGCTCGGAGAATTCTACTACAAATGCTAGAATGTACAAAATCTGCAGAAAAGGAGAAATCAATGTGGAAGATCTTGCACAACACTGTTACAAATGAGTACAATCTGCGAATGTCTTGGTGTTTGGAACGAAGTATAGAGATTAGAGTGTTTTGTGGCACCTATAAAGAGTGTCGAAAGTGGCTTGAAGAAAATGTAAAAGCAACACAGGTAGGCACTTCCGCGTAGATTAACTGATTAGCCAATAGTTGTTTTACACAGCTGTTGGCTATATTTAGGATGAAAGTTTTGAGTAATAAACGTCTTTTTGTGCAGGTGAAACATCTAGTAATTTTAGCTTTTTGTTTTTAATCAGATAGGAAGTACTAATGTTTATCTTGTGCAAAAAATCAACATTATGAGATATCACAATCACAGCGCCTCTAAAGTTGTTTAACGATTTGATTAACACATTAACGGTTTCTACATCCAAATTGTTTGTTGGTTCATCCAAAATCACCAAATCAATCGGGAAGGAAGTAATCATGGACATGACCAACCTAACCATTTCACCCCCGCTCAAGTTTTTCCCAAGTTTTTTCATTTCTTTTTCGGTTTTAAATTGAAATTTACCAAGTTGTTCTTTAGCTTTTGACTCGGTTAGCGTTTTGTCGTAGGCCATCAAATTCTCAAAAAGATTCAGTTCTGGTTTGATTAAACTGTAGTGTTGATCCACAAAAACACACGCTAGTTTACTTCCAACGTAGATATCACCTTCCAAGGATATTTTTTCATTTACCTGTGCTTCTTTCGTATGTGAGGTTTTCTGAATAAGTGCTTTGACTAATGTTGTCTTGCCTGAACCATTATCTCCTGCAATAACTAATCTGTCGCCATAGGTAATTTTAAGGTTGATTTCTTTTAATAACGCTTGCCCTCCAACACTTAAGCTTGCATTTTTTAATTCGAATATTGTTCTGTTTGAGTTTTCTGAAGTATTTTTTAGATTGATAAATGCTAAACGTCTCTCTTCAGTTTCAAAATCTTCTAGCATTTCTTCTGCATCCTCTTTAAGACGCTCCACTGCAATGTTTTTTCCATGCTGCAAAGACGATGCGGCTTGCTTTCCTTCGCTGTAGGCTCGTTTGTCTATACTTCCCTTGATGAAAGCTAACTTTGCTTGATTAGCTTTTTTGGCCTGTCTTTCTATGTTTTTCTGTTCAAGTTCTTGTGTACGCTCTAGTTTTTCTTTTGCCAGTTCATATTGCTTTCTCATTCCCCTAAGATGAAGCTCTTTTTGTTCTTTGTAAAAAGTGTAATTACCACCATAAACCGTGATTTTTTTGTCTTCAAGTTCAAGAATAGAAGTTACTACACTGTCCAAAAAGAAAATATCGTGTGAAACAATCAGGAAAGTGTATTTGCCTTTTGTATCTTCTTTTATGAAGTTTATTAGCGTATTGATAGATCTAACATCCAAATGATTTGTGGGCTCATCCAAAACCATAACTTCGGGATTGTGTTTTATAGCGATGGCTAGATTAAGCTTCATGAGTTCTCCGCCGCTCAAGGTTTCCATCTCAGCTTCTGGATCCAAACTTAATCCAAACAGCTTCTCCAGTTCAGGCAAGACGTCCCACCACTCTTCAAAATAAGTCAAAATGTATTCGTAGATCTTGGAATTTTTTTGGCGAGCTGTTAAATCAACTTGTGGAACATAGTAACACTTACCAAAAACCGATTGTGTGCCTTCTTCAAGTTTCAAATTTCCTGTAAGAAGCTTTAGAAGTGTGCTTTTGCCACTACCATTGGCTCCAACAATAGCAGTTCTATCACCCTGTTTTACGGTGATCTTTACATCCTCAAAGAGATACTCTTCTCCGGTATATCTAAAGGAAGCGTTATTAATTTGTATTAAGATCTTTTTTTGCTCCATTATTTTTCCATTTTCAGATAATCCGAAAGGTGATGCACTGCAACACCACCGTAAGAGCTGTATTCGTCAAAGGTAGAGTTTAGCACGTTAACTGCTTCTATAAACTCATTCCATTCGTTTGGCTGAAACGACATTGCGGTGTCATTAGTTGCGGTGTCTTGCCCAATATACAATGTTAGCGCTTTATTTGACTTTTGTAGAGACTTAAACAATCCTTTCACTATTTCAACAGTGCCATTGTTTCCCAAGGTTTTTCTTCTATAAGACATTATTGCCAAATGGTTGGGTAACACAGGTTTATCTGATTCCGTACCTGTATCCAAACCAAGAATATCTTGCAAATGTGTAAAGATTGTTCCTTGCTTTGAGTTGTACTCAAAGTTGATTTCGGAATCTTTTCTGTTAAACCAATAAGGTATGGCTAAACCAAAAGGCGTTTCTGATTTAGCAAGTAATGTTTCAACCAAATCCAAATACGCAGTAGACATTTTAATCTTTTCTTTTTTGCTTGCTTTTTTGTACTCAGAAGAGTTGTAGTATTCAATGTCAAACTGTATACCAGCAAATCTAGTTGTTGAATGAGCGAGATTAAAATTATTAACAAATTCAATCAACATGGCAGTTATGTATCTGTGTGTATCAAAGGACCAAGTTACATCTCCGGCTAAAGCAATTACTTGAATATTGTTTTTATTTGAAAGTTCAATGAACTTGCTTAGAGATTGTTCGTAGTCTGCAAGTTGCTGTGTTATTTCTAACGGAGGTAAACTACTTTCTTTTATGTTTACATATTCCTCGATATTGAGAAATATTGTTGAAATGTGCCTAGAAAAAGCCTTGTTAAGAAGTTTCCTTTGATCTTCATAAGTGTATTTGCTGGGAGATTCCCACATCCAAGCACTAAGCGGTGGAGTTGTCTGAGCCAACGTAACGTTGTTAGAATCATTACTACGCAAAGAAATTGCACTATACCGCTGAAAGGCAAAGAAAGCAGTACCTAGTACAAATAAAAATATAATCAATTTATAGCCAGCACTTACGTTTTTCATATTTATTTCCCCAAACCGGCAAATATTAGATATGCAATATCTTTTTGAATCTCTGAAATAATTGGTAACCGATTTATGTATTCCAATTTTACAGCATTTAGCATCATTCTTGCTGCAAGCACCCACATAGCGGAAAGCAACAATGTAGTTAAAACGTATTCAAGAGTTATTTTGCGCTGTGTAACTCTGGAATGAAGTTTACGCTTATAAAAACTGTATTTCACCTCAAACCAATGGAGATGAGCATAAAATCTGCAAAGCGTATTGTATTTACTATAAACAGGGTAAAGGACAACAATCCACAGAGGATCTCTTCTACCTAACTTAAACCAATAAACTACGTTAAGAAGAAGATAAAAAACATAATTAACCAAGATGTTGATTGGATAAAGAAGCAAAGACCATACCATTAGAATTCTGATCGGATCTGTTAAAAGTACATAAAGGTAGTAAGCTCTGTTTAGTTTTAAGAGATAGTGAGATTGTGGAGAAAATGCTACCTTAAAATTGAGCCAGAAAAGCTCATGACAAG
>CAYNBT010000022.1:7498-10570 GCA_964396025.1 uncultured Candidatus Saccharibacteria bacterium | reverse complement strand
TTGTTGATGTTGAGGATCATAGCCCTATACTAGCAGAACTTAGGTGATTTCCAAGCTACATTGGACATTATATAGCCTATAGTGTATAATGTTTGTATTTATCATAATCAAAAAGGGGGTCGTATATGTCGGGACGTAACAGGCGGAAATTCGATAGTCTAGTCGAACGACTAGATTTGGTTGAGGAGCTGAAAGGTAATGAGGAGCTAGACAAACTCATTACCAAATTAAAGCTCCGGATGCATAAAAGGGGTTATTGCTCGGGAAAAACTCTCAATGAGCTTTCCCAGGCAATTATTCTTAAGCTAGCGCCCATAGTAAATGCGCTTAAGAAAGGGCTAGCTGTGATCGTGGTCTCTAAAAAGAGAATCGAGATGGAATTAGAGATCGCGAGAAATGAGGAATATGATTTTCATCATAGGGCCAGCTTCTTCTTGCATGCGTATGGGCACCTGAAGAAAGCTGCCGGCTAAATCACACCCTACACTTACAAGTGCACTCCAAAGAAACCCTTTGCAGTGCACTTTTTTTGTACTTCTTGCAAAATACCCCAAATTAATCTATAAAATAAAAGTAAATGAAAAAGCTAAACTTATTTACAACTTTAACCACTACCACAACCCCATGCTTGGGGTAAATTCTGTATTTTACAATTCAAAAGGATTGTTTCTAAAAAAATGAACTAATTTAAGTAAAAAGCCGTATAATGAAAGAATCTTATGTCAGATAAAAAACAAAAAGTAATAGAAAAACTAAAAAATGATCCACTAATGCCATTACGTCACACTTGCGAGCATGTTTTGCACATGGCTATGCAAGAATTGTATCCGGAACTAAAGAAAGTCATGGGACCGCCAATTGAAGAAGGGTTCTACTTTGACTTTGATTTAAGCCAAAAGATTTCCACAGAAGATTTTTCAACCATTGAGCAAAGAATGCAAGAAATCATAGACCTTAAGCTTCCTATAAAAAGGAATGATGTTTCAGTAGAAAACGCACGAGAAATCTTTAGGGACAATCAATACAAACTAGACACAATCAACGAAATCGTAGACCGGGAAGAAAAAGTGACTCTGTACAGCATAGGAACCGAAGGAGCAGAACACTACGATCTAGACCTTTGCGCGGGACCTCACGTGGAAAACACAGGAGATATTAAAGCATTTAAACTTTTGAGTGTGGCCGGAGCATATTACAAAGGCAGCGAGAAAAACAAGATGCTAACCAGAATTTACGGCACAGCGTTTGATTCCAAAGAATCGCTAGACAAATATTTACATATGCTTGATGAGGCCAAAAAACGCGACCACAGAAAACTTGGCCAAGAACTAGATTTATTTACCTTCGCCGAAGAAGTAGGCCCCGGATTACCCCTGTGGAAACCAAAAGGCAATGTTATAAGGGAAGAACTGGAAAACTGGGCAAAACAAGTAGAAACCGAACTTGGCTATGTACGTGTAGCAACTCCTCATATTGCAAAACATACGCTTTTTGAGATCTCAGGCCATCTGCCATATTACAAAGACGATATGTACAGCCCTATGGACATTGATGGAGAAGAATACTTTCTAAAGGCTATGAATTGTCCGCACCATCACATGATCTACAATTCAACTCCCAAATCATATAGGGACTTGCCACTACGCTATGCAGAATACGGTATGGTCTACAGATTTGAACAATCAGGCACGTTATTCGGCCTAATGCGGGTTCGGGGATTGCAACAAAACGATGCTCATATCTACTGCTCAATAGAAGACGCCGAACAAGAATTCCTTGACGTTCTAAAACTCCACGAACACTACTACAATGTGCTAGGACTAAAACGCGAGGATTATTACATAGTGATAGGGCTTCCGGATGAAGCAAAGCGTGACAAATATCACGGTGACAAAGCAATGTGGGAAAAAGCAGAGAAAATGATGCGTTCAGCCATAGAAAAGTCAGGAATTAAGTGCATAGACGATGTAGGCGGCGCGGCTTTTTATGGCCCAAAGATCGATTTTAACGTTAGATCGTCGATTGGACGGGAATTTAGCATTTCCACCAATCAACTTGATTTATACATGCCAACAAGATTTAATCTGGAATACACAGATAAAGATGGTAGTAAGAAGCTATGTGCGGTCATTCACAGGGCTCCTTTAGGTTCCCACGAGCGCTTTATTGGCTTCCTGATTGAACACTTTGCAGGAGCATTTCCCGTGTGGCTTTCTCCAGTACAGGTTGCTATTGTGCCTGTGTCAGACAAACACGCCGAATATGCCAAAAAGGTTGAATTAACAATCAAAAAAGCTGGTTTAAGAGTGGAAAATTACAATCAAGAAGGCACTATGGGAGCCAAAATAAGGCAAGCTCAAATGGCCAAGATACCCTATATACTTGTGCTTGGCGATAAAGAGCTGGAGGCGGACGCAGTAAACATCAGGTTAAGAAGCGGGGAAAATGTTGGAATGGTGAAAATTGAGGAATTCGTTAACAAGGCAACAAATATCTATTTGACCAAAGGGCTGCATTTGTGGTAATTTTAGGCAGCTCAAAACAGAAGGAATAAATTATAAGCAAGAATTATAAGATAAATAACCAAATAAGAGTCGCAGAAGTAAGGGTAATTGTGAGTACAGGAGAGAATTTGGGAGTGATGAAAACGAGCGACGCTATCAAAAAGGCGCAAGAGCTTGATATGGATTTAGTCCTTATCACAGAAAGCTCCACGCCCCCTGTAGCAAAAATTCTGGAATTCAATAAATTTCAGTATGACGAAAGAAAAAAGGCTTCCGCCTCAAAGTCCAAGTCAAAGAAGAGTGAACTCAAAGAGTTTAGGTTTGGACCTACAATCGGCGAAGGGGATCTAACAAAAAAGATTGAACGAGCACGCGAGTTTATTGCAGACAAGAATAGAGTAAAGGTCACCGTGGTGCTAAAAGGCCGCGAAGGACAATATCCAGAGTTTGGATATGATAAAATAAACAGGTTCACAAAAGAACTAGAGGATGTAGCAAAGCTTGAAGGAACCCCAAAAAGGCTTGGTTCCAATATATTTGCGTATTTTGTTAGCAAAGGCTAACGCCT
>CAYNBT010000022.1:0-7398 GCA_964396025.1 uncultured Candidatus Saccharibacteria bacterium | reverse complement strand
CCATTGTTAGCAAAGGCTAACGCCTCAGCTGCAAGTCTTGAGAGCAAAGAATAAAAATATGGGTAAACTAAAAACTAAGAAAACAGCAATAAAGAGAATTAGAATCACCAAAACAGGGAAGATTCTTAGAAAAGCAGTTAGTGCAGGACACCTCAAAAGAAAGTGGAGTTCTGACAAAAAGAGTAGACGCGCAGGTTATACACAACAACCAAACAGAGGACATATTAAAATGTTTAAAAGGATTTTGCCAAAAGCAAAGATAAAATAAAATGACAAGAGTAAAAGGCGGCCCTAGAGCCCACAGAGCACATAGAAAAGTAGTAAAACTTGCAAAAGGATACAGAGGTTCCAGAAGCAAGAATTTTAGACGCGCACAAGAGGCTGTTCTAAGAGCTGGAGAAAGAGCATTTGCAGGACGCAAACAGAGAAGACGTGATATGAGAAGCTTGTGGATAGTCCGCATCAACGCAGCTCTAACCAAATACGACATTAAGTACAGCAGATTTATCAAAGCCTTATCAACAGAAAAAGTTGACCTAAACAGAAAAGTGTTGGCAGATATGGCTCAAAACGATGTTCAGGCATTTGAAGCCGTTGTGAACAAAGTACGCGGTAGTATCAAAAACTAAACTTTACTCTAGTACGCTGCTGGGGATGTACCCTCAGGAATTTCGAAGTTGTTCAGCATTGTTTCGTTAATATCAATGTTTCCGTTAGTTGGTACAACATTGCCATAAGAATCATAGTTAAACTTCCCACTCATTACAGCCGCGCCGGCTGCGGCCACTATTGCCATAAGTACTATAATTGCTATAAAACCCAGAACTGCAAAGAATATGTAACCTTTACCTTTTTCAATAGGCGCAGTGGGTTCGCCCTTTCTGACCATAAGATCTCTATATAAATTGAAGGCGAAAGTGACTGCAAAAGGTGCGGCAAAGATAGACACTACTCCTGGCAATAAACCCTCAAACAATGTCACAGAATCGTCAAGAAACACTCCATCAATCATTGAACCTATGCCGCCGGAAAGCATGGTCGTTGCCATAACAAAAAGCCCAAGTAACAAAAACCTAGCAAGCAACCAAAGGAAGTTTCCTTTTACATAGTACTTGCTCTTATTTAAGGCATCCATGCCGTACAAATTCTGATCTGCAACAATAAACCAAGCTAAAGTGTACCAAAAAGAAAAGATGATTCCGGGAAGCACAAAAAGCATAATACCGCCAGCGATTATTAGAGTACTCAGGATTGTAACCCAAATGTACGATTTTAGTATTTTTAAGGACATTCTGAACGACTCGCGAATATTCGTGTGATCGTCTTTTAAAATATATATAAGAGCAATATTTGAAGCGAACTGCACGATGGTTGAAACTATAAAGAGTGCTATGGAGACTAGAACCCCGATCATCACATTACCTGTTACATATAGTGCGCCTACGATTGCTGAAACACAAAAACCTAAAACAAAAGGTAGAAATGAAATAACAGTAAGAGGCACAAATCTAGCCTTGTAATGTGCAAGTGATCTAGAAAACAAACTACTAGGCTTGGTGTTTTCAATTGAAGAATTAACATTTGCCATGGGAGGCTGAGAAGGCGAGACTTGAAGATTTTCAGTATTTGGTTCCATGGCTAAATTGTATAGCAGATTAAAATCAACCACAATATTAACATTTTCATACTTTATTGATAAACTAACCAAAGATCCTTGCGAGTAGGGCTATGGAAATTAATCAAAAAGTAACTCAGTTAAATAAACAGTTCGAAACAGACCTAAAAAAAGCACAAAATCTGCCAGAGCTTGATGCGCTTTACCTTAAATACTTTTCCAAAACACACGGATTAATTACAGAACTGGTAAAAGAGATTCCCCAGCTAGATGAAAATGAAAAACGCATTTTGGGCCCTCAAATCAACTCGTTGCAAAAATCGCTTAAACATGTTCTAGAAGAGAAAAAGCAGCAAATGTTAAGCAAGCAAAAACACGACCCCCGTATTGACCTAACTTTACCCGAGAACCCCAAAAAAACTGGTATGCTTCACCCAACCTCTATAGTGATTAGGGAAATGAACGAATTCTTTAGGTATTATGGATATTCGTTCCCAGAGGGTCCGGAAATCGAAACGGCAGAATTCAACTTTAGAAGGCTTAATCTCCCCGAAGGCCATCCTGCTACAGATCTTCAGGATACACTCTTTATTAGCGAACCTAGCATTTTGCTAAGAACTCATACTTCGTCCGTGGAATCAAGAATTCTTTCAAACTACAAACCTCCTATAAGGGCGGTCTTCCCGGGAAAATGCTTTAGAAACGAAACGGCCAATTCCACCAACGGATCGTTTTTTCATCAATATCAAGGCGTGGTAGTAGACAAAGGAATAACAATCCAACATTTGTTTAGCACGCTAGAAGCCTTTCACAAATTCTTGTTTGGAAATGATGTAGAACTAAGATTTAGATACAAATACTATCCCGAGGTCTCTCCCGGAGTGGGTGTAGACATGAAGTGCAACTTTTGTCATGGAACAGGCTGTACAGTCTGCAAACACCGAGGATATATAGAAGTTCTAGGAAGCGGGATGATTCACTATAATACGCTCAAGATGTGCGGGATCGATCCGGAAGAGTATACGGGTTTTGCTTTTGGCATGGGTTTAGATAGGCTTGTGATGCAAAAGTTTAAAATCACGGATTTACGAAAACTTTATGGAGGAGGCATAGTATACAGGTAATCATATGAAAATACCTTTAGATTGGCTAAAAGATTATATTGAAATCAACAAGACACCCGCTGAAATTGCGGCCAGTTTTACTCAACTAGGCTTGCTCTTAGACAAACCGATCAAAGACAATGTTTTAGATCTAGAACATAGAATGGATAGGTCTGATTGGTTGTCTGTTCTAGGATGTGCTCGTGATTTGGCCGCTTTTGAGAGCATGACACTAAAATACCCTAAACTCCACATAGAAAAGGGCACAGAACCTCAAAACAAGGTGAAAATAAGCGTAGAATGCCCGGATTTGGTCTACAGATTCAACACAAGGGTATTTAGAGGAATAAAGGTTGCAACCTCACCAGAGTGGCTTAAACAGCGCCTGGAAGCCTATGGGATACCTTCTATCAATAATATTGTGGATATAACCAATTATGTGATGGTAGAACTTGGTCAACCCATGCACGCACAAGATTTGGCAAAAATGGAAAAACAAGAAATTGTGATCAGACGCGCCAATGATGGAGAGCAGATGACAACTCTACTGGGCGAAACAGTGAGCTTGGACCAAAGTATGTTTGTACTTACGCAAAACAACAAACCAACCGTAATAGGCGGAATTGTGGGCGGAAAAGCTACTGCAGTTGATTTTGGTACTACAGAGATAGTTTTAGACGCCGGAAATTACAATCAAAATAATGTGCGTAAATCCTCTAGGAAACTAAAAATCCAAAACGAAACGGTCTTGAGATATGACAAGTTTTTGCATCCGGAACTCACACAGCTGGCAATTCAAAGAGCAACAGCACTTATTTTGGACTTAGCGGGCGGAACATATTATGAAAATGAAGATTACTATCCAACTACCATACCAACTAAGATACAAAAACTCAGATTCTCACGACTACAAAAAGTTGGCGGAATGAACATATTCCCGGCACACGCTGCTGCAATACTAACCAGACTAGAATATAAGATTCTAGAACAAACCTCGGAACACATTCTTGTAGAGGTACCTTATTTTAGAACGGATGTAGAAGTTGAAGACGATTTAGTAGCAGATATATTGAGAATAAATAACTACACACATATTAACCCTATGCCACTAGAGGCAGCACCACCTGCAGATATTACACCAAAAGAAGTGTTATTTGCTGAGCAAATGCGAGATGCACTTGTTAGCCTTGGTGCACATGAACATATCACAGACCCACTGGTAGAAGTAAGCGAAAGCGCATTTCAAGTAAGGCTAGAGAATGCACTAAGCTCAGAAAAGGGCGCCTTAAGAACTTCAATATATGAAACGCTTATCAAAGTAGCAGATATTTATAAAAAGCATAGAGTAGAGGACATAAGCCTTTTTGAGATAGGACTTATTTATCAACAGCATGGGAACCCTAGTGAATTCGAAAGCTTTAAAGAAATCAAAGCGCTTGAGTACATTTACCAACAAGAGGGCAAAGACTTTTCACAAGTAAACAAAATGGTAAAAAGCATACTTGCGGGGCTCTTTAACATTTTGGGGATCAAAGAATATGAACTATCAAAAACCCCAAACGGCGCTAACATTGTAGTTGATAGAAAAGTGGTTGGCGAGTTAAAGATAGATTCTTTCACCATTTTTTATCAAGAGCTGGCCTACTTAGAAACCCAGAACATTAGAGTTATACCTGAGATACAAAATATTTCGCTTGAAGATATCACGTTCACCGCAAAACTTAACACACCTATGGGAGGTGTTTTTAACTACATCAAAAACTTTCACCAAGATATTTTGAGAGTTTATCTTGTTGAGGAATTTTTGCTTGATGAAGACACCAAAGCCATTACCTTTAGAATTGAGTTTGAAAGCTTTGAGAGTGCACAAACCATCAGAGAACCTCTTATCAAGAGTGTACAAAACGATTTTGAAGTAAAACTTAGGGGAAGTAATTAATCTACACGTAACCTAATACTTTTTTCGCTCTTTCTCCCATCTTCGTCTTCTACAACAACCTCAAATTTGTGCTCACCTCTCTGAGCTTCGGTAAATGTGAAGTTATAACCATATGGCTGTGAGGAATCGTCGGCCACGTGGTTGTCATCAAGGTAAAATCTAACTTCATCAATCTCATTCGGAGAAGAAACTTCAATTCCCAGCCTAAATTGCAAGGCAACCGTTTGACCCTCGTCTAGGTCGATTATTGTAACTTCCGGATCAACATCGGAAATCACATCACCATCATCATCAAACTGTAGGGCAGATTTGGTGGTTGGCGGGAAGTATGTCTCGTCATCGTTATAATTTTCTCCCACCCACTTATCTACATCGTCTTGCCATTCCGGAATTTCTGCTGTGATCTTTACAAAAGTCTTAACTTTAGCTTTGTCGGCTTTTTTGCATGCTTCATTGGTTATCTTATTGTCTTCCTTACAAACCTCGATCTTTTTGTACCATGTGCTAGGAGCAGAAGGCTCAGTACCCTCGGCAAACCATTCTTGACGAGTGTCCTTATCATCAAACGGCAACATTCCTGTTAAAGTGTCTACTGTAATTTTTTTAACGGTCTTTGGAGGAGTGAATTGCTCTGCTTTTTTGTCTTTAAGTGCTGCGATCATAAATTTTCGCCAGATTGGTGTAGCTCCAGTCAAACCAGAAGCAACATTTGGCGAAAGCTTGTCATTGTTGTTGTTACCAACCCAAACTCCCACGGTAACGGAAGGAGTAAAACCCATGGCATAGTTATCACGCTTATCATCTGTGGTACCCGTCTTAACAGCTACTCTATGACCTGGAATGTTTAGTAAGCTGTTAGAACCAAATACCGCAGAACGTGCCCCATCGTCTGAAAGAATGTCAGAGATCAAGAAAGCTGTTTCTTCGGTTACGGCTTCTGTCCCACCCGTTTCACGCCATTTGTATAAAATTTTGCCTCTAGCATCCTTCACTTCCAAGATACCGGTAGGCTTATGACTACGGCCTTTATTCCCAAAGGCTGCAAATGCACCAGTCATTTCCAATAGCTTTGTTTCGCCACCACCTAAAGTAAGGGCCAAACCAAACCTTGAGCGATCTTTAAATGAAGTTATACCCAAGCGCTCAGCAGTCTCAATCATAGCGTCTACACCGGCAATCTTAAGTGCTTTAACGGCTGTTATGTTTAGGGAATTACCTAAGGATTTGCGTAATGACATTGGACCTCTAAAGAGCCCGTCATAATTCTCCGGAGTGTATATTTTCCCACCTGTGTCATCTCCTACAAAAGTGGTTGGAACATCCAAAAACGGAAACGCAGCTGTATAGCCTTGCTCAAGCATTGTGGCGTATGTAATAGGCTTTATTGTTGAACCAGGCTGTCTAAATGCTAGAGCCACGTTCAGATTCGGCTCAAAAGTACAGCTATTTTCTCCGGTGATTCCAGAGGTACAACCTTCCGGCTCAGAATCCGCAAAATAATCCTTAGACCCAACCATCGCCAAAATCTGACCGGTTTTGGTATCCAAAGCCACCAACGAACCATTACCAACATTTAGACCTCGCGCAGCCTCAACCTCGTCTTTTACAATTTTTTCGGCTTCTTGTTGAAGCTTCATGTCCAAGGTTGTCTTGACCTGCAATCCGCCTTGCTCGACCAAATCTTCGCCAAAAATACCAGCCAATTCTTCCTTAACATAAAAAACAAAATGCGGAGCTTTAAATGATGCCGCAGATTGTTTGAATTCCAGTTTTTCCTCGAGGGCTTTTTTGTATGCATCATCACTCAAATATTCGCGCTTGCCGTCTTTGGTGAGCCAACCTCGTTCGTTCATGAGGTATAAAACGTAATCCTTGCGTTCCAATCCAAGTGAAGGGTCTGAACTGTAATAAGAATATCTACTGGGGCTTTGAGGCAAACCTGCGATGTAGGCGGATTCCGCAATGGTCAGTTCAGAAGGCAACTTATCAAAATAGGCCTTTGAAGCAGTAAGCACGCCATAGTTCTGCCCACCATATGGCGTTTCATTAAGGTACATTTGTAAAATTTCTTCTTTGGTGTATCTATTTTCTAATTGAAGCGCCAAAATAAATTCTTTAATTTTCCTTGTAAGAGTTTGATCCTGAGTTAAAAGCGCGTTTTTCACAACCTGTTGAGTAAGAGTTGATCCGCTTTGTAACCCTGCACCCAACACCATATTTTTGAGTGCGCGCAACATACCTCTAAAATCTATGCCTTGATGTAAGTAAAAATTGGAATCTTCTGTAGCTAGAGTAGCATGCTGCAAGTGAGACGAGACCTGATCCAACTTGATCAATACACGATTTTTTTCGCCAAACACTTCGTAAATGGCTTCGCCGTTTTTATCCATTAGTTTTGTGGAAAGCTCTTCACTTCTGTTTAGAAGCTGATTAGGATTAGGTAAATCCCTAGCAAAAAAGGCAAAAATCAAAATCATCAAAAAAATCCCAGCTAGCATAGCAAAGAGAGTGAAACTAGCCAGATACGTAATTACAACAAGCCGCGCGGAACTCTTGCTTAGGCCTTTTGTAGAAGGAAAAGCTGCCTTATATCTTGCTTGAAGCTGCTTTCTGTACTGACTAGGGGTTTTTGATTTCTTTGTCTTGCCGTTAGCTCCAAATAGCATGAATAGATTATATACGAACCCCGCCCTATCTACAAACCACGAAAAGCCCGCCAAATCAACAAATCCTTGATTTAT
>CAYNBT010000021.1:0-11770 GCA_964396025.1 uncultured Candidatus Saccharibacteria bacterium | reverse complement strand
GCGGAGTGTTGTCTTAATTCCGCAATTTTCTTTTCTATTTCCGGGTTTCTCAAAGAGATTAAGCTCCATTTGTAAGGTTGGATATTTTGAGTAAGTAACTGATCTCTAATTTCAGTGGAAAGTTCTATGGAATCAGCGTTGCTGCCCTTAAGTAGAAAGGCTATAGAATCTTTAAATCGCTTTAGGGTTTCCTTGGGAACACCTGTAGCCTGCACCAACTCGTTATTTGAAATACCCTGATTATTGAGAAGTAGGTAAAGTAATCCTTCAATCTCTCCAAGGTTCAGGTCTAAATTACTTTGTTTTATTTTGTTTAGGAGTTCCTTAAGCACTAGCGTATTATATAGGTTATTAGCAAGCATTCAAGTTCATTCTAGTTATAATAGAGTATTGGCACTACTCCTAGCTGTTTGTTTGAGCTATTAGTAGGGTATGAACAAAATATTTGGCAGATTATTGTGTTTCTCAGTACTTATAGCGTTTACTTTCTACGACACTCCTTACTGCGCGGCACAAGCTTCGTGGCAACAAGGTCAGATAGAATCTACAAAAATAAACAGCGTGAAAACAACCAAATACGGGATACTGGCAGGTGAATTCGACCCTAGACTTTGGTTACAACCATTTAACGGAGTTTATATTTCCAATGATCTGGGAAAAACATGGTCGCGCTTTGCATTAAACTCTAGAGGTATCACGGATATGGAATATGCAGAGGGCAAAATTTACGTAACCACATACTACCATCATCAAAATCAGAACGGATTGTTTATATATCAGGAAGAAACTAAAGAATGGTTACATAAAGGTCCCAACGTTTCTCTAAACACCGTGTTTGCAGCAAATGGAATTATAGCAATAGGTGGAGTAAGCCACGGACTTTGGATATCTAAGGATCAGGGCGATACATGGATTCAGAAGATTGGTGACGGCTATACAGGGCCAAAAATAGAAGAAGTTAAAATGAATCAAGATGTCATGATAGCTACAACAAGCAACAAAGTCTTCCGCAGTATAGATAACGGAGACACATGGCAAGAAATAACTAATTTAGCTAACAAAAACCTTACGCAAGTTGAAATCACAGAAGGAGTGATTTTATTGGGAAGTTCTGGCACAGAGGGAATATACAAATCTAGGGACAACGGAAAGACTTGGCTCAAAGTCTTGTCTTGGGGAAACGGTCCGGTTGGAGACATAAGAGGGTTTGGATATAAAATATTTGCAACTCAATCAGGTAGCAATCCCAAGGTGATGCAGACAGATATTGTTGATTTAGTGCGGGAAAACATCATAACGGACAATTTAATTACCCAAAACGCGTTGATTACTCTAGACTGGGCCTACTACGAAGATCTTGTGTTAATTGCGGCAGCTCAAAGCGTTGGTGTGTTTACGCGAACTATACCCTTAGGGAATCTTGCAATGAATCCCATCTTTGAAACACCTTGGCAAACAAAAACTAGTATAGAGCTTCTGGATAAAATATATTCGTATTTTGATCACGAGTACCCTCTTCTTGGATACCCTTATTATAGGGAGTCAAACAATGAGCGCGGCAAAACTCTAAACTATCTAGGACACTCTGCAGAAATTCCGGAACTTTATTACAGCAGCCATGATGGCTATGACTTTGCATTACCCTATGGAAAGGATGTGCTCGCAGCAAAGGAAGGAATAGCTTCATATGGATATGATGAGGATGGACTAGGCAACTATATTACTATTGATCACTTGAACGGATATCAAACCACCTACGCGCACCTGCAAGGACAAGGATTGGTTGCAACCAATGCAAAACAAAAAGTACAAGTACGTACAGGAGATATAATAGGAAAAATCGGAATGACCGGTAATACGGATGGACCACACCTTCACTTCTCTGTGGAAACAGATATAAACAAAGACGGAAAATTCGATAATGAGGATATAGGAGGGAAATCAGATCCGTTCGGATGGCAAGATAATATATCTGCTGATCCCTGGGCAAATAAGAGTTGGTCAGACACCATAGGTACCCATAAAGGCACTATATCTTATTATAACTGGATAAATCCTCTGGATTATCACAAAGAAGTGCTGATTAACACCAAGGGCGGTGAAATAGAAATAGACAAATGGAAAGTGACTTTTCATGATACAGTTGGGTGGTACAATTTTGTTACAAACTTCACACCCTCTAGTGTAAACACAAAAACTGTTATAGATACAACCCTAAAATACATTCCCGAAACAGCATTTGTTCTTAACGCATACTCTTTAGCCGCAAAAACAATAAACAAATTTGATCAACCTCTGGAGATACGCATAGATCTTACAAACGCCGATCTAACCAACATCGCAAAAAACACCATTAAAATATACTTCTTCAACACAACAAGCAACACGTGGGAACCTCTTAATTCTGCACTAGATATAACCAATAACATCCTCACAGCCCAGTCAGATCACTTAACAAGTTTTGCAGCCTTTGGAGAAAAAATCGATAAACACTCTCCTCAAACGATGATACTGATTGAGGGTACCAAAGATTACGATTGGTATGTGGAAGCCCCATTAATCACAATTACTACAAGCGATACCGACTCAGAAGAAGATTTACTTGTTACATATTACTCATTGGATAATGGAAACAACTGGGAAATCTATACCACGCCTTTAACTATAGATACACAGGGTATAAGCAATATACTGTATAGAGCACAAGATTCCTCAGGCAATCTTGCACCAACATCTGAGAAGACACTCAAAGTAGATTTACTAAATCAGTACAACCACAAAACAGCAAAAATAAGCAAATGGAAGTTTGGTACCTAAAGGCTAAGCTATAACACCACCACCAAGCACATATCTTGGTGCGGGCTCGGAGGGAAAACTAGGCAGGTCCGAAGAATAAAGAACAGCACTTTGCCCAGGCGTTACACCAAACGCATCGTTTTCTAAGACCACATTGCACGTATAATCAGCAATTCGGTAAACTTTACATCTAAAAAGCTCGCCTAAATGGCGTATACGGATAAAGCACTTAAATTCGCTGTCCTGGGGAATCTGACTAATCCAGTGGCAATCCCTAATACTAAATTGTCTTCTATTCGCTTGTGGGGCATCTCCCACTACGAGTAAATTCCTAGAAACGTCTTTTGCAATCACATACATGGGCACTCCAAAATACTTTGTTAACGTAAATCCATGCCTCTGACCGATGGTGTAAAAAGATATCCCAATATGTTTCCCTATCACCTCCCCTGCGATATCTACAACATCGCCAGGATTCTCAGAAATCTCTCTTTTTATAAAATCCTGAATATTCACTTCTCCAACAAAACAGATTCCCACACTGTCCTTTTTTTTCGCATTATGTAGACCTATTTCTTCGCCAACCTTACGCACATCCTCCTTGAGCATATCCCCCAAAGGAAACAACACACGAGAGAGCTCTCTTTGCCCAAGTAGGTACAAAAAGTAGGATTGATCCTTTTTGACGTCTACACCCGACATCAATGTATATACACCTTGAGATTCCCTGACGGTGGCATAGTGCCCTGTTGCTACATAATCAAAACCCTGCTCTAAAGCCCAATTCAGGAACAAGCCAAATTTTATCTCCTTATTGCACATTACATCGGGATTTGGTGTTCTTCCGTTACGATACTCGTTATAAAAATATGATATTACTTTTTCCTTGTATTCCTTTTCAAAGTTGAGGGCTGTAAATGGAATTTCTAACCTAGATGCCACTTTCACAGCGTCTGCACGATCCTGCTCACCAGAACACCCATCCGCCTTATAATCCCAACATTGCAAATGCACACCATGTACAGCATAGCCTTGTTTTTTTAGCAGATAGGCTGAAACGGAAGAATCAATCCCCCCACTAAGCCCAACGGCGACTTTTATCATTTTGTCTTTTCTATCAGAAGTTTCTGGCACTATGGGATTATACTTTAATCTTGCGTTTTGGTCGAAATATCGCATCCAGTCATAGTAAGTTCCATCACATCAACAATTCTCTTGATTAAGTCCAAAGCTTCATCGTATTCAAGTTTTCTAAAATTGTGAGGAAAATAGTGAAACACTTGGTTGCGTGCTTTTTTCCAAACCTCCCACAAATTATCCGAAAGCGCTTGCCCACCTTTTTGATGTGAACAAAGCATTCTATAAATAGAAGCATTATGCTCTAGATATCCAGGGTTTAAGATTCTTCCGATTCTAATCTCATCGCTGTAATAATCATCTTCCTTTATAAGTCCCAAATCCAAAAGAAATTTCTTCAAGAAACCTTCAAATGCTTTAGCAAAAGGAAATACCAGAAACGAGAAATCGGATATTTCACCCTTACGAAATCCCTCAATATTGGTAAGTAACATCTCACCGTCTTGAATCAACCCTCGTTGGTTTTCAGAAAGATAGGACCACAAAAAACTATCGCGTTTTAGAACTTGCATTACACCATACTACTACAGATATCAAAAAACCAACAAGTGGTGACACAAACTTGATATACTTTTTTTATGTACCACACTAAATCAAAAGCTGAAATCGAAAAGCAAATGCAGACAAACATGAAAACAGGTCTTTCCAGCCAACAAGCACAGGACAATCTAAAAAAATTCGGCTTAAACAAGTTAGAAGAAAATAAGGGGAACTCAGCATTTATGAGGTTTCTTGCACAATTTAAAGATGTGCTTGTCTGGGTACTTTTAGCAGCTGCAGGGATTTCTTACATTCTTGGCGAGAAATTGGACACATACGTCATCTTAGTTATTGTTATTTTAAATGCTTTCATGGGATTCATTCAGGAAACTAAGGCAGAAAAAGCAATTGAAGCCCTAAAAAAACTTGCCTCCGAAAAAACAAAAGTCTTGCGCGAAGGAGAGGTCATTTTGATAGGGGTGGAACAGATAGTTCCCGGCGACATCATAATTCTTGAGACAGGCGATAAGGTTCCTGCTGATCTTAGATTAACAGAATCCATAAATCTTCAAATCTCCGAATCTTTGCTAACAGGGGAATCACTTCCAGTAAAAAAAGATGCGGAAAAGATTTTGCCCGAAAACACTCTACTTGGGGACAGAGTAAATTACGCATTTAAGGATACAACTATAGTCTATGGCAGAGGGCAAGCAATAGTTGTTGCAACAGGCAAAGACACAGAGATAGGCAAGATTTCTAAAATGCTTAAAGCAGAAACAAAAGAAGATACACCTCTGAGCAAAGAGCTGGATAAAGTAGGCAAAAGACTCAGTTTTGCGGCAGGAGTAATCATTCTATTAGTATTTGTAGTAAATTTGATTTTCTCATCACGAGAACTGAGTAGAGAAGTATATACCGAGTCTCTACTAACCGCAGTCAGTCTTGCTGTAGCAGCAATACCCGAAGGCCTACCCGCAGTTGTCACCATTATACTTGCCGTTGGGGTATCAAGACTTGCAAAGAACCGCTCAGTGATCAGAAGATTACAGGCCGTAGAAACACTAGGTTCAACAAACTACATTCTTACAGACAAAACAGGCACTCTTACTCAAAACGTCATGCATGTGACAAATATTTTTACAAACAACACACAGATAGAACGAGCCGCGGGCAGCGCTTTTGACAAAAATAACGATCAGATCCAAGAATTATTAGTAGCAGGAGTGTTATGTAACGATTCAAAAATTTCAATAAAGTCGGGCAAGTTAGAATGCTTAGGCGATCCAACAGAAACCGCCTTGATCGAAGCAGCACATGCCTCAAACATCGACGTACAAGAGCTGCAAAAAAACTACGAGCGAATTTATGAAATCCCCTTTTCCTCTGAAACCAAAAAAATGTTGGTTGTACTGGCTATCAAAACAGAACCAAACAAATTATTAGTGATAGCAAAAGGTGCTCCCGAAATCATAGGAGAAATGACAACAGAAAACACTGAAAATGTTTTAGGAATAGCAAATGACTTTGCCAAAAAGGGTCTGAGAAATCTGGCATTTTCCAGCAAAACAATTTCTACTCAAGAGTTGGAACAGGCAAGGACTGCGCAAAACCCAGAGGACATATTATCTACCTATCACAGATTTTTAGGCATTTCCGCTCAAAAAGATCCATTGCGCCCAGAAGTAAAAAATGCTCTACAACAAGCAAAAACTGCAGGCGTACAAACCCTGATGCTTACCGGAGATCATAAACTTACAGCAGTAAACATTGCACGCGAACTCAACCTTATCACGTCGGAAAACGAAGCTTTAGACGGACGAGAGCTTGGGGATAAAGATGGCAAAGTGCTGGATGAAATATTAAAAACTGTAAAAGTGTTCGCACGAGTCTCTCCTGAGCAAAAATTACGAATTGTGCAAGCTATAAAAGCCCAGGATCAAATAGTTGCAGTAACTGGAGATGGCGTCAATGACGCTCCAGCGATCAAAGCCGCTGACATTGGAATATCAATGGGAATTACCGGCACAGATGTTTCTAAAGAGGTTTCGGACATGGTATTACAAGATGACAACTATGCCACAATTGTGGAAGCCATAAAGCAGGGGCGCATAATTTACGACAATCTCATCAAATTCATAAAGTATCTCATCTCCTGCAACATGTCAGAAATCTTTATAGTAGCAGGAGCAGTGTTAATGCAACTACCTGCCCCACTACTACCCATTCATATCTTGTGGATAAATCTTGTAACCGATGGATTTCCAGCCTTGGCGTTGGGGATGGAGCCAGAAGAAGCAGACATTATGAACAGGAAACCACGAAATCGAAAACACGGAATACTTACAAGAGAACGTTGGCTTATGATGTCTTTTGAAGCTTTACTTATCAGCGTGGGCACAATGGCAGTATTTTTGTATACAAGGGCACATTTCCCTCTAGCAATAGTTCAAACCACAACCATGACCGCACTTGCCTTTGCGCAGTTGGCCAATGCATACAACAATCGCTCCCAGATGCACTCGATGTTTTCATCAAAGTTAATGCCAAACAAAAACCTACTGGTAACCACAGTAATCACAATACTGGTACAATTAGGAATTATTTACACAACATTTGGAAATATATATCTAAAGACAGCTGCTATAAAACCAGAATTGATAGGTATTGCTACACTAGCAGCTATAGTACCGATTATAGGTGTAGAAACATATAAGTTAGCTATGCAAAAACCAAGCAGAGAGAGGTTCTTAGAATGATGGTAGTCTTTTACTTCATCCTGCTCTGTGTGTGCTCTGTCTTGCTGATAAAAAGTGTATCGATGCTGGTAACAGCTACAACACATATTGCGCATCATTTAAGAATTTCCCCTTACACAGTCAGTTTCTTTTTGGTGGCATTAGGAACATCTTTACCGGAAATGGTTGTAGGCATAGCTTCGGCCGTAGAGAACAAACCCACGTTGGCGTTTGCAAACGTGATAGGATCCAACATTGCGCTTGCAACATTAATAACAGGGCTCCCAATATTGATCTACAAGGAAGTTACAACTAAAACAATCAACAAACGAAAAGACTTACAATTCTCATTCCTGTTTGCATTTTTACCTGTAATACTTGCGCTGGACAAAACCATTGGACGTGCGGACGGAATCATTCTGTTGATTTCTTATGTAGTTTATTCTTATCTTTCCATCAGAAAAAGCACCAGCATAGAAGCATTAGTCGAGCGATTGGACACAGCAAAAGCTATAAAACAGTACTTGCTATTCGCAACGGCTCTGGGCGGCTTGATCTTGTTCAGCGATGGAATTGTTAAGTCGGCAATAGAACTCAGTACAATCTTAAAAGTTAACTTAGGATTCATAGGCCTTTCTATAACAGCTTTGGGCACCTCCCTACCGGAGCTCACTTATGCACTAAGGGCTGTCAAAGAAAATCGCAGCGATGAGGCTACAGGCGACATTGTGGGAAGCATTATTGCCAATGCAACTATTGTGCTTGCACTTACCTGTGTAATCACACCGATTACAGTAAATTCTAAAGATGCGATCTCACTAATTTTCCTGACTCTGGCAATTGCAATGTTCCTTATATTTGCCCATACTCGAAACAAACTTTCTAAAAAAGAAGCGCTAGCTTTAGTTACTACATACTTTGTGTTTTTAATTGTAGAGGCTTGGATAAACTAATTAATCAGTAAATGTGGCTGATTTGAAGTATGTATCAGCAACACGAGTCAAAGGAATTATTACAGCATTGTATACAACGCCTCCATCAGAAAGGGCCACAGTAAAAGAATCTGGTACATCCCCTACACCCAAAATCTTGTAGGTTGCAACATTGTTTTGTCCACCAGATTTTACAAAAAGTTTTAAGAAAGAATATCCTTGCCACTCAGGCGAATTTTCTATTTCAACCGAGTGCAAGCTTGTGGCTCCGCCACTTATAGTCCCAAAACGCCTGCCTGACTGCAAGGATTTTGTGCATTCAGCCTTTGTAGTGCATAAGTATTCATATAAATCCCACGTACCTGAAGATATAACCGAAACACCTATGCCGGGTTTGGCATTTTGTAGAGGAGTTGCTGCACCATGTACATCAGAGGAAGAAGACACATTAATGTCGTTAGTAAAAATCCAGAAACCTGCAAGCATAAAAACAGAAACAAGCAGGAAAAGTATTAGTGGGCTGGCGAATCCTTTTTGATTCATACAATAATAAAGGCATAAATCAGCATGCAATGTCAAGCGAATATTAGTATATAATTCGGGTATGAGTAAAACACCAAAAGTCGCAATAGTGCATGACTACCTTGTACAATACGGTGGTGCTGAGAAAACCCTAGAGGCCATATGCGAACTATTTCCCAACGCCCCAATATATACAGGAATTTACAATCCAAAAAACATGCCCGACGCAATAACAAAGCGCCAAGTAATAGTCCCCAACGCAAGCGGAAATTTTCTTTTTGAAAGACTTCCAAAACATTTTTCGTTTTTGATGCCTGCGCTCTTTGAAGGATTTGATTTTGAAGAATTTGACCTGATAATTTCAGAAGGCACAACTTGGGCCAAATCCGTTTTAACCAAACCACATCAACTGCATATCTCGTACGTTCACACTCCACCAAGATTTCTGTACAAATATTCTGTAGAAAGCCTTAAACGCAATAAATGGTACTACAAACCTTTTGTAGCCTACATAGAATCATTCTTGCGTGTTTGGGACTTTAGTGCTGCACAAAGGCCAAACTACATGATCGCAAACTCATACGAAGTTCAGAATAGAATTCAGAAGTTTTACAGCAGAAACAGCACAGTTATTTATCCGCCTGTGGAAATACAAACAGAATACAAACCACAGCATAGTAATTTGGCCAAACCTTTTTATGTAGCTCTTGGGAGACTTTCGGCGTATAAAAACTTTGATCTGCTCATCCAAGCATTTAATCTGCTAGATATGCCTCTTACAATTATCGGTACCGGAAAAGAAGAAGCCACCCTCAAAAAAATGGCCAAACCAAACATCACATTTTTGGGCAAAGCGTCTGAAGAATTAAAACATCAAACACTAGAGAATTCACTTGGATTAATCTTTCCTGTTGAAGATGAGGATTTTGGAATCACACCTATCGAAGCAATGTCGCATGGTAAACCTGTGCTCGCACACAGATCCGGTGGCCCACTAGAAACTATACGAGATAACAGGGATGGCATGTTTTTTGATCAAATCAACCTTGAACACCTAGTTAAGAAAATCAAGGAGTTTGACGAAAAAATCCAGAAAAACACTTTTGACATCCAAGGCATGAAAATTCGTGCTCAGGCATATTCAAAGGAAAGATTCAAAAAAGAGTTTATGGAATTTGTTATGGATAAATGGGAAACACACAATGCCGGAACTTCCAGAAGTACAAACAATCACAACTGATATTCAAAATCTCCTAAAAGATGCCGTAATCCGCAAGGTTAATTTTGTTGGAACATATCAGGTCTACCCAACCAATCAAGAATTTGTCAAAGCATTAGAAAACCAAAAAATCAGCAAAATCCTTAGAATTGCTAAAAATATAATTTTTGAGCTAAACAACGAAAATTATTTATTGACGCACCTCGCCATGACAGGAAAGCTTTTGGTTCGAAGCCCTTCTTACGCACGTGACGGCTGGGAAAGGGTCCTTTATCAAATACAGCTCAAGAACGGCAAAGAAATCGAATTGCGTTTTTGCGACACCAGAATGTTTGGAAAGGTTCAATTGCTTAATTCAGCGGAGTTCGAAGCCCTCAAGCTAAAATATGGTCCGGAGCCAATAGATCCAAAACTCACACACCAGCAATTTCATCGTATAGTGAATTCAAAAAAGACCAACATCAAAAATCTGCTATTAGATCAAGGCACGGTGGCGGGTCTAGGAAACGCCTATGCTACGGATGCGCTGTGGATTGCAGGAATTCACCCGGAAACCCCAACTCAAAGCATAACGCTTCAAAAAGCTGCAGATCTTTTAGAAGCGTGCAGAGAAATATTGCACGAAGGCATAAAAAACCGCGGACTCACCATAGATTCATACGTAGATGCGTTTGGTAAACCAGGGCAACAGCAACTCTTTTTTAGAATTTATCAGCAAACCACCTGCAAAAGATGTAATATACCTGCGCAATTCAAAAAACTTAACGGCCGCGGAACTTACTTTTGCGAAAACTGCCAGCTCAAAGAATTCAAACAGCAAGCATTGCTTTAAAAACCGGTATGAGAATTAACACGCTTTCCTTAAAAAATTACCGAAATCACACAGACCTCAAAATCTCGTTTGAGGAAAAAACTACAATTGTACTTGGACAAAACGGTGCAGGTAAAACCAACATCCTCGAAGCCATAAACCTCTTGGCCACCTCCAAATCCCCTCGTGCGCATTACGACAGAGAGATGATTAACCACACAGCGCCCTTTGCCAAAATAACAGCACAAATCTCTACAGACGACACATACGAATTGGAAATGAATATTATCAAAAGCGAACTCTATCAAAACGCCGCCAGCAAACAAGTCAAAATCAACGGAGTCAAAAAACCGCTCAACAAATTTGCAGGCATTCTAAACACTGTAATCTTTTTGCCCACAGACACAGTTTTTTTGCTAGGACAGCCCGCAAGTCGCAGGGATTACTTTGACAGCGTGTTGTATCAAATCAGCCAAGAATACCAAGAATCAGCCAAAACCTACGCAAAAGCTGTAAGGCAAAGGAATAAACTTTTGGAGAATATCCGCGAAACAGGCAAAGGCAAGGATCTTATTGAAATTTGGGACGAAAAAATAATCAAGCACGGAAAAATTATTCAAGACTTTAGGCAAAACTTTACGGAATATGTGCAAAAACACCTCAACCCGCATTTTTACAAACTTGACCAAAATCACAAAAATATTGAATTTGAATACCACCAAAGCGAAATCTCCCAAGAGCGCGTGGACAAATACAAAGACAAAGAAATCTACGCAGCGCGCACACTCATTGGCCCGCACCGAGACGATTTTGAAATCAAAATGGAAAAATTCGACGTGTCGAGCTTTGGTTCACGCGGCCAGCAGCGCTCCGTAGTCTTGGCACTCAAAATGTGTGAGATAGACTTTTTGGCCTCCAAGAACGGTGTTCGCCCCATTTTGCTTTTGGACGATATTTTTAGTGAGCTAGACGAAAATCACAAACAAGCTGTGTTTGAAATTGTTGATTTGCAACAGACGATTATTACAAGTGCGGAAGATGTAGGAAGTATAAAAACGCACGTACAGGAAATCAGGCTATAAGAAAAAAGAACCGCCAAATGTTGTTAGACATAATGGCGGTTACAAGAAACAAACTG
>CAYNBT010000020.1:9511-12544 GCA_964396025.1 uncultured Candidatus Saccharibacteria bacterium | reverse complement strand
GCAGAAATCCAATTGAACCAACACACCGCGTATTGATACGTATCAGATGTGTGTGTTGATACCCATTCGGGGTTTTTGGAGGCTTCATTCTTTTGGCGATAATCGTAAACACCCCAATCCAAAAAAGTGTTGGTGCCGTCTTTGCTTGAGCCATTTTTTGTTAAACCCACCGCTGTGGCTATGATTTCGCCTCGTTTAACATCAATAGGCGGGTATACTTGCGTAGTCCTTGAATCCAAGTCTTTGGGCATTGGAAAGTTTTGCGCAATTTCATGAAACTTTGGCGAGAGTGTGAGCAAGTGGCCAAGGCGATAACGAATCCCGCACGGATGCTCAAAATCAAAGGTATATTGCACATCTCCTGTATTGGCAGGGTATCTTGCACCTGCAATGATTTTGGCATCAATCGGTGCCGTAACCAAAATATCGCTTGGCAAAGAATTATCAAACCTAAAACCTCCGTGCGCTTTGTATTCTCCTCCTCGTGTTTGCCCTGGATAAAGAACTGAGGTTGCTTTATCGATGTCTATAGGTAAAGGAAATACAAACGGGTTTGGGCAGTCACTTTTGGAATTCACTGCGGTTTCCTCCATCGTACGAAATGCTTCGCCATTAGATGATGGGGCGCGGTTGATGGAAGGTTTTAGAATGATTACACTAAGCACCGCCAGAACTACTACAACTACTGAAACAGCAATGGGAATAATAGTAAAACCTGACTGATTCTCAATCATACCTTTACTCTTGCACTTACTGTTGGCATACATACTACAACAATAAACTCACAAAAACAAAATAGATGACAACGCTGATTATATCCTGCAATGCAGTTGATAGAGGTCCACTTCCTAGAGCAGGATCCTTTCCTAGAAACTTGAATGCAATGGGTATGGCAGAAGCTATAACAGCCGCTATTGCGCTTGCTACAAACAAAGCCAAACCAACAACGATCCCAATATGTAACTGTGCGCTGATAACAAAGGCACCTATACCTCCCAAAAGACCTATTACAATACCTAAAACAACCCCAATCGCCAATTCGCGCAATAAGTAACTAAGGCCGTTGATTTTTAACGTAGCCAAGGATCTCACTACAATAGCTTCGGACTGTGTACCAACAGAATCCGCAATATATGCAACCACAGGAATAAAGTACGCAATTGCTATATTTTCTTGCAAATGCTGTTCAAAGGTACGAGATATAAGGCCCAAGCCTAAACCGGCCAGTAGACCCAGTAACAACCATGGTAAACGATACCCTACAACATCAAACAAACCGGCAGTAGCTACGGTTAACACTTTGTGCTTCTTGATTGCAAGACCTGATGTGAGTAACACATTTTCCAGGTGCTCGGTGTGCATTAAATCAATAATGGTTTTTGAAACCAAAGCACCTATAAATTTATTCTCATGATCAACAATGGGTATGGTGGCTAGATCGTGCTTTACTGCAACTACGGGCACTTTTTGCCTGCTGTCAGTGGCTTTCATGCTCACTGTGATCGGCTTCATAAGGTTTTCAGCTAAGGTGTCTCCCGGAGTTTTAGCTGAAGATGCCATATCTATAATTCCAAGCAAAGTCTTATCGTTGGCTAAAACAAAAACATAATCCATATCACTCCAAGAATATTCAATTAGAAGCTGTGCTATGTGAGCATACGAATCTTTGGGATTACATGTAGGAACTGCGTTGGACACTAACGGTAAAAGTGTAGATGGATTGCTTGAAGTTGATTCTAAGGAAGTTGTCATTATAGCTATTATAACTCCTATTCTGGCGTATAAGATACAATCGCCACACATTTGACTTTCAGTTGTATGGCCTATAAGATTCGTTTGAATTATTCATGCGAATGACCATAAGGAGCAAGAAATGCGAGACTTCATGATGTTTGAATTTGAGGGTGCAGTCTATATTGTCCCAACAGACTCGATGAATTATGCCGGAGATGTAGTTCAATTGCCAGACGGGCGTTTTCTAGAAATCAGAACTCTGGAAACTCATCCGCCGCAAGTAGATTGGGTTACAATTGTGGATGGACCACACGACGTACCTGACCCTAGCGGCCGCGGTATGCACAAAGGCGTGGCTTGGCCTGCAACTGCTTGTTTAACGAATGAAACATGGATCTGGACAGCTAACAATAGAATGCAAGATCTCATTGCAATGCGGGGAACAGACTTAACGGCTTACATTTGCACTGGATGCGGAGAAATTCAGACAGGCAGTGGATTCAAAACGGCAGTAGGACAAGCCTGTTCAACAAAATGTTTTATTATTGCAGGGTATTTCCAGAGATAAACGCACAGTCGTTACACCCACAGAACCTTTTCAACAAAAGTTGGGAAGGTTCTTTTTTTTTACTCAGCTCAACATCACGATTATATTAAAAGCTCAGCATATCTAGGATCTTGTTAAGGAAAGACTGTTCGCTTCTTAAAAGTTCGCCTGTTTGTGTGTCGTAATAAACTGTGGAAGGTATCTCAAGCTCTACGACACCAAATAGTTTTTGGGTCTTGTTCGTCTTTAGGCGAAACTCAAGCTTTGCAGCATCTTCTTCATTGGATTCTTCATTGGAATCATCCTCAGGCTCAGACTCTATTTCGATCTCTTCAACACTATCTATGTCATCAGAGGCAGTGGCTTTATCAAGAATTGCCTGAGGCATTACACCAAGCATCACATCGCCTTGGGGAGTTTGAACATACACGTTGCCATCAGCTTCGTTTAAAAATAGCGGAAAATTGTCAAGCCCACCAACCCCCTCACTCTTAATCAAGACTTTGTTGTTTTCCATTCGTACTTTTAGCTTGTTTCCAGCAGAATCCTCTGTTTCAGTTTCTATACCCTCATCGCTTCCCTCGCTTTTTTCTTCTTTAAGAAGCTTGCCAGAGGCGTCGTAGGTCTTTGTTTCAATCTTCACTTTATCGCCTTCGGTTTCTCTTTTTACCACGGAATAAGACCCGTCACTGTTTTGAACTCTTTCTTGTGTTTTAGTTTTGGAGACATCCTCATCGTCATCATCTTCATCC
>CAYNBT010000020.1:3507-9411 GCA_964396025.1 uncultured Candidatus Saccharibacteria bacterium | reverse complement strand
CAAGGGATTCTTGGTCATTCACTGTTTTGTTAGCTATTTTGGATGTAACAAAGGCGGAGATAGAAAAAACAGAAAGCACTAAAAGTAGTATAGGCAAGTGCAGAACATAAAAAACTACACCGGAAACATGAGCAGATTTTTCTTTTGTAAGTTTCATGACTTAATGATACTCCTATAAAGCATTAAGTTGTCAAACACATATAAGATATAATCCTAGAATGAAAGCAACACATAGATGCACTTGGGCCACAAATGAATTATTTCACCAATATCACGACACCGAGTGGGGCGTGCCAGTTCATGATGATAAAAAGCATTTTGAGTTTCTTGTCTTGGAATCTGCACAGGCCGGCTTAAGCTGGGCAACTATCCTTAAAAGAAGGGCCGGGTATAAAAAGGCGTTCGCTAATTTTGACGTACAAAAGGTCGCTAAATTCACACAAAAAGATGTTGAGAGGCTTATGCAAGATACGGGAATAATAAGAAACAAGCTCAAAATTGAAGCGGCCATTAATAACGCCAAGATGTTTATGAAAATCCAAGAAGAGTTCAAAAGTTTTGATGATTACATTTGGCAGTTTGTAGATAACAAGCCTATTGTAAATAAATGGGCACATGCATCTCAAATACCCGCCACTTCCCCACAAGCGGAGTTGTTAAGTAAAGATCTAAAAAAGCGCGGCTTCAGATTTGTGGGACCAACCATAGTCTATGCGCACATGCAGGCGGTTGGGTTGGTGAATGATCATGAGGCCGCGTGCGACACTTTCGCTTAAGCTGTGTGATATACTGCCCACAATTAACGGCAAACTGATAATGTATACAAGGAGATAGAGATGACAGATACGGATGACGTAAACACAGGCAACACTACAGTTGTGGACAATACCCGCGCATTTGAGACAGTGATAGAAAAACCTGAAGATCATCAAGATCTAGTAGGTCACTGGTGTGTGGTTACCTACACAGCAAAAGCGTGGGCATTACCTCCGGAAGGGCAACAAAGAAAGCGGGTTGTCTGGGTATACAACGTGAATGATTCTGGAATAGATTGTAAAACTCCTGTAAGCCCAGAAACCGGAATTCGCTCTAGTGGAAGCTTTTGTGCTGGTGCAAAGAAGCAGCCTGGCGCTCAGTATGGGGGCGATATTCGCTGTGAAAACATACGCATTCGCCTAGCCAAACCAGAAGAATTTGAGGGATTATCAACATATTAAAGCAGGTTTTTAGTATAAACTCCAAACATAGAACCGTAAAACATAGTCAAGATTTATATAATCTTGGCTATGTAAACATATCCAAGTAACATCACCCTATAGTTTACATAACTGAGATTTTCTAGTATAATGCCCCAAAATCTTTAGTAGCGCTTATTGCGCACAATTCATGCTAGGAGCATACAATGAACAAAAGATTGATTTTTCTTGTACTAGGATTTGTAGCTGTAGTTGTATTGGCTATGATTGTTAGCTTTCCCCACCCATACTGCGCAAACATCGATTGTATGTTTGAGGTAGAGGAAACAAAGACATTAGTGGATACGCGCCCAAACCATCCAAGACAATTGGATTTGGAAGATATTGAAGTTGGCGATATCCTCTACATGGTAACTGCCATTTCTGTGGAGAAGGTTGTAATTGTACGTACGCCATACTTGCAAAACGGGGACTGCAAACTCGACTACATCTGGCACAACGTCAATAGCCAGTATATTCAAACCGCCTACTGCACAGACCTAGGCTTGGTGAAGTACGAGCATGGGTGGAATCCAACCAACTATCTCACTAAAGCCAGTCCCATTTCTTATAGTGAAAGGCACGTGCAAAAACTGGTAAGTGGCCTCGTGCCGGCACCCTAAAGATAAAGGACCTGTTATGAGTCTGAAACAACAACGACACAATTTTCTTAGTTTAGGTAAAGCATAAAACAGGACACCTAACGAAACATAAAGTTTCTGCAGGTGTCCTATTCTTTTTCTATGTCAGCTGGAACAGCGCAAGCACTCTCTGCCATATGTTGATATAATAAACATGTGCAAGACACTATACCAAGCTCCCTTCATAAATATTTTTGGGATACAAACGTGAGTCAGTTATCAATGCGGGAAAATTCCACCTACATTATAGAAAGACTCTTAGAACTAGGCGACATTAACGAATTGGAATGGTTAAACAAGAAATATTCAAAAGAACAAATAACCAATACTTTACGAAGCTCACGCAGAATCAGCCCAAAAACAGGTAATTTTTTCTCCTTATATTACGGAATTCCTAAGGAAGCTTTAGCATGCATGAAGAAACGCTCTATCTAAAAACCAAAACCACATTAGAACGAATATGTAGTGAGACTATACTTAGTGATTTTTATTTAGCAGGTGGAACAGCACTGGCGCTACAGCTTGGCCACAGAAAGTCCATTGACTTAGACTTTTTCTCACAATCTTACCCAACACATGAGCAGCTTCTGCAAACCTTACGCAAGTATCAGCCAACCATAATTCAACAAGCAAAGGGCACGCTTGATGTTTTTGTTGACGAGGTTAAGGTGAGTTTTTTTGAATATAAATATCCGCTACTTAAAGACACAGTTACCTACAAGCAGTTAAAACTCGCATCTGTGCTAGACATAGCCTGCATGAAGATTGCGGCCATATCTCAAAGAGGTACAAAAAAGGATTTTGTTGACTTATATGTTCTCTTGCAAAAATACACGCTAGAAGAAATACTAAAGTCTTTTGAGAAAAAATACACAGGAACTGACTATCAAAAACTTCACATACTAAAGTCGCTTGTATATTTTGACGATGCCGAAAGCGATCCGGAACCGGACTATATCTCACCTATTGAATGGAGGGAAGTAAAGCGCTTTATAGCAGTAGCCGCCCTGTAGGTGGTAACACATAGAGTTTAGCACTTGCTGCTTGGTAAAAAAAGCTACCCAATGTCTGTGTATAACAAACACTAGGTAGCATGCGTACAACTAGCGGTTAGTCTTCTTCAAGGGCCTCTTCGATATCTTCAGGGGTCAGGCCAAGCTCTTCGAGCAACTTACGCCTGCCCTCTTTATCCTCCGGTAAACGGGCAGCGCTATCCGGGTCTATAATGCCAAGCTGCTCCAGAATGAGATAGGCAGCAGCAAGACCAAAAAGTATAGCCGCGGGTAAAGCACAACACCAGCGCAGGGGGCCCAAACCAGGCACTTCAACAAATGTGCCATACCCAAACAGCCCCGCAAAAATCATCAAACCCACGATAATTGGCCAACGATCTTCAGAGTCATTCATGATTTCATCTCCTTTTTCCTGTCAGTGTATCAATTAGTATATTATACACTATAGGTCATATAATGTAGCGGTTCGAGATTTAATGCAACCTCATAAACACAAGTTATGCCAAAGACCTATAATTGACAGATTTTTATTAATACAGTACTATACTTCCCGTAAGAAAGAACGTTGAAAACTCAAGTAAAGGATCTTAAGGATGAGCGAACGAAACCAGCTTAGACTGAGTCAAATTTGTCTGTTGTTGAGCATATTCCTGCATTGGTTAGTTCCAGAATATGCAGCATATCTAGCACCGTTTTTGTTTGCCTATATGGGCGAGTTTGCTATCAAGGTTGTTGATGATATTCATATGCCTTTCCAAGATTTTCATGCTTTGATTCACATAGCATTAACGCTTGTGTTTGGTGGACTATTGTGGGTTTTAAGTATGTATGTCATTGGACAAGAGCTTGTTGCCTCCGCAATCTGGTTTTGGCCAAGTTACCTTATTACTGCTTTTGTGCTCAATAAGTTTGATTTTATCTGGACACAAAACGAAGCCAAAAGCAAAGCAAGGGGGAAGTGAAATGAATCGAAAGAAATTGGGATTCCTAATTTTTATTGGAATCCTTCTTCTCCCAATTCTTCTTAATTGTGGTAGTGGCGATACTCTAAATCCTCAGCAAATTGCAGAAGTGCCTTTTGGCGAACCAGCTTTTCCTAACTTAGGCGAATACTGGGTTATCGACAATGCTAACGTACTTAGCAACGAAACAGAAGCACGCGTTGATAACATCCTTGAAAACACACGCGCCTCTGGATACGCCGAACAAGCCATTGTCCTTATGACCGGCGTGTCAAAAACCGTGGAATATACAACACAGTTGGGTAGACATCTGCGTCTTGGAGAAGCCTCAGGGCCGAACAAAGACAACGGATTGATCTGGACTATTTATACCGATTTGCCACCCGATGATGTACTTCACTACTCGGCTGGAGATGGTTTAGGCCTAGTTGATGCCCAAGATATAGACGAAATACTTGCTTCAGCGCAGCCTCTTGTTGACACAGGAGATTGGAACGGCGCAGTTATCGCCTTGGCAACTAAGTCAGCGGAAGTTCTTGAAAGAGAACGCTCCGTAAGCACTCCGAGTGCAACATCAGCAGAGTCAGCTGAAGAAACAGACAGCCTAACGGCGGAACAGCAAGCTAAGCTAATCAAGATTGTCATTATGATCTTCGTGGCTTGGACGGCTTTTTGCTTTGTAATAGGCGTCATAACGGGTGATTGGGAAACAGCATTTGAATTATGGTTCTTGCTTATACGTATATTTCTGGTTTTTGCTGGATCTAAAGAATCAGGAAAGCGAAGCTCAGGTAGTGGAAGTTTTAGCGGAAGATCACGCTAAAAATCTAAATCCAATCAAGGAGAAATTGTCATGTCCAAATCAGTTATTACAGCTCTAGTGGTTATTGTTGGTGTTGGGTTACTTTTTCTTTGCGCGTGCAGTGGCTCCGCCATTGGCGCACACAACAATTTGGTGGCCAAAGAACAACTTATTCCCCAAGCAGAGAGTAATCTCAATGCTACACGGGCAACTATGGCCAACAAGCTAGAAACCTTGCTGAATGTTCTGTACAACACTTATGACTCTACTTATCTGACACAGGTTGGAGTTGCCGAGGCTCGTAGTCAATTTCTATCAGCCCAAAGTTCCGGAGACGCACAGGCAGAAATTAATGCAACAACTGCAATGGTTTTCGCCATGCGTGCCGTACAGGAGAACCCTCCTGCCTTAGGCTTCACTGAACCAGCGTTGGCTGCTATGTCTGAGGTATCAGAATCGTACAGCCTTTACTTGCAGACTATTCGTGATTACAACACGGTAGTGAAAAACTTCAATACGTATCGCCGCCAGCTCATCTTCCCTATGCTGGTTGCTAACTTCGAAGGTTTAGCCGCGTATCAAGTATATCAAGTGCCCGAAGGGGAAGACAACCAGTTAACTCCTGACATCGGACGACAGGCTCCTGAAGTTGCCCCTGGAACGCCCCGATAGGTTTTTGAGATGACCTACAGCACCCCAATATTCTTTTAGAATGTTGCGGGTGCTTTTTTTTGCATATGCTTCTAGCACAATACGCAATCATGAACTATAGGTTGACATATTGATACGATTACCTTATACTACACCTCAAACTCAATAATCAAGGAGAAATAATATGTGGCAACGAAGTGACTCTAGCGGAACAGTCCCTGTTTTGATACCAACTGACGGAGAATTCGCAGGAAGAATCCGCTTTCTGGTCCTAACCGGCTCAGGAGCAGGGGATCAATACATCTTTCAAGGCGTAATGGATCTTGGAGATGGCCCCGGTAAGTGGTACAACTTGGCTGTCTATAGCTTTGGCCGTGTTTGGACAGTTGTGGAAATTTATAAGAAAAGAGGTCAAGCAGTGCCACCGCTGGTTAACCAAAATGGCCTACAATTGGCAAAAGAGTTACTTGCAACGATTCCTGCCGAACTTTTTGATGCGCAGGGATTCCCGCATGATTATGCGTGGTTGCAAGGTGTGTTGAATCAGGCTGGATAAGCCCTCAATACCCCATTTATCGATTTTATTCTTATAGAACGCCA
>CAYNBT010000020.1:0-3407 GCA_964396025.1 uncultured Candidatus Saccharibacteria bacterium | reverse complement strand
AACGCCACCCTTTTGCTTAGACACAATCTAGCAACTCGGTGGCTTTTTCTTTACTCCCCCTCAAACAACCCCAACATCTCCACTTCGGCCTCTTTAGTTCGCGAGTGTAACTTCTCTTCAAAATTTTCTATCCATTCGCGTAATCTCTCCAGTAAACTTGGGTGTTTTTCCTCGTTTTCAATTTCTATCAAAAATTCCACCCTTTGGTCGTGATTGAGTTCGTCCAAAACTAAATCTACTAGTTGATGGTGAAGTGTATTACGAATTAGATTCAACATATGTTCACGCTCACTCTCAACTTCAAAGTGTTGCTCAACCTTCATAAAAAGGTCTTCGGTTTTGATAATTTCTTCAAAAATGTATTTCATTACTTGTTAGCCAAAAGGTGATCTGCCACCCAAACTGGCCCTAAGGCAATTTTATTCTCACTATCATCAACAAACAATACGATAGCACGTCCCTTTTGACCTCCATCCTTCATTTGCAAATATTCCATAACCTCAGGGCTTCCACCAAAAGTCTTGCCTGTGAATTTTGAGGGGCCCGCATCTCCGATCACAGCAACCACTCCGCGCTGGTTGGCCGGATTAAAAACAAAAACCTTTCTGTATCTATACCAAGGCTTGAGAGTATGCCAATCCTTGTTCCAGTTGGGCAATTCGTGAAGTTGAACAGCCACGTAGTATCTTTCCTGTTCTTCGTTATCAAAATCTTTAAAAGCTCCCTGAAGCGGCGCCATACCGGAATGCTGCAAATCATGTTGGTACAAATTGTCCCCCGCCCACCTACGCAAGTGTTGTTCTGCCCCCATGTAACCAAAGATTTCGTTAAGTCGGTTTCCATCTAACGCAGCCTTAAGAGGCATTCCAAATTTTTTGGATAACGCTGCAGCAATAACCTCTTCCTCATCTTTACTTAAGGTTTTTTTGTGAGCAATAAGCTCACCTATCTGTTTTAGAAAGGAATCGAGGCTTTCTGCTTCTTGATGATGGCGTTCCTTGGCGTGCGCATGAGACGTTGCATATGCAGCGCCTAGAGTAGCTGCTGTAACAATAGCAGCGCTGGCCAAAGCAAGGGAATGCCTTTTTGCAAAGTTTAGCGTTTGCGCATGTTTTTTTTGAAACTGCTCAACAACACCCTTGTTATGATTTTCCAGAGCTTTTTTTATGTGTGCGAGTTTTAGAGGGTCTTTTGTAGAAGGCATTGATGTAATGATGACATTTGTAACCAGTAAACATCAAGTGCCCTATAGCTTTTGACGGGCTGGTATGAACACTGTATAATCCTCGAATAAATCGCTAAGTTGGTATAAGGAGTCTGTAACACGTTTGAAGTTGTGACTTGGGTTTATGATAAATTGGCAGAGATTGAAAAGAAAGACAACCCTCGGGAAGAACTTGCCAAATGGTTCAACAGTTTAACTGCTACACAGCGTGAGACCGTGCTACGTTGTGCAGGATGGCTTGATCCAAAAAGCTACGCATCACATTTTATGGATGCAGGCGGAGAAGACATTATCTTTGAAAACCTTGCAGAACTGTTTAACATTCATTAGAACTCGTAAAACCACCAGTTGTAAGGAGAAAAAAATGAAAATCGAATTTGGCGCCAGAGTAACGCAGGAAATGGTGAATTACATTTTGTCTCTTAGCTCAGAATTCAAGCAAGCTTTGCTTGAATCTATGATCGAAGAAGGCACGCAACGATTACTTGAGCAGTTTGAGGACAATGAGCTGGATCCTGACTATATCAAAGCATGTGCTCAACTCGAAGCAGCTCTAGCCAGCATGTTTGAAGATCCACAAGGCTGGATGGACATGCAAAGTAATCCTCAGGTAGTGGAATTGGAAAATCTCCCGTATAGCCCAATGTATACAGGAAGAAACTAACCCCCAACAACCGTCAAAGTCTCAAAGCTTTGGCGGTTTTTTTTGGCAATACGAATGTCCTATAGAAATTGACGAGGACTATCTCATTTGATACAATCTACCCACAAATCACCTAAACCCAATTCGGGTACTCAAATCAAAGGGTGATAAGTAAGGAGAGTCACCATGACAGTTGTGAAGAAATTTGGACTTGCGCTGCATATAACATTCCATGGAACAGATAAGGCAATCAACACGTTTACTGAGATTCACGCGGAAATTTCCAGACGTGGTTATGGGATTGATCTACCCGAAGTAGGCAAGACAAATATGCTTACAGTTCCCGGCGTAGGCAGAGTTGAAATCACACGCACGGATGAATATACATGCACAGTCAAACACTTACAAGGCGCGCTGTTATCGCGAATTGCTCATGTGTTTGCATCTGAGTAAAACAATCCTTGGTAAAAAAACGAGCTCAATCTAAAGCTCGGAGGAGAACCACAATGTCAGTACTGTCACATAGGAAATTTTTGCTTACGTTCTTTGTGCTGTTATTCGCTGCGCTGCTACTTGTTGGCTGTCAAGGCGAACGAGTCGAAGAGGGTTTCGCCCAGGAATACGTTAGCTTTTTGGAAATTCAAAAAAATGGCGTGTACCAGATGTGGTTACGCTATGACAACGTAGCAAGCTATTGTTTTGATGACAAGGCACTCTACGATAAAGTCATGTGGTTTATTGATCACTACCCCGACGGTATTTCTCGACTCCACTACAAGGGCATTTTCAAGAATGACCCACTGTACGAGAAATGGTATGAATCAAATGATAGCGGTTGTTCAAGTTTAGGCGCCGGATCAGATGGAGGTGGAGGTACGGAAGCATTTCGTCTGATTGACATCTGCATTATGGAAGCCTCAAAAGTACTTGGTGAAGACACACCTAACGAGTATTATTGCGAAACAATCCCGGACTATCTGCTACCGGCGGAATAACGCACATCTTGCCGAACTATCACTAGTGCTGTTGTAGGTCGTAATCAAAACTTACACCTACAACAGCTTTTTTTACCTCTTCACTATCTTTAAACATTACACTATCATTTCATTATGAACATCAAAATCATTGCCCTAACCTTTTTTCTTTTAGGTTGTTTTGTTGGAGTGAATATAGAACCTATCATGGACATGCTTAACGGCTCTACTTCCCAAGTATCTAACGCAAACAAAAATCTTGGACTTGTAACAAATGTTGTTGAACCATATAGAATAGACGTAAAAGACAACAAGCAAATTGCTACATTTCAAATTGCAAACCCAACAAATAACGCGCAAACCATAACCTATTGGACAGATGACACATCAGCATGTGATGCCAAAACCGTGGATTACGCACCACTGGTAGAGATTCCTGTGGACAATGCAAACTTTACGTTTTTTCAGATAACCGATGTTGAGGGCGTAAGATCGCCAATATATGCAATGTCACATAATCCAATCTTTCAGTGCGGAATTTAGGTAGGTTCTCGCAAATTGACTT
>CAYNBT010000019.1:0-12691 GCA_964396025.1 uncultured Candidatus Saccharibacteria bacterium | reverse complement strand
AGGTTTGCCTGTATTATCCCGACTTCAACAAAAAATTCTATTCGCAAGAATTTATTGATAATCTGCATGCAGATTACCTGATTAGGGATTTGCTTGATTTGATGAGTATAATCAAGCGCAAAATAGTCTAGTGTCAAGAAACTGTTAGATATCTAATTGAGATCAGAAGACGTCGCCAAATGGTACATACGTAGCTCCTTTACAAGATCTAATGCCTATAGTAATATATCGCGGAATACATCTTTTCAATTCACAGATAAATGGAGAGACCTAATGGAAACCTTAATACTCGCTTTTCTGGCTGCTTTAGCGGGACTTTTTACAATTGCGGTGGTTTTTATAGCGGAAATTATCAGTGGTGTGAAAATACTTACACTCCACTTTGCAACAATGTCTTTCTTTAGTACAGGAGCAGTATTGGCGGCGGCTACATTCATTTTGATGCTCGTCAAACCAGACGTTAATATGACCCCAACATTCTTAATTTATACAGTGGTAAATCTCATCCTCACAGGAACTGCCACACTAAGGGAATATGTGGAGAAACACACCAAAAGTAATTAAGAGTAACATGTCAGTAAAACCTGAGATTTGCAGAAATGCGGTTTCAGGTTTTTTTATATCTGCATGCTTAAATATGTTGATAACAAAAAGGCAGATACTCAACAACCCTTAGCAATGACTAGTAGCCATGTGCTAAAATAGCAACGATATGAAAGTAAATATAGAAAAACAGCCAAAATCGACTGTAAAAATCAATGTTGTTGTACCTGCACAAAAAGTAAAGGAAGCCTACGAAGAAATCCTAAACGAAGTAGTAAAGGAAACTGAAATTTCAGGGTTTAGAAAGGGCCATGCTCCTAGAGACAAGGTTTTAGAAAAAACCGATGTTTCTAAACTTTATGGCGAGGTTGTAAACACACTTTTGCAGAAGTACTACCCTCAAGCTCTAAAGGAGAATCTCATTACTCCAATAGCCAATCCAAGAGTAGAAATTCAACATTTTGATCTTGAAAAAGATTTTGAATTCAATGCAATTGTTGCTATAAGACCAGAAATCAAAGTAGGCGATTTTAAGAAGGAACTCAAGGAAAATTTTGAAAAGAAACAAGCTAAACAAAAAGAACTAAATGCCGAAAAACTAAAAAATGGCGAACAGATAGAGTCTGAGCATGTTCACTTAAATTCCAACGATTTGCTCGAAGTAATTGTAAAGAACACTCAAGTGGAAATTGCAGACATGTTGATTGAAGAAGAGGTAGAACGCATGATGGCAAGGTTAGTAGACCAATCACAAGCCATAGGACTTTCTTTAGAAAGTTATCTAAAAGCTCAAAACAAAACTCAAGACGATTTAAGAAAAGACTATGCACAAATAGCCGAGAAAAACCTCAAATCAGAGTTTGCACTCTCGTACCTTGTAAGCGAGTCCAAAATTGAAGTAACAGACCAAGAGATAGAAAAGCTTTTTGTTGAATCCGGCGCAGAAAACGTGGAAGAGAAAATGAAGAATCCTATGGAAAAATGGTATGTGAAAAGTATTCTTGAAAAAAACAAGTATTTAACTGGTTTGGCCGAAGAGGTCGAAGGACATAAACATGAATAGCAATAATGTCTTAATTCCAATTGTTGTAGAAAAGAATCCAAACGGTTTCGAGCGCTCGTACGACATTTACTCCAGACTTTTGGAGGATTACATAGTATTTGTAACAGGTGAAGTTGAAATGGGCATGGCAAATACCTTTATTGCCCAGCTCTTGTTCTTGGAAAGCAAGGATCCTTCACGGGATATAAACGTATACATTAACTCTCCAGGAGGAGTGATAAGCTCAGGTCTTGCCATGTACGACACCATGAAACACATTAAAAATGACGTTGCAACAATTAATGTAGGGCTAGCAGCCTCTATGGGAGCAATCTTGTTGAGTGGAGGCACCAAAGGTAAAAGATTCATTTTGCCAAAAGCAGAAACTATGATCCATCAACCACTCATTATGGGCGGGTTAGAAGGCCAAGCTACTGACATAGAAATCAGCAGCAAACACCTTTTGAGAAGCAGAGACGTACTAACAGACATCCTTGCCGAAAACACAGGACAAAAGCGCGACAAAATCATGAAAGACATTGATCGAAACAACTGGATGAATGCCGAAGAAACCGTAAAGTACGGCTTGGCAGACAAGATCATGGAACCTAGAAAAGCTAAGTAACTTTCATGCAGGCGACTATGTTGTGGGGGCGGTAGTGTTGTTGGGTCGGTTAGCTCAGTTGGCCAGAGCACTTCAGTGACATTGAAGGGGTCGCAGGTTCAATTCCTGCACCGACCACCAGATGACTTAATGAGCAACGCGAATTTAGTCAGCTGGGGTGCAATAGGAGCGTAGCGACGACTTGCCACCAAGCCACTTAACGAGTGTAACGAGTTTAGTGAGTTGGGGTGCAATAAGCAAAGCTTCCTTTTACTTCGTAAAACGTAGGAGCGTAGCGACGACTTGCTACAGAACATATTAGCGAGCGAAGCGAGCAAGATCTTACTCCGTTTCAAATGTAGTACAATATCTTTAGAAATGTTCGAAACTCTTGCCACCATACTTGCAATAATATTCGCACTAATCACAATATTTTTTGGGGCTAGAATAATCCTTAAACGAAAACTTTCGAAACTACTATTTATACCTTTTTTTGTGATTGTATTCTTGTTACAGTATGTAGCCGGATTTTTAATTTTCACTGCACTGCTTGAGATTTTTCCATATAGCAAACACACCCCTTGCTTTGTCCTAAACGCTACGCAATGTGAAAAAAGACAGGACTGCTCAATAGACTTGTTACCCACCGGATCGGGTAAAGACGACAGATTTTGCTTTAAAAAGTGAAGAGCTTCGATCTCATCCCCGACCTGAAGCCCGAGGTCTTCTCGCTCAGAGTAAATTCAAATTGACAATCTTCTAAAGTGTTACTATTATTAACACATCCCCCCACAGGGGACTAGAATTTTATGAATAAAAACCTTCATCGCATAAAAATAATCAAGGGACATATTGCAGCTATTGAAAAAATGATTGAAGAAGAAAAATATTGTATCGATATTCTTCATCAATCGCTTGCTGTGCAAAAAGCACTCAAAAAACTGGACACAGCGCTTATGGAGTCTCATATAAGCCATTGTGTAGCTAATCAAGCAAAACGAGGTGAAATTCAAAAAGTAGTATCTGATTTAGTTGGGATATTTAAATACAAATGAGCAAAGATAATCTTGCAGAATGTAAATATAGAATTGACGGAATGCACTGTGATGCATGTGAAGTACTGATTAAGGGAGGCATTGACGAATACAAAAACATTTCAAGTATAGAGCTTTCCAGAAAAAATAGTTACGTCGTAATCAAAGCTCCACATAAGAGGGACATTCCTACAGTAAACGATCTGAATAATGACTTTAGGCACCTTGGATATAAATTCAGTGCTGCCAATATCAATGTTCCAAAAGAGAAGGTTAATTCGTCAGACTACTACTTGGCTTTTTCGGTTTTTGCTGTTGTAGCAGCTTTGTTTTATGTTGTGGAACGATCAGGGTTTTTGGCAAGCTTCACAGTGGAATCCAGTTCTTCGTTTTTTGGTTTCTTTTTATTTGGATTGGCTGCAGGGGTATCAAGTTGCGCTGCACTTGTGGGAAGCATAATTTTGGCACTTTCCAAAAACTGGAGTCATTTACAAGGAATCAACAAGCACAGGCCATTTATAATGTTTAGTCTGGGGAGACTTGGAGCATTTGCAGTATTTGGCGGAATACTCGGTGCACTTGGAGCGCTAGTGGCATTTTCGGTTGATACAATGGCCATCTTTTCTATAGTACTTTCTTTACTTATTTTGGTCATGGGCTTAAAAATGTTGGGTGTAAAATCACTAGACTGGGTGAGACTTCCAAGATTCAAATTTGCAGAAAAGCAGTTGGGTGCACATCAAAGTTACACGTCTGAAGTATCTCCATTTCTGATAGGAGTACTAACATTCTTTGTTCCTTGCGGATTCACTCTTATTGCTCAAACAACAGCTTTGAGCACAAAAGACCCATTGGTTAGCGCGCTCATGTTACTTGGATTCGCGCTAGGTACAGCACCAATGCTGATTCTCATAAACTTTTCAAGCATAAAACTTTACGGCAATCCAAAGGCTTCAAAAATCTTTAATTTGTTTGCAGGCTTTTTAACAGTTTTTTTTGCAATTTACACTATGAATGCACAACTTAATGTTTTAGGTCTCTTTAGTCTTAATGACATAAAGATCCCTTCATTGCGTGGGGAGACTCAAATTGCAAAACAGCAAAGTGGCGTTCAAATCATTCAAATTGAAGCTAATGCATTTGATTACTCCCCCAAGTATGTAGAGCTAAAAGCAGGAATACCTGCCAAAATAGAAATATTTAACGAAGGCGCTGTAGGCTGCGCAAATGCTTTTTATGCACGCGATCTTTATCCAGAAATTATTTATCTAAAACCCGGATTTAATGAGACACCAGAGTTTATACCAACCAAGGGTACTTATAAAATTTCTTGCTCCATGGGCATGGTTGCCCCTGTGACTGTGAAAGTAATCTAATGATTCAAAAATCAAAGTATGATGTTGTTGGAATGCATTGCGCATCATGTAAAGTACTGATTGAAAAGGCTGTAAAATCAACACCAGGGGTAAAATCGGCAAATGTTAACTATGGAGCAGAACAACTCTATGTTGAGTACGATGACCAAGAAACTAAAAACGAGGCAATTGAAAATGCAGTGAAGGAACTTGGAAGTTACAGAATTATCCCTAGAAGCTCTGATACTGAGCATTCTGGCAAAGCTGCTGAACTAAAACTTAATGAATATAAAAAACTAAGACTTGGAGTTATAGCAAGCGCGATCGGCGTGATACCCTTTGCAATTCAAATGCTGATGATGGTTATGGTTTCTGATCCTATGGAAGCTAAGCCTTTTATGCATGCATATGTTCAATTCGTTATAACCTCACTTATTATGTTCGTAGCAGGGGCAAACATCTTCTCCAGTGCTCTCAGAGCAATTAAAAAATTGCAGTTTAATATGGATTCTTTGATTGCCATAGGTACATTTGCTGCATGGAGTTATTCAACTTTTATTATATTTTTCAAAGACAGTGGCAGCGAAGTATATTTTGAGGCAAGCGCCTTCATTATTTTCTTTGTTTTACTAGGGCGACTTCTTGAATCCCGAGCCAAAATTAGAACAAATGATGCCATAAAATCCTTAATCAAACTGCAAGCCAAAGAAGCAACCATAATAAAAGAAGGTAAAGAAATCAAAATTAACATTAACGAACTTCAGGTGGGTGATATTTTGCTGATAAGACCGGGAGAGAAAATTCCTACAGATGGGCAGATTAGCGAGGGAACTTCAGCAATTGATGAATCAATGATTTCCGGTGAATCTATTCCCGTAGACAAAAGTGTTGGGGAAAATGTTTATGGCGCAACAATAAACCTTTCGAGTATTCTCAAGGTAAAAGCCCTCAAAGTAGGAAATCAGACATTACTGGCTCAAATTATTCAAATGGTAGAGGATGCTCAAGCCACACAGGCTCCAATTCAAAAGTTGGCAGATAAAGTCTCTGGTGTTTTTGTCCCTGTGGTCATAGTTATTGCTCTAGTGGCCTTTATATTCTGGACATTTGTGGCAAGCTCGTTGGGGCTTGAATCTAGTATGGCTCAAAGCATCTATATTGCTGTCACAATCTTGATTATTGCTTGTCCTTGCGCATTGGGTCTGGCTGTACCAACAGCACTGATCGTGGGTTCTGGAAAAGCCGCAAGAATGGGAGTTCTGATAAAAAACGCTGAGGCACTGGAAAATCTGCACAAAGTAAATTTCATGGTTTTTGATAAAACTGGAACTTTAACACTTGGAAAACCAAGAATTGAGCAAATCATTCATCTTGGCGGATTTGACCCAAGTTTGATAGAAAGTGTTATTGCGTCTGCAGAATCGCTTTCGCACCATCCGTTAGCCCAAGCTATAGCGAAGCATCTTACAAACTCCAAGCAACTACCTGTGACCGACTTTCTAGAAACCCCGGGTTTTGGAATTACAGCAAAATTGAACGGTGACATGATACTGATTGGAACCAGAAAACTCCTGCAAAAACACAACATAACTATTGAAGCTGAAACATTGGAGAGATACGAGGCCGAAGTTCAAAAGGCTAAAACAACTATATTTGTGCACTTTCAGGGTAAAACGGCCGCACTCATAACTATATTTGATTCACCAAGAGAAGAATCAAAAAATATCATAAATCAACTGAAGGCTATGAATATAGAACCCGTAATGCTAACAGGAGATAATCAAAAAACTGCTGAAGCGATTGGTGCGGAACTTGGTATCAAAAACATAATTTCAGAGGTTTTACCCCAAGATAAAGCTAACGCCATAAAAGACCTTCAGGCAAGAAATTCCGGTTCTGTGGTAGCTATGGTAGGGGACGGCATAAATGACGCGCCAGCGTTGGCACAGGCTAATGTAGGCATCGCAATGGGATCAGGCACAGATATAGCTATTGAAGCTGGGGACATAGTGATTTTGCAAGGAGATCTTAACAAAATATTGTTGGCGGTTACTGTTTCTAGAAAAACGTTTGCTGTGATTAAACAAAATCTTTTCTGGGCGTTCATCTACAATATCATTGGTATACCAATAGCGTTTGGGGTTTTGTATCCATTCTCAGGAATTTTGCTTTCTCCAATTATTGCGAGCGCAGCCATGGCGTTGAGCTCAGTGAGCGTGGTAGCAAACAGCCTGCGTCTAAAATACATTTAGCAGAGAGTTCCAACCGCCTGCGAAATATTATCGAATCCATCGTCTTTGATTAGTTTGGCAAGATCGTGATTGATTTTACCAATCACCTGTGGACCCTCAAAAATCATGCCTGTGATCATTTGCACAAGACTGGCTCCACTTTTTATTTTTGTATAGGCGTCCTGTGCGTTAAAGACGCCGCCGCAGCCAACTAATGTGACGTTGTGCTTGTACTTACGATGCATTTGCTTTAACAGGTTATTAGACGCATCAAAAACAGGCTTTCCACTCAAATTGCCTTTTAAGCCTTGAATTTTGCTACGATCCGCAGCAGACAAAGGGGCAGTTTCTCTGTTTTTAACTAAGTTGGAAAAAATAAAAGTGTTAAGTCCGTATTTAAGCGCTACATCAAAAATATCTTCACACACTACAGAGGGCTCTTGGCTTGGCATTTTCACAAATACTGGCTTAGTGAGCTTTAAAGCCGTGACTTCTCGCACAAGAGTTTCAAAATTTTCGCGCTTGGTAAAAGATTCCGTCATGCTGGTGTTTGGACAGCTAATGTTGAGTTCAAAATATTTCACGTAAGGTTTGCCTGCAAATTCATTAAAAGTCTTTATATAGTCCTGAATGGCTAAAGAAATCGTGTTTACAGAGGGTATGTTTGAGCTTCCTACGCTAACACCCAGCGTATGGTCTTCAAAGGGCATGGCGTCCAACCTTTTTGCTACTTCTACAGCGCCTTGGGATTTAAAGCCTTTGTTCACGAGTATAGACTTTGACTCAACTAAACGTGTGAGCCTAGGTAACGGATTACCTTCATAAGGCTGGGCCGTTACAGTTCCTACGGTGTTAAAACCAAAATCCACACTCTTCATAATCAAAGCCATGTAGCCGTCATAATCAAATCCTGCAGCTAAGCCTATCGGGTTGTTAAATTCCAGCCCATGTAGTTTTTGTGCAAGAACAGGACTCTGATAATCAAAAAGCTGTTTTACTAACTTTCTGCTAAATAAGTGTTGGCCAAGAAAATAGCCGGTTTGGGCCATGCGTTCATGAACCTGCTCAGGATTCATAGAAAACAGTACGGGTTTAAAAAACATTTTATACGCAGTTTGATTGAATTGTTGTTTTAACATGGAATACAACCATTCTAACAAATATAAAGGAGTGTTAAAATGTATTCGTGAACTTAAAAAACAAACTAATCATAATCACTGGTGCTGCAGGGGGCATAGGAAGTAATCTGGCTATGGCATTGGATGCCTTGGGAGCAAACTTGATACTCTTAGACATTGACCAGACTAAACTAGATTCACTTAACAAAATACTTTCTAAACCTCACACTACTGAAGTTGTGAACTTAACAGATGCAAGCGCCATTGAGGAGTTTGCACAAAAAATCACAAAGAAGAACCTAAGAATCGATATCTTGATAAATAATGCGGGTATAGGTATTTACAAAAAAATCTCGGACTTGTCTCCACAAGAGATCGAAACATCCATAAAGGTAAACCTAACTGCACCGTTTTTACTGATACATTTCTTGATACGCAGCTTTAACAAGCCGGCTAAAATCCTTAACGTAGGGTCAATATGTGGAATAAAAGGACAACCAGAGCGAAGCGCCTACTGCACCACAAAATTCGGACTCCGTGGGATGAGCTTAAGTTTGTCAGAAGAGCTAAAAAGCTCTAATATAGATGTTTGTTATGTGACTTTGGGCAGCACACTAACTGAATTTGGCCCCCTGACAATAAAAGACAAGGAAATGATTCAAAGCCAAGGGAAAAAATACTTCAAGGTGGAAGACGTGGTAGTCAACATCTGCAAACTCCTGCAACAGCCAGATTTGAACCAAGAAATAGTGTTAGACCCAGAAGCATAACCAATTCTATGAGCCAAAAATATAAGATAATTCTTTATTACAAATATGTGACTATAACAAACGCGCAAAGCTTTGCAGATGCGCAGAAGGAGCTTTGCAAAAAACTTGAATTGAAAGGCAGAATCATAATTGCGAATGAAGGAATTAATGGAACATTAGAGGGTACGCCAGAGAATATAGACCAGTACGTAAGTGAATTACTCAAAGACACACATTTTAACAACACTCACATTAAAACCAGTGAAGGAACAGGTAATGCCTTTCCAAAACTTTCCGTAAAGGTCAGAAACGAAATCGTAAGTCTAAAACTTGGAGAAAATGATATCAATCCCAACGAGTCTACTGGAAAATACATACAAGCCGAAGAATTGCACAATTTACTCAACTCGTCCGAAGAATTTTACATAATTGATATGCGCAACGATTATGAGCATAAAGTAGGGCATTTTGAGAACTCCATTCTACCCAAAATGCGCAATTTCAGGGATTTACCCAAGATCTTGGATACGATGGTTCATTTAAAAGACAAGAAAATAATCACCGTATGTACCGGAGGAGTAAGGTGCGAGAAAGCTTCTGCATTCCTACTCGCCAACGGTTTTACCAACGTCAGCCAATTGTATGGAGGAATAGTGACATACATGGAAAAATACCCAAATCAGGATTTTCTGGGAGAACTTTATGTGTTTGATAATAGGGTGATCATGGGATTCAACACAAATTCCCCCGAACACAAAATTATAGGAATCTGTGAGAAATGCGGTATAAGTTGTAACAGATACATAAACTGCCTAGATGATACATGTCACGTGCATTTTATCTGCTGCGAAAACTGTACCAACGAAAATGGAATGGCTTTGTGTAGTGGGGAACACAATAGTTATGAATATCCTCAGGGAACGCAAATAAAACAAGCCTATGAACTTTAACGTTAAACCAAAAATTGACGAATATTCAGCAAAGACTGAAAAGCACTTAGTGCGCATGGTCAAGGAAAGACTAGCAAACAGATTAAGACTTAAGTACACGCACTTTCTAAAAGATGAGACCGGCACAGATCATGTACCTCCTGTGACCGAAATTATCAAGAATTTAAGTTACAACTTTTCGCAAACGGATTCTAAGAATTTTTTGTTGCGCTTTGAATACAACAACATAAAGGGTGAAGTAAAAGCAGAGCTTGGAAGCGTGTTCAATCCAAAACTCCCAACAATCATAAATCATCACGGACTAGGCAATATCAACCATAAAAGGGTAACACAGGTACTTGTGAGTAGGGAAATGGCAGCAAAGTACAATATAATCACAATCAAGGCTTGCTTCCACCAAAGTGTCAACGAGTTTGTTGATAAGTGTGTGAACAAATTTAGTAACATCGCACTCACTACCGCAGCATCAATAGTCATGGAAAACGAGCTCGTTAATTTTTGCAAAATTCACAGCGACAAAAAGATTTTGGCTACAGGTTTCTCTATGGGGGGTATTGTGGCCAGTTGGCATTACTTCTTGTACAACACTGCAGATGCCTACTTGCCGGTAGTTTCTTATCCAAATTTTGGTGAGATAATATTTTGCGAAGAACATAAAAATTTCTTTAAACATATAACAGACATTCCAAACAAAGACGCGTACATAAATTGTTTTCTGGTTAGCAAAGACATACAAGACGCACGAGACAAATCTAAGATCACAGTTATTTTAGGCGAAGATGATGAACTTGTGCCTTACAAATACTCAAGCGAGTTTTGGCGGGATTACAACGTAAAAACATTCAACACAGGGCATGTGACTACAATTGTGGTAAAAATCAATGAAATCAGAAAAATCCTTGAAGGGATGATATCGGCATAATTCGGGGATAAATCAGGCTACTCGTTCTACATGCCATTTTGCATTGACCCAAAGCCCTACTAAATCCACTCCTAACCCCCAAGATTTTATAATTTTGAGACTTTGCTTAATTTCGGCGACATGGTCTTCTTTAGGACCGGGATTGGCCGCGCAATCGTAATGACCGGAAAGTACTAAAACATGAGATCCATGCTTTTCGGTAGAAATTCTTACTTTTGCTTCAAGTTCCTTTAAGGCTTTTTTATCCGCTTGGCAAACAACACAATCTGCACCGGGCTCAGTGATATCGTCTACAAAATCAACCGCATAATGCTGCTTTATCCACCTTGATACAGGTTCTTGCACTCTACCGTCCATGCAATTTATGACAGTGGCGAATTTTTGATCGGGCATAGGTAAATTTTAGCATGTAACTTGATGTAAGAGACTAAATCACACATAATCTAAGTATGGAAGAAAAGACCTATACTGCCAAATACCTAGTCAAAACTTTAGTTCTGGTTATATTGTTGGGTTTAGAATCGTTTTTTCTTGCAGATGCAATTCACAAATATGCAAGCTCCGGAAGTTTTTTGGAAATAAGCAGTGAGCAGCTGGTTCCAATAGTTTTAGGCATGCTTGCTCTTGTGTATACTTACGCGCTGACTGTTGGAGCATGGAAAAAGAATGAACAATTTTTGATTGTTCCCGTGCCATTGGCAGTCGGAGTACTCTTGAGGGCGTATTTTGAAAACCCTCAATATGCTGCCACAATGAGTCTTTTTGTTTATTTACTCGTAACCTACGATATTCATATAGCCACAAGATTAAAATCACTCTTGATTCGATTCGATCCAGTGCTGATTTTGAAACTCTCCGCGCGGGGGATGCTACTTTCTTACTGTTTTGTTGGAGCATTCTTTGTGATGTACAGCACGCCACATGGGGAAGACTTCAATCTTGTAGCCAAAATTGGCGAAACTGTTTCGCAAAAAGCAGACACTTTTCTAAAGCCCGAGCTTTCAGATAATCCAGTTCCTGAAAGCATCTTAAACTTGTTCTCATCTATTGATCCAATGCAGACATCACTTACGATAAAACCGGCCATGTTTGAACTTAATATTAAGGAGAAAATCAATCAAAAAGTTGGGGAAGTCATTAGACCCTATGTCTTCTTGATCAAACCATTAATGTCACTTTTGGTGTTTGGTATGTTGCAACTTTTGGCGTTTATAGTGGGAATCATCTTTACACTCACAATACGTCCGGTTTTTTATTTGGCCAAACGAGTCAGATTCTTTGAGATTGTAACGGAAGATATAAAAAGGGAAATTCTTAAGTTTTAAACTGCTTTTCTAGCTCAACTAATGTTTTTGAATCTTTTAAAGTGAATTCACCTACACGGGTTCTGCACAATTCAAAGAGAACTCCACCTATTCCCAACATTTCACCAAGATCGCGGGCCAACGACCTAATGTAAGTCCCGCTGCCGCAAACAATTCTAAAGGAAGCAATAGGAAAAAACTCTTCAACGTGGTTCAAAGATATGGCGCGTTTTTCCATGCCAAGAAACTCAATTTCAAAAATCTGCACTTGCTTCACTGGAGCCTTGACCTCAACACCTGCGCGAGCATATTTATAAAGAGCTTTTCCTTTTAGTTTTGCTGCAGAGTAGTTGGGAACTCGTTGCGTTATATCTCCAAGAAATTCTGGTAAAACTGCTTTTATCTTGTTTTCTAAGTCACTAGGAATAGTTTGGCCGGTAGATTCTAGGGGACCCTCCATATCATCGGTAGGGGAAGTGATGCCAAACATAATCTTGGCCATATATTCTTTATCTTTCTTTAGAAATTTGTCCTGGCTCTTGGTGTCTTTTTCTGTCAGAACAACAAGAACTCCCGTTGCGAGCGGATCAAGAGTGCCGGCATGCCCAACGCGCATGGTCTTGAGTATTGTGCGCATTTTGGCAACTACGTCAAAGCTAGTCCAACCGATTTCTTTGTTGATGTTGAAAATCATAGCCCTATACTAGCAGAACTTAGGTGATTTCCAAGCTACACTGGACACCATACACCCTATAGTGTATAATGCTTGTATTTATCAACAATGCTGAGGAGGTGCGAATCATGCTAGGGCCTAACAGGCAAAAGTTCAACGACCTGGT
>CAYNBT010000018.1:0-14847 GCA_964396025.1 uncultured Candidatus Saccharibacteria bacterium | reverse complement strand
GAAACCTCGCAAAGTAACCCTATCAACCCGAATTGGCCAAAAACTGATTCGGGTTTTTTGTTCTTGATCTGTCTTTTTCGATATGCTATAAAATCTGCATGTTATCAAGTTCCCGAGAAGTGAAAGCCAACAAAATAACTCTTTCTCAAGCTAAAGGCCTCTTTAGTGTTATTTTTATTCTCATGGTCATCCGTATGGGAGGGCTTTTGTAGTTTTTCACTTCTTGGTAAACCGCAAAAAACCTCCTACAACAGGAGGTTTTTTTGTATTTATCAAAGTATGATTTAAAGCATTTATGAAGAAACTTAATGAACAAACCAAAAACAAATATATTCAAGAATTAATCAAATTTTGTGCACAGCCCTCTATTGCCGCTGAAAGTAGGGGAATGGATGAAATGGTGCAAACTGTACTCGCTGCCTTACAAACTATAAGCGCCAAGTGCGAGGTAGTTTCTGTGGCTGGGTCTTTTAAGTACATTTTGGCAGATCTAAAGGCACCTAAAGATTCTAACAGTAAGCGCACTGTATTAATCTACAATCATTATGACGTTCAGCCAGAAGCACCTCTTGATGAATGGGAATCAGCGCCATTTGTGCCTACTTTACGAGATGGAAAACTTTTTGCGCGTGGTGTGGCAGACAACAAAGGCGATTTGCTTGCAAGGATTCAGGCCGTACGACAGCTTTTGGACGAGACAGGGGACTTGCCTGTGAACATAAAGTGGTTGATAGAAGGCGAAGAGGAGATTGGAAGCCCTCACTTAAAAAATCTTCAAGAAAAGCACGGAAATTTTTGGAAGGATGCTGACGTTTGTATTTGGGAAGAAGGTTGGGTAGATGGCAGTGGGGCTCCAATAATGCCTTTGGGCATGAAAGGCATTTTATGCGTTGAGTTGGAATGTTCCTTTAACAAAAGTGATTTGCACTCTCGAAACGCAGTGTTAGTAGATAGTCCTGTGTGGAGATTGATTCAGGCACTAAGCACTCTGCGCGATACCAAAGGAAATGTTACCCTAGACGGGTTCTATGAGCATGCGCTTACCCCAACAAAAGCTGAGCTCAAACTTATGCAGGAAACTGACTTTGACGTATCCATGTATATGGAAGGGGTTGGAGGTGAGAAAGCATTGGAAAAAGACAGTTCACACGCACAAGAACGGCTCTACTTTAAGGGCTCGGCCAATATTTGTGGTATCTGGGGTGGTTATACCGAGCCTACCTCGGTAAAAACGATTGTGCCCAACAAAGCCACAGTAAAATTGGATTTTAGACTGGTTGCAAATCAAGACCCCGCAGACATTTTGGCCAAATTGCGTAAACATTTGGATAAAAGGGGATTCACTGATGTTTTGATCATACCAAACGTAAGCCTTATGCCCACCAAAACCAGTATAGACAATGTGTATGTTGAGAAATGCCTTAATGTGTTAAAGCGCGAATACAAAGTACCTCCTGTGATTGAGATCACATCCCTTGGCGGAGGTCCTACTTATAACGTGGCTGCAGTTTATGACATTCCAGTTGTAAAAATTGGTGTGGGGTATCCTGGATCTAGGATGCACGCGCCAAACGAAAATATTCGTCTTGATGACTACTTTAAAGCGATGGAGGTGTTCATTGAATACCTGTTTGAAGTAGCCAAATAATCATCTACAAGGAGTGAGATCATGTATTCATTAAGGATTGGTGACATGAATGTTGGAGAATTGTTGCCAGATAATCTTCTTCACTTGGCTCAGATGTATCAAGCTCGCAGCACACTACTGCCGGCAAAGTACGCATATGTACCAAGGAACACTGATCCCACGTTTGTGCAGTTTATGCGCGAACATACTGGCACGATTTGTTTATCCGGGCTTCAAGGTTTGCTTGCCAAAGCCATTTTGCCAAAATTCCGCTACGTGCCCCGTAGCGCAAAATTAGCGCTGCTGCGGAACAAGGCTGTGTCTACCGGTTTGGTTTTGAATCAACAACTGCGCCTGCAAGTAGTGCCCGGTACAGAGATAGTTGAAAGACAAGATTTTGTGCAAGTAGTTTTGCAGATGGTTCAAGAGCACGGTACGGTATTTGTTCGCCTGGGAGAGCATGCAGACGGTGGGTATATGTCTGAGGTGATTCATCATGGGACAACAATCGCTCAGTTGGAATCATACCTTGAGCAATCCGCTTGCAATGTTTATGTTTGTGCGCCATTTGTTCGGCACATTGTAGCGGACCCCGGTGTAGGATTTACTCCTCGTCATGTATTTGCGCCTAACTACAATCTTTCTTTTATGCGCGAACATGAGCAGATCGGAACTGTTGGTGTAGCTTTACCCTATTTGGGTTGTGCAAGTTGGATTCCTGCTCTGATGGAAGTTGGGGAGATGGCACGCGAGTACATCCGTAGATTTGCCGGATGGTTTGAATTTTGCAACGTAGACACCATGGTGTTGCCTGATGGTAGTTTGTACTTCTGCGAATTCAACCCACGCTACACTATGACACGTCTTGTGGTAAGTGGTTTGTGGAAAACGGCATGGTACAAGGGAACTACGCGGCTAAAACTTAACGATTATCACGCTCAAATGGCTTCTGGGGCACTGAATACAGCTTTTATTGCCTGCGACAAGCTTGCAACGGAACAGACTAGTACTTGGGAGGTTGAACAGCGTTTACGAAGCGTCGGAATCAATCCTTTTGATGGTCGCTCAGGCTTTTTACCTACTCATCCGTGGGTAAAACCAGATCATGGGCTAACTGGATACTATGGTTTGATTATTGTCGCACATTCAGATTGGGGAGCAACGCATGCGATGCATCAAGTTGTGGATATGTATCGGCGGGCGCAAGATGTGTTGGGTGTTCCTTATCACGGCGAACTAACTGAAATTGTCGAGCATATCTAGTTTACTTGGGAGCTTTATACCTTTTGGTGTAACAGCTCCCTTTTTTTGTGGTTGAAGGTTGCTAAAGAAAAAGTCCCCAGCCACTTTTTAGTGTTCTGGGGCTTAGAGCTAAAAGAACGCGGTGTTTACTATGTAAAACAAAGCCCAACCAATCACAGCCGCAATAGCAAAAAAGATGGGTTTGTACCTGAAAGGATGGATGTTAAGATAATTTCCTACAACACCTGTAATGATTCCGGCCAGTATCATATTGAAAGGCACGCTAGCCGTATGAGTGTTGTTATCAAGTTTGTACAACAAAAGCGAATAGAACACCCCCGCTAGAAAAATTGCAAGCAGGTTTAGCGTGATAACTATGCTACTGGTTTTCTTTTGAAGCGGTTTTTCTTGCAGATGCTCAGCTTCAGTCATGGGATAGGCGCCCATTAACTTGAATTCCCAATAAGGCAACTGCTCCTGCTCATAGATTTCTTTAAATTTCTTTGCGGCTACTGTGGTTGCGTCTTGTCTGCTTGTGGCTATGGCTGGGATATATCCTAATGTACCGTCACGGCGTTCATATGTATACAAGTATACTTGTGCTTTAGCATTGTCTTGCGGCATATTTCTTCTCCTTTAGCGATTTACGCCTATGTTAAGCGAATCACTGCATTTAGTCAAACTTGGAGAATCGTTGTTATAATAAATCACATGAATAAGATGCTCCTTTTCAGACTATCGATATTTATTGTTTATTTTTGGTTTGGTGCCCTTAAGGTTGCCGGCTTAAGTCCCGCTGAGGAAATGGTACACGCATTGTTTGAAAAAACTTTAGCAAGCTTTATTTCCTTTGACACATTCTTTCTACTATTTGGTTTATTTGAATGTTTAATCGGTCTGTTGTTTTTGGTTAAAGGGCTTGAAAAAATTGCATTATGTTTGATGCTTTCCCATTTATTTACCACATCTCTTCCACTCATTCTCTTACCTGCGTATACATGGAATGGTTTTTTGGTTTTAACGTTAAGTGGGCAGTACATTGTGAAAAACGTTCTTTTAGTAGCAGTAGGGTTTGGAGTTTACCTAGAGAGTGCTTTGCAGAAACAAAAAAGTGCCTGAGCATTGCAATGCAAGACTCAAGCACTTGGTGTTAATTCTTTGGTAACAAACTTATATCTACCAAACTGTGGCGATACGCTCCATGGATTACAAACAGCCTAATGTAAGGGCCTGTTTCTTCCGTATACCATAACTGAGGTACGAATGGCCCATCGTCATTCTGATAGACTACGATTTGCCACGTATCCTTAGGTGCAAGCATAGGCCAGATATCTGTGATTCGCAGTTGTGCAACTTCCTCGGCTGCAGGCAAAGTCAGTTGCCAGTAGGCAGTTTCAACGTTTGGAATGGGAGTTAATACGCCTTTAGCGACCAATTCTCTAATCTTATCTTCAACATTTTGTGGTAATGCCATGATAATCTCCTGTACGTGAGTGTTCCAATTCAACAATCTTATGCAATTATATAACAAGAATTCAAATAGTACAACTATAGGTTGTTGAATTTGACTTGTAATGTCTAATCTACTATACAATTTCCAAAGAACTTATATCATTAATATGTAGTAATTATTTGTTGCAGCATTCTTGGTAATTTGTGAGGCTGCTGTACAGAAAAACAAAACATCCATGAATTTATCAAATGGAATGATGCCTGAACCCGAAAATTCAGGAAGAAGCGGTAGAAGCCCGCATTCTGGCTCCCTTTTTACGCTGCTTTTAGTGGCAATGTCATTCACTATCTCGTCTTATTTGATTACTTCACCAAGTAATACTTTCAATTTGCTAAAAAATCTTCAGGTGCCTGCAGTTTCAGAAGGTGCTGTGTTAGCTGAAACGAGCTTTCACCCGTTACCAGCGAATCCGAGAAATGACATAGGTGGGAAGATAACCAAGAAAGTGTTGGTTTTGGAATATAATCCGTTGATAAACGGTGGGGTAAAACTTAGCGTTGCCAAAGGCTGGGGAGATCCTGCTGCCCTGTTGGCTGATTTTATTGCTGAAATGCGTGTGGTGTCCCAGGGAGTGGTAGATTATCAGATTTATAATCACACAGTTTTGGATGCTATTCCAAGAAAAGCTGATGGTTTTCAATATACTACTCAAGGGTATCTTAACTGTTTGAATAATCCAGCCAACTGTCACCAGCCTGATTTAGTGGATTACAATGCTATCTTAGCTTACCGCGATTCGAACAACAGAGATGTCTGTGCACTTCTAAATCAAGGAATTATAAATGAGCTTTGGTTGTGGGGTGGACCATATTTTGGATACAAAGAAAATGTTATAGCAGGTACCGACGCGTTTTATATAGAAGGGCTAAAAATTTCAACATCTTCATGTAATAAACCGCTGCATATCTTTGGATTTAACTACGAAAGAGGTGTAACTCAAATGACCGATACCATGGGGCACAGATTTGAGTATACGATGAAGTATGTAAACAATGAATTATGGCAAACTGGTTATAGTGCCCCTACACAACCTACACAACCTTTAACCCCTTTTGATAAGTTTACTGCGCGTGGTTATGATATTGGTGTTACAACAGGATGCGGCAACAGCCATGGTCATTTGAATACTCCAACTTATCCAGGTTATGGCTATTCATATTCATGGGATTTGCCGGATTCCAAACAGAGTACCTGTGAGGATTGGCTTAAATACCCCAATATGACTGGACAAACCACTGCTCTCAGTTGTAGTAGTTGGGGTAGTTGCGCGGGTAGTGCTGATCAGGAACGCAACTGGCGGCGTTATTGGTTTTATCATGTTCCTAAATATTCCGGAACATCTGGTGGTAAATGGAACAACTGGTGGTGGTATGTTTTGGACTACAAACAAGCATTGGCTAACGTAGCTCCTCCTGCACCGGATTTCATAATTCCGCATGCATGTAACGATGTTTGTTTGCGACCGGATCAATGCCAGGCTATTGACAGTGCCTACACCTGTAGCACGGATGCATTATGGAATCCGCCAACGCCATTAGGAAACTGGCCAGGTACAGGCAATGTTCTCGTGTTTTCAGAATCGATTTATGGGGGCAAGTTAACTCAAAAAATAATTAGGGGCGAATCTATTTACACGAGAACAATACCTGTGGTGAACAACACACCAAATTGGTCTATGGCGAGTTCTTGGTCTAACACAGCTCTAAGCAACTGGCCCGGAAGCGGGGCTATTCAAGGATTGTCCGAGGCGGTTTATGGTGGAAAACTTACACAAAAATTTATGCGAGGCTCAGACATTCACGTGAGGTTGGTTCCGTTGGTTAATGGAGTACCCTCTTGGGGTTCCGCCGGAGCTTGGACTACCACACCTCAGAGTAACTGGCCAGGAAGCGGCGACATTCAAGGCTTTTCTGAGACTGTCTATGCCAACAAATTGAATCAAACTTTAGTACGTGGTACTGACGTTTATTCAAGAACAATACCTTTGGTAAATAATGCTCCATCATGGGGTTCTGCAAGTGCTTGGACAAGTACTCCTCTTAGTGCATGGCCGGGAACAGGTGTAGTGGATAGTTACAACGAAACCACCTACATTAACAGTGGGGTGCTAAGTCTGGTTCAAAAGATTATTAGGAGTGGGAACATTTATGTTAGAAACATTCCCATCCAGAACAGTACACCAATTATGACCGCAGGAAGATGTAGATTGGCTTCAAATCCTACTTCCACAACTTGCACGCAGTAACCTTGTGATTGTGAGGTCGGGATTTAGGCTAGGTACTAACAGTGAAGGACTCTTTCAAAACCTTTTGAAAGAGTCCTTTGTTTGCTTCTAGTATTACGAACGCATTCTTATAAACCAGAGCGCATCTTCTTTTGTTATTTGCATGCGCCCTTCACGAGTTGTGCAGATAAAGAAAACAAGTATCCATCTGGATGGACGTATAATTTGTGCAGTTTCCGCGTCAAGAGCTTCTTCATTAAATATATTCCTTAGGTAGCGTTGTGTAGGAGGTTCAATATGTGGATCATAAAATGCCTCGATAGAAGGAAAATATCCCGCACCTATAAAGAATATCTGAGAAAGTAACTGTTGTTTACGTTCTTCGGTAAGCGGTTCTGGCATGTTTTACTCCTTTTTACGTTTCTTAGTTTAATGGTTATTCGCATGCATTATATCAGGTGAGATTTTTGTTGCGTGAATTTTGGTGAGGGCGGTGAGGATCGAACTCACGACACCCTGGTTAAAAGCCAGGTGCTCTACCACTGAGCTACGCCCCCTCGTACACTTAGCGCTGTTACTTGCTGCGCGCTTTAATACAGGCAACATTATAATACACAAGGCAAGTATTACCAACAAGTACAAGTGTTGACACTGCAACCTAGTAGATTTACACTGTTGGGGTGAATAAACCGCTTTCAAAACATCAATCATTTAACACCTGTGCACACCCTGTAAACCTTGGTCAAATTTTTGCTTTTTCTTTGGAGGCTCTGTTTAACTAAAAGAAATTGTTAAATAGATTTAACGCCTCCACCTAGTAGGAGGCTTTTTTTGTTATGACTAAATTAATCGAAACAGAAAAAATACAAAAAGCGCATGAGTTTGCAAACCGCAAACTTTCCTTGATAAAACGCTTGGCTGGCGACACCTTTTTTGATCACACTCGCCGCGTTTATGAAATTCTAATTCAAGGTGAAGTTGCCGAAGAAACAACTTTAGTTTCGGCACTTTTACACAATATTGAACTCACAGAGCCTATTCAAAAAGAAATTTTGGAGTTGTTTGGAGAAGATGTTCTCATGATTTTAAAAAGTTATCAGAAGCTTGCAAATCTGACTATAGACAATACAAACCCCACAAATGAAGCATATGCAATTCAAGCATTTATCAAAACTTCTGGTGATATGCGAGTCATTGCAGTAAGGATTGCCGACAAAATAGATAATGTGAATACTTCCCTTGCTTTAGGAAAAGATCAACGTATTGCCTCTTGTAACAAAGCACTGTTTTTTTATGCTCCTCTAGCTAAGTTACTTGGATTAGGCCTTCTTGCTTCACAGCTTGAGGATGCTGCGTTTAAAGTTTTGTACCCCGGGGAATTTTACAAAATAGACAAGCACCTTGCTCGTAAAGAACCTACATTGCTAAGCAGTATGCAGGAAGCAGTAACGTTTATAAACGACATTCTCTCCGAAAATGGCATCGAATCTCAAATTACGTGTAGAGTCAAAAGGCGGTATAGCATCTTCAAGAAACTGCTGCATTACGGAAAAACACTCACAAATCTAAACCAAGATATTAAGGGAATTTATGACTTAGCGGCCATGCGTATTGTTGTAAATACTATTGAGGAGTGTTATCTGGTAGAAGGTTTACTTTGCGATTTATGGGATAGAATTGAACATTTACGGGATGATTACATTGCTGTCCCAAGAAAGGCAGGGTATCAATCGATACACAACATTTTTAAAATAGGTAGAGGTATGAATCTTGAAATACAAATTCGTACTCATGAAATGCATAAATTCAGTGAGTACGGGCCAGCATCTCATCTTCTTTACAAGATAGGGGATAAAGGTGCCGCATCTTTGGCGTACAAAAAGTTTATGGAATATACCAAGAAAAACGCATTTTGGTTTGAAGAGCTTGTGGCATGGAAACGGGAAGACACCGGTTTTGATATTTCATCAAAAATACCATTTTCAAAGAACATTTACACATTTACGCCAAAGCGGGATATTGTTGAATTGCCCAAGGGCGCATGTTTATTGGATTTTGCATACGCTTTGCATACGGATCTAGGTAATAGGTGCATTGGTGGATTTGTAAACAAGAAATATGTGGGTCTCGACCATGTGTTACAAGATGGTGATTTTGTTGAGATAAAGCAAGGACCTAAGGTCAACGCAAACAGAGACTGGTTAAAACTTGTAAGAACCTCACGTGCCAAGGAATGCATCAGAAAAGCGCTTCGTGCTGCTGGTGGTCACGGAGCATTTTAGGTTTTATCTTTAGTAGCACTGGGCGGATACTTTTCTAAGATAACTTTGTATGTGGCATCTCTGTCTTTTTGAATATCTTCCTGTTTAGACATGTATTCGTCGTCGGACATTCTGGAATCAGGGTCTCTTAGGGAGTCGCGCAAATCTTCATATTGTGTTTTAAAGTAGGCATACATTGCATCAAGAGCAAATATGTACGCTTCTTTACCACCCGAAGGCATATCTCCTTCTGCTTGTTTTAATATTTCGCTCAGTAATTCTGCACCTCTGTTACTAGGCCCTTCTATATTTGCATGTGAATTAACTTGTTCATCTTCCACATGGTAATTCTAAAGCAGAATTGGTGATTTTTACAATTTATATGAATTTATGCTAAAGTACATATAACTCATAGAAAAAAGGAGATTTAACATGTACACATCGATTTGGCCGAAACAAAGGTATGCTTTAAGCGAACGCTTTTTGCAGGTTCTTGTTGGAACACTGTTCCTGTTAATCGAGTTCTTTGTGATTGGGCCAATGTTGTTGGGGCAATCCACAAAGGGTGTTTTGGCTGGTACGGTGATCTTTGGGGTTATGGTTGCTGTTGGAATTACCACACTAGCAACCTTACCCATTGTGGCAACAGCCCTTTTGCTCTACAGCGCACTCGGTTGCGTTGCTTTACTGCTTGGTATGTCTTACGCAAAGTAGCCTACAGGGGCTTTCTTCGTGCAGAAATGCATCAAGAGGCCCTTTTTTGTGGCTTATATATACCTTGGGGAGGTAACCATGTTCAGGTTTGTACTTAAGTTTAGATTGATGGCTCTTTTGTTTATTGCTGCGACAGCTCTGGTTGTTGAAGCAGCTCCCAACGCCGGTGGTGTAAATAGCATTGCAGGCTATATCAATCCTACATCCGGAGAGGTTTCTTTATATGCTGTAAATGAGTATGTGGTTCAAAATGGGCAGGTGGTTGGGATTCCCGCAGACCCTGCCGACTGGACCTTAACAAGTTCTTTGGGCTACACCATCCAGAGCACAGCTCCAACAGCTATCTTTGCACCATCGCAGCCGATTCAACTTTTGGGGCCGCAGACCTTTACAATAGAGGCATGTAACTCTGCTACTACAGGTGGGTGTTATGAAGAAACTCGATCTATTGGTTGGATTGATTATGCTCTGTACTTGGAGAACACTGAACGTCCACTCGTTTTGGGCCAGCCATATCCTTTGGACTTTACGCTAGTTAATACACTGGCCAATGGCTATCCGTATCTGATTGATGGTGTGGAAAGTATTAATGTTCAGGGAATCTTGAGTGTCAGTTTTCCATACAGTGGGAACCTAACTCCGGTCATGTCTCTGAGTAATGGAACTGTAACGTCGTGTTCGTTTCAAGGCGCAGCAAGTGGAAATATTCACACTTTTAGTTGCGAAATATATGTACCGATCAACACTGTTGTTACTGGATTCGTCCAAATACCCAGTGATCACGGGCAAAGCATGTTTAGCACTATGTGGCGTGTGGAGCATAGTTACCATCAGCCGGGCGTGGAAGCAGAGTATCCCTACAACAGCTTGAACACTCCTTCAGCGCTTTATGGTGTGACCCGCACGTATCTGCCTCTTTTCAAGCGAAGTTAGTGGTGTCACTGTCTTTTGCCTATAACCCCAGTTAATGAAAGTTAATTGGGGTTTTTCTTTTCTTTTCTTTTAGGAAAGAGTAAAAAAAAGGCATATTAGCCTAGAAAAGCAGTTCATACTCAATATTTACACTTGGTTCCTTCCACCCCTCTCTAACTAAAAACCTTTGATTAGAGTTGAGGTGCTTGCTATATCCCATCCTACCAAGTCGTTGCCAAATCTTCTTTTGAGTTGATCTGAAGTTATATCAAAGTATTTGTCATGCCCTTCTTTTGTACCGTCACCTTTGTAGGCAAAGCCAATGCCTGATTGATCTTTGCTTACCTTTCTTATGTATAGTTGCACATAGTTTTCGTCTTTTGCCCACTCTTCTGCTATCTCTATCAATGCGTTTTCACTTACTTTATTGTGAAATTTCCACAAGCCCATAATTAAACTATTCATTTTTTCCATTTTTATCACCTCCTTAACAAAAAAATACCGTGGTTTCCTTCCACGGTTGGTTAAATACTATTAAATTAGCGGAGCGACCGCCTAGAAAAGAAAAGGAATGGAAAGGAACCAAGTTAATTATACACCTTATACACCGCGATAGCTCTTAGGTAGCCATTGATTTTGACAAGCACTCGCATATAATGATGTTATGACTGATACACGTGACGAAAGTTTTGTAGCTGGTACTCAACCACCTGTCCCAGAGAAAGAGAATGGTTACGCTGCTGAAGCCCAAGAAGCGCTTGGTAATAAAGAAATTTATTATCGACGCGCTGAGGCTATACTAACTGTGGCAGGGGATTTGTTCGCAGAGACACATAATAAGGCTATGGATCCTGAGACACCAGCTTCGGTTAGAGAAATATACAGCGCTGCACACGCCGAAATAACGGCAGCTTGTAGGGGTATGGGCTTTGCTATGGCAGAAAATGAAGTTGGTACTTCATCAAGCATACTAAACGGTAATGATACCACCTTGGAGCGCAAGGAACAGTTGCTAGAATATCTAGATCAAGTGGACCCAGCCAGACCGGCACACGAGTTGCTTCAGCTGCATAGAACAGATGTTGGGAAAACGGATTACTCCGAGACTCTAAGATTTTCGCAAGGTGTCAACGGCGTAATGGATGCCACACATAAGCTTGAACTGCAGCTATTCACTGCAAAGCATGGGGATAGCCGCATCCACGATCTTATTGCTGAGGTAAGGCCGGAAGTTGATTTTATGGATGCTTACATCGATGCCGCAATCTCACGAGGAGACAAATTAGAGGCGGACTTCTCAAAATTCCAACAGTCAAAAAGTGCCGGTACATTTGCCGAATACCTTGGAGCAAAAAGTTATGCTCAAGGAGACGCAGGCTTTAATTAGTATGCTTATCGATTAAACAAAGTGTTTCCACCAAACTCTGCTCTAACTCCAGAACGCACAAACAATAAATAAATTATAGCAATGAGAACCAGGTTAAAAGCGATGTACGCTAGTGCGGCAATCCGTGCTTTGTTTCCCCTGTACTCTGTTAAGAGTCTTCCGAATTGAATTGCGCGCTCTTGCCAGTATCCGGCACGAAATGCCAGTAATGCATCTACAATACGCTTGATACTAATTCCGATCAGCAACGCTCCCAATACTACCGCCACATAACCTGCATGGTTTGGAAAAATTGCTATAAATGTGATGCTCAAGATACTGAAGAAAATGGCAAAGCGATACCTAGCAAGTCCCTGATCCCTGAAAACTTTGTATTGTTTTATTTCTTTGGACATGTATTTTAAGTTTATAGCAGTTCCTTATATGCAGAAAGTCTTTACTTTTGACCTAGCGAAACTATGTATGGCTATAGATCAACAGATCTGATAATTTTCAACACAACCTGTTTCTGTTCTTCGGTTTCTACTGTGCCTTCTATGTTAAGTATTGTTGGTTGAAAACTATCTCCGTACATATTTCCTATAAACAACCCAATTTTTCCCGGTTTACTGTTTTTTGGATAGTAAATTCGCGCATCTTTGTTATCTATTTTTTCATTAAGCATTACATAGTTCTTGTCGTTTTGGTTAACACTTGCACTTCCGTACCATCCGTGTTCGAAGCTAAGTTTTATACCATCCCCCTCGATAGTGCCTATAAATGAGTCAATTCCTTGTGCTGGAACGTACCTCCACCCTCGCGGTACAACTAGGGTAAACTTTTCTAAGTCAAGTTTTTTCCATGAGGAGGAGTTCTTTGATGGGAATAGAAACAAAAATAAAGTAACGGTACTAATGACGATTAGGGCGACAACCAATATTTTGTTAGTTTGAAGTGTTTTCATTGTGTGTTAAGAACATTGTAACACTTAGATAAAGATAATGTGCGGGCAGTAAAGCCAGGTACTATAAGACCTATAGTTTGACATTTTTGCTGTGTATTGTTAAGATAACCACATAATATGATTAATCTCCTCTAGATCTCCCTATGAGGGATATACCTTGTCGCTGGGTATAAATTTTAAAACTAGAGCGATGGGAGATATGATCATGTATCAAGTAACTATGGTTGCAGTAGGTGGTTGGGGTATGTACGGCCATGACGAACTGGAAAGGGAAACTCTGGAAGATACCCTAGATGCTATCTATGCGTATCTTTTGGAGAGTCCTGGTGACCGATTGAAGTTGAGAGCCTCAAAAAATATAGTTCAAGCAATAAAGGAAGGTGACCTCAAAATGAGTGTTTGGTTTCCTGAAAGATGGTCACAATTTGACCAATTAGCTAGAAGTAGAGAGGATGACGAATAAGTTTTTGGTGTACGCGATACGTACTCTACATGCAGCCCATAGCGTTGATCGCAGGTTGAATTTGAAGTATTATAGTGTTGTTAAGTTAATTGAAAGGTCAGGTTTTTTCCATATATTATTTCTGCCGTAGCTGTGAACAGAACTTGGCTTTTTTGTTTGTACTTTGATAAATAAAGATCTAGTTAGGGAGAAATTGGGCTATAAGTAGAGCAATCTCTTGTGACCTAATACACTCCCTGCTAGTCTAGAAATTATCTTGTACGGAGCTACTTTGCTTGTAAAAATCTTTTATTGGTAAGGTTGCTTCGTACAGGTGATAAGCCTGTGAATCTTGGGGTCACCAAAGGCGAGATGCCGACCCCCTAGCTTCGACAAGATGTCGAAAGGAGAATATGATGAATCGCTTTAAGTTTGATGCACTGTGCAATGAGTTTCCCTTTATTCAGGATTCGGTAATGCGCCGCGGAAATGGTAATGCTCGCGATGTTAAAGATTGCGAAAACATTATCATTAAGCGTGCAACCCGCGAGATGCTCGACACCACCCCGCAAGAACATTCTTGGGATGGCTCTATCGTTGGTATCGATGAATGGGAACGGGTTGATTTCATCCTCTGTGATGGCACGATTTTGAATGATGCCGTAAAAACAGGAGGTGAAAGTGGCTCGAACTATGCACATTCAGAAACTCGTTCATGGCAAGGCGAAACCGTAGCAGAAGCAATTTTCAAGCACGGCGTAGCCGATTCACTGGCATATGTTGTCTGGATTGAAGGTGGTTACAACATTGTGGAAAATTACTCAACACGCGATTTCCGCGCAACCATCTATAAACCGAGTCGGGATTTTACTTGGCAACAGGTAATCGACGACGAGTTGGCTAAAGCAATTGTCCATGTCCGGGCGGAAATAAATTTCTAAACTAGTACTGAAGCAAGGGCGACAATACAAGGTTTGTGATTTTTCACACACCCTCTGTAGAGTCGCCCTTTCCCATTTCATAAATATTTTTATTGATATAATAGGGCTAGTTATGGAAATAAAAACACTAAACCCAGAAGGAGGTTTTAGAAATAATAAAACCAGAAAAGAAAAGATTGGTAAGTCTGACTTAGTAAAGGATTTCACTTCAGTTTGTTTTGGAACACCCCTATAGAATCATTGCAGATACAGTGAATCCAATTGATAAAGGATTAGCTTTTACTGCTATTTTTTAATAGCTCCAAAGTATTTAGATGTCCTTAATGGAACACCTGATTTGAAGCCTATCTACGAGCTTACTATGAAATGTGAAATCGAAAATACTTTTTTGGTGGCAATTCGTCGCTACGCTCCTACGTTTTACGAGTAAAAGGAAGCTTTGCTTATTGCACCCCAGCACACTAAACTCGCTTCGCTCGTTAAGTGATCTGGTGACCCCACGGGGAATGTGGCTTCGCCACTGGAGACGAACCTATTCGCTACGCTCATGTGATCTTCACTTACCATGAAGATCACATAAACAGAACCTCCAGCTCATTACATTCGCTGAAGAACCTATTTATGGTGACCCCACGGGGAAT
>CAYNBT010000017.1:14869-17946 GCA_964396025.1 uncultured Candidatus Saccharibacteria bacterium | reverse complement strand
TAAAGCACAAGACCTCCCATCTTGTGCTTTTTTTTGTCCCTAGCATTGTTTAGGCAAGACAGATATGATTAAACCAATGCACTCACTCGCAAACCACTTACACAAAAAAACCAAAATCATCGCTACCATAGGTCCGGCATCAGAAGCACCTGAAACTATAAAAAAGCTAATTTTAGAAGGTGTAAACGTCTTTAGATTCAATATGAAGCACAGCACAACTGAATGGCATGAAACGGCAATGGAAAAGGTTCATAAAATTGCTACAGATCTGGGAATTCCTGTAGGAATCTTGATTGATCTGCAGGGTCCTGAAATCAGAATTCGCACAAGAGACAAAGAAGACATACATGTTAAAGAAGGGCAAGAGGTATTGTTTTCTACAAACTTTGACGATCTCGAAACAAGAATAACAATTCCACATGAATCCGTTTTTGAAGCTCTTGATGAAGGAGACAAGTTCTCTATCGACGATGGCTTTGTAAGGTTTGTGGTCACCAAAAAGGGAAAGAATAAAATCTGGGGCGGTTGCCTAGATACTACTATTATAAAAACAAACAAGGGAATGAACCTTGTAGGGAAAGATGTAGACTTACCATCGCTCATTGAAGATGATATCTCAAAGCTACATTTGGCAGCCAAACAACGGGTTGACTATATTGCGCTTTCATTTGTGCGCACCAAAAAGGACGTTCAAGCCTTGCGAGAGGTGATGAAGCACAAACAGATTGATGCTCAGATAGTTTCAAAAATCGAAAGCCAAAAAGGCTTGGACAACATTGACGAAATTATTGAGGAATCAGACAGTATTATGATCGCAAGAGGGGATTTGGGAATAGAAGTGCCGATTGAACAAATCACATACCATCAAAAAAATTTAATAGAAAAATGTAGAAAAGCCCACAAGCCGGTTATTGTGGCCACACAGATGTTGCAATCAATGATCGAACACCCCCTCCCAACCCGCGCGGAAGCCACAGACGTTGCAAACGCGGTTTTTGATGGAACAGATGCAGTTATGCTCTCTGGAGAAACAGCAACTGGAAAATATCCTGTAAAGGCTGTGGAAGCGATGAGCAAAATCGTGCATTTTAATGAAGGCAAAGCAGAGGTTACTCATTTTAACACCATGCCCCAAAACCCTACGGAATTAATAGTACAAGCCGCAGATCTTATAGCAACACATTCGGCACATTCTTCAAAACTCAAAGTAGATTTTATTGTGGTCTTTACTGAAACAGGCTTTACTGCAAAGATAGTTTCTAGTTTCCGTCCAAAAATCCCAATTATTGCGGTAACAGATAACAGCAAGACTGTGGAAATATTAACTTTGAGTTACGGTATAAACCCAGTTAAAGTAGTTTTCCCACGCACAGGTCAAATTTTGTCTGTTGAACATGTTATTGACGGACTCAAAGAACGTAAGTACGTTAAGAGCGGAGATAATGTGTTGTTGATTCACGGGCAACACTGGAAAAAGGCTGGGCAAACGAATGCCATTGTGTTGATTACTATATGAAAAAACATATCGAAGATTTGGAAGTTATAATACTTGAGAATATCACTCAGAGGAGATAGCACATAGAGGTGAGAACTATGAAAATAGCTGTAGCACTATCAATCGGAACTAAGGAACTCGACCCACAAATTGCTGACATTGAGAAAGTACTTAGGTCTCTCGAGGTTGAATATGCAATAGTACTTGCCGGACACGAAAGACTGGATCCACACGGGTGCGAGCTGGCAAGAAAGGCTGCATCCGGTAACCCCAATGTGCATTTAGCTTTTGCATCCTCAGGAACTTTTTCGCGAGCATATCTAGCGGGTTGGGAAGAGGGCGTTGCGCTTGGTGCAGATTTTGTGATTAGCATGGATGCTGACGGCTCACATGACCCAGAAGACATCCAAACGTTCGTTAAGCACTTTAGAAAAGGCGCTGAAGTTGTGTGCTCAAGCAGATTTTTACCGGGTGCGGTTAATCAGTACCCTGCTCAAAGACAAGCGTTATCCAAAGGCGTAACAACTCTGGCTAACTGGTTTTTGGTAAAAAAATCTGAGCGCTTAACAGATTTTGCCAGTGGGTTTGAGGGCGTATCATCAAAAATGATGAGCAAGATATTCCAGAGGTGCAAGCCAGATGATTGGTTAAGCGTACGTTTTGGACCCTACCACTTGCAGAATACAATTCTTAGGCTCTTGCTGATTTACGAAGGTTGCAAGATAGAAGAAATCCCCATAAGTTATGGTGTGAAGAGGGTGGGGAAGGTTCTGGGCATTAAGTACGTTGTGCATGCTCTTGTATGTTTTGCTCTTCTTTACTTAGACCATTTCAGGCTAAGAAAAACGAGACAGGCAAGAGTGGTTTCTTAGACAGTAAAAAAACAGCGGAGTAACAAGACGTTGATGTGTCTTCTTACTCCGCTTAGTCTAGTACCGCCAAATCGTAATGACTTTAACACCTTCGTATTCTTCCGGAACGTGCTCTGCGTGTACTGGACTGTCGAGGTAAACACAAAGCGTGTTGTCGCCCCTCACATCGATCAGCCTAAATGGAATGCGCATATCACGATGCAAAAGTGTATAGAGTCCGGTTGATGCATGTTTAGCAGCACGGTTAGCTAAGACTGCATTGATATAGTCGGTTAGGCCATGCTGCTGGACAAAGGCATCGATCTCAGTTTGTAAGACACCCATCAGCTCGGCAAAATGCTGTTCTGTAAAGCCAAAATCATTTATCATGCTCTCAGCAAAGAGGCCGTCGTGAAGAACTTCAAAGCTTGCCCCTTTGTAAATCCCAAGAACACATAGGTTTGGCGCAAATCAGTAAGATCCAGATTAGCATTAGCTATTGGTCTCAATTCTGGTTGTTGACCATTTGCAGCACTAAGCACCAAGGGCATACTTGTTAACACACAGGCAGATACCAGCAGGACTAACAAAACCGCAGAGGCGAATTTCAAGTATCTCATTATCTAATCTCCTATGGATGAATTTATCGAACATTATACCCCATAGTCACAGTATTTTGCAACTTCAACTCATAATTGACAAATCCGCCTTGGACTAATATATTGTTCACG
>CAYNBT010000017.1:0-14769 GCA_964396025.1 uncultured Candidatus Saccharibacteria bacterium | reverse complement strand
TTGCAACTTCAACTCATAATTGACAAATCCGCCTTGGACTAATATATTGTTCACGTTGTAAATAAGTGTTAGTGTATTTATATGGCAGTACCAAAAAGAAAACATAGTAAAGGCAGAACAAGAAGAAAAAGAAACAGCCACTACTTCGCAGAAGTAGCGCAAAGTGTTAAGTGCCCAAACTGTAATGCAGCAAAGCTTCCACATAGGCAATGCGCCGAATGCGGTAAATAGGTACACCAAGTATTGATGTTAGTCATAACGACTATATCTGGGGAGATCAAACGGGCTTGCCCGAATGTTTTTAAATGAAATCTAAAACTGACCCAAGACATGAAGCAAGAAAAATAGCATTAGCATCAGGCTTTTGCTGGCTCTTTTCTGACGCAGATGAAAATGAATGCAAGTTATTTTCTTGCGATATGCTCGCATGCGAAAGCGCTGACCTTTCCCTAACTGATGAACTTATTAAAGGAATGAAGGAGCACAGGGACGAAATCGATGCATTAGTCCAAGAATGTGCCCCTGACTGGCCACTAAACAAAGTGGCAAAAGTTGATTTGATAATTATAAGACTTGCAATATACGAAATGCTTTATTCAAAGAAAGCTCCTGAAAAAGTTATTATTGATGAAGCCGTAGAACTTGCTAAAGAATTTGGCAACGACACGTCAAGTAAGTTTGTAAATGGTGTACTTGGCAATGTTGCAGAAAGAAATAAAAAGCATGAGTAATGAATACTTAAGAAAAATTAGAACTTTAATGGCAGACAAAGTTGGCGTAGAACCAAGTGAAGTAACCGCCGAAGCTCATTTTGAGGCAGATCTCAATATAGGCGATTTAGAATTGGTAGATATTTTAACTGACCTTGAAGACGAGTACGACGTAGAACTTATCAGTCAAAAAGACGAACTAGAAACAGTAGAAGATCTTTTGAACTTATTGTCTGATAAACTCGATTAATTCTATGGCATTTGATCAGAACAAATTGGAAGAAATTTTAGGAACCGAAATTAAAGATTTGGGATTGTTTCAGACAGCTTTTACACACAGATCATATCTCAACGAACATTCCACATACAGCTACACATCAAACGAGCGTCTAGAATTCTTGGGGGATGCTGTGTTGCAACTTATTTCATCTCAACACTTATATGCCAGCTTTGCAGAATCCAGCGAAGGAGAGTTAACCAACTTTAGAGCTGCCATTGTATGTACACCTTCTTTGGCGGAGGAATCCAGAAGAATGGGGTACGGAGCATTACTTCTAATGTCAAAGGGAGAGGAAGCATCCGGCGGACGAGATAGGGAATATATTCTTGCAAACACATTTGAAGCCGTTTTAGGGGCATTGTATCTGGAAAAGGGGTATGAGTTTTGTGTTGGTTTTGTAGAGAAAAACCTACTTTTCAAAGTAAATAAAATAGTTAAAGACAGAACCTATAAAGACCCTAAGTCGAAATTCCAAGAAATGGCACAAGAAAAGCGCGGGGTGACCCCTGCATACGAGATATTGGAATCTTGGGGACCTGATCACGAGAAGATGTTCAAAGTGGGAGTTTATTTGAGCGAGGATTTATTTGGGGTTGGGGAAGGACCCAGTAAGCAGAAAGCTCAACAAGCCGCTGCAGAGGATGCATTGGACAAGTTGGGAAAGCTCTGATAGAATTTGCGTCGCCTATGTCAATAACAGTAAGATTAGCAAAATTTGGAAAAAAGCATCAACCAACCTACAAGGTTGTTGTTGCAAATACTAGAACAAAAAGAGATGGCAGGTTCTTAGATGTTCTTGGCCATTTTAATCCTTTGGTGTCACCACCGATAATTAAGGTTGACACAACTAAGTATCAAGAATGGGTAGAAAAGGGAGCCTTGACTACTCAAGCCGTAAAGGATTTAATTAATGGCAAGTATATATTTAAACCTTACAAAGTAAAAAAGGGTAAAGAAGATGTAGCTGAAGAAAATTCAGAAACCGCTTCGGAATAACCTTAGAAAACTAATGAGAGAATTTATAGAATATTTAGTCACCCAGATAGTTCACAATCCAGATCAAGTTGTAGTAAATGAGCGCCAAGCTGAAAACGAGACAGTATATGAGCTTACTGTAGCACAAGAAGATATGGGACTTATCATAGGCAAAGAGGGTAGAACTATCAAAAGCATTAGAGCGCTAGCAAAATCAAAAGCAATTAAAGATCAAGTTAGAGTAAACGTAGAACTCTTGGATCCCTACAAGCAACAAGAACAACCACAAGAGCAAGAGTAAAGAAACACCAGCTACCTAGGTGATTTATTCTAGATCCACGCTGCGCGAGGAACTAGAGTAGTTAATTCAAAATCTGATGCTAACAGTAAACGTTATCACATTATTTCCAGAAATCTTTTCTCAATATTCACAGCTTCTCCCACTGCGGAGAGCTTTGGATATTGGAGAGCTAAAAATTAATGTAACAAACCTTCGTGATTACGGCCTTGATGAACGCCTTACTGTAGACGACAAAATTTACGGAGGAGGCACAGGAATGCTTTTAAGAATCGAACCCGTAGTAGATGCTCTAGAGGCACTAAAAGTTAAAAAAGGCGACGCAGGCTCTAAAATAATATTTCTAACTCCAGCTGGCCAAAAACTTACACAAAAAATGGTTGGAGAATATTCCAAACTGAACACTATAACATTCGTGTGCGGGCGATACGAAGGCATAGACGCTAGAATCGATCATTTCATAGATGAGAAACTATCAATAGGGGATTATGTACTAGCAGGAGGCGAACTACCAACCTTGGTAGTGCTTGAATCTATCACCAGATTACTTCCAAACGTTCTTAGTGAGGAAGCTGTAAGCCTTGATTCATTTTATAACGACTGGATTGAATATCCCCAATACACCCGTCCAGAAGAATTCAGAGGATATAGTGTTCCCAAGGTACTACTCACAGGAGATCACGAAAAGATAAAACAATGGAGAAAAGAAAACATGCAAGAAATTAAGAACTAGTTAGAAGTAACGTTTTCACCAGTAATATTTTCTACAGTATTCTCATTTACGGCGTCAGAAACATCGGGCGTAGGTGTAGTCTCATTTACGATAGGGAGATTAAGATTTACGCTAGGTGTGTAAAATTTGAGATTTTTTAACTTATCCATAAATCCAATGAACTTAGGATCTGTGATATCTACATTTATAGGTTCGTCTGTTACTGCAGTTGATTGTACGAATATATAAGGAGCACTCAATGAGAAACTTAAACCAAGCGTATTGCCCCCTTCCTCAATTTCTTCGGTATATCGAAAATCATTTACATTTACCAAGCGTGCTGCATTTTCTAATGAATTCAGAAAGCTTACCATTTGGGCATAATTACCACGCACGCCTAAAGATACCAGCACGGTTTGATAATCTGTTGCTACAGCCTCTGTAGACAATGCCTGACCTGTATCTGCAAACGAATAGCTTAATCTTGAAATCTCAAGACCTGATTCACGCGCGATAGTATCGATTTGAGTTAGAAGTTCAGGAATCAGAGGTTCTGATGTCATAACCTTTGATGCGAGGTCAACGTTTTCATCAACCACGCTCTTGAAGTCGACAAGTTTATTTAGCACTACAAGCTTAGTGTCTAATTGATTTTTTAGCGTTTCTGTTTTTGCCTTTTCTGCTTTAAGAGTTGGCAAAAGATTGATGGAAGGGTATATCACAAAAACAAAAAGTAACAATGTTACCAACATAGAAACAATTGGAACTATAAAATTCAATAAAGTATCTTTTAAAGATCTTGTGTCGTTCATTTTTTGAGCAGTTCCTTGTCGAATTTAACTACGATAAAATATCTTACTCGTCCAGTCTGTGCTTCTAAATTTACCGTGTTCAATGTAACGTCCGTAAAGATATTGTCCTTGTGTGAAACATCTTGCGAGGCAAGCTTTTCTGTTAACCTGTTTACAAACTGCGAAATTGCCAAATAGTCGGTTCCTGTTCCGGACACAGTGATTTCCTGTTGATATCCAATAGTCAAGTTTTCAATTTTTACTGATGGAGGGGTACGTCTTAACAATTCTTCAGCCAGTAAAGAATAATAGACACGCCCTTCAAAAATAGAAGTCAACGTTTGATATTTCTTGCCGAGGTTCCTTGCAGATATCTCTATTTGAGATAAATTAACGATCTCGCCGCGAGTAACATTTATTGCTTCATTAAGAGAAGCTGTTTGCTTTTTTATTCTGGAAGTTTGATAAAAGAAATAGCCTGCTATCAAACCAACAATGACCAGAATCAACACAGAAAATACTGTACTCACTTTAACTATTTGAGTTTTTTGCTGTTCTACCTTTTCTCGTTGTGGGATGAGGTTGATACTTTGAGCCATTAGACGCGTTTTACCTCCTTTAAGGCCAGTCCAACAGGTCCAGCAAACACTGGTCCTTGCTCAACAAGATGTTGCTTCTGAGACTCTAACTTTTCATGAATCTGAATGTTTCGCCATGGATTTGCAAGCTCCACTTCCAAATCCAAGTTGTTTGCAAAATAAAATAGAAGTCCGGGCATAAGCGCAGTACCTCCTGAGAGGATAACTTTGTTAATGTTAACACTGGGGTTGTGTGTTGTATAGAAAATCCTCGAACGCTTTATCTCTGCAAGAATATTATCTACAACAGGCTTTATTGCTTCATACACCTTACCTTCTACCTGATTCACGTCCAAACCATAAGTCTTCTTGTATTCCTCTGCCTGTGCTATATCTAAACCCAAATGTTGCTGGGCCGCTTTAGTTAAATCATCTCCACCCATGTTTAGACTGCGTGTAAATCGAACAAAGCCTCTGTACGTCACAATAAGCAAAGTCTCATGTGAGCCGATGTTTACCAAAATGCTTGCACTAGGTTGATTGGGATTACTGCTTAGCGCCCGCTCTATTGCTAAAGTTTCAGGTTCTATGCCCTTTGGTACTAATCCTGCATTCTTTAAGATGTTTACGTATTTTTCTAAAATTGTATTTTTAGCGGCAACCAACAGAACATTCATTTTGTCTTTTTCTGTCATGTCAGCATCGATAATTTGAAATGCAAAATTTACATCTTTTAATGGTAGGGGAATGTATTGTTCTGCCTCAAACATTATAGAGGTTTTAAGCTCTTTTTCCGTCATTAAAGGCAGTTTGATCACTCTGGTAAAAACCTCGGATTCTGGTAAGGAGACTGCGATGCTTGTTGTGCTAAAACCTGTATCAGCAATGAAGTTCTTAATGGAATTAGAGTAAGCTTCAAGATCTCCTTTTAATTCTGAAGCCAGATTAAGTTTGGAATTTTCATAGGTTCCGTATTTCTTGAGTACAATTTTGCCTTTTTCGTTTTCTAACTCTACAGCTCTGAATTTGTTTCTTCCTAGATCAAGTCCAATAATGGGCATGGGTAAATTTTACAGTTTATTAGTGCCCCATACAAGATCATTCTGCACAGTGAAAGCTGAAAGCCATCAATGTGCATAAGAGGGGACGGAGGTCTTTAGACCGATGTCCCTCATTCTGCCGCATTTGTAAGTGGGGAAGCTAGGGATTTTGAATATAAGGTAAAATCAAAATCTACAGGCAGATAAGGTCTGCTTTTTACTACCGTGACCTTTTTCTTTGCATTCAACACAGTACCTGTTGAAGTAATCTGTATTCCTTGTGAGGGCAAGCTCTGTCCTGAAGCCGGAACGACAAAAACATCTACATTGTTGTAAAGAGATCGCATTCTTAGTGCCTTAGGATCAGATACACCTGAAACCTGTATACAGTTTTGGTAACTTTGAGCTGCTACAGCAGCACTAAAGTTGTTAGTGTTCGAAGATCCAATGGTGTTCGCAGCATATGATTGGGTACTGTAGTTTCCGGTACTACCATACAAATGAAGCAAAACCACAGAAGGTTGTTCTGCAGCACTCACACCCGCAAGAGACTGCCAACATACCCAAAGCTGTTGATTATTCCCGTAACCATTAAGATTAAACTCTACACTATCCGTTGTAGACAGAGGAACTTCAATGGAGGCAGAAGAATTGCCCAGTGTAGTCAACGTAGCTTGCGCCGTTGAAACAACATTGTCTGCACCTGTAATAGTCAATGTGCAAGTACTGCCACAGTTTCCGTAGGTAACGAAATCCTCAAGCGTTGAATCAGGCAACACCAGTAAACGATCTACCAGTGCTTCTGCAACGGCCTGCGCCCTGTAGGAAGAGTCAACTTTCACTTGAGTACGAAGATTAGAAATAAACCTATTGGAAACTGTAACACCAATGGTCAAGGCTAAGATCATGACTATTACAACTATCACTAATGTCTGACCATGTTCTGAATCTCTGTATGCTCGTCTCTTCATACTCAATAAGACTTTCTAACTATCACCGTGTTTTCAACTGTAACGGGGGCGTTTATATTTGAAGACTTTGTATCAAACTCCATGGCTATTTTTATAATGTCAGGAGGCGCTGTACCTACGCGAGAAAAACATGGTGCACAAGTAACCAGCACTCCATTACTGCTGGATGTGTTAGTGAGTGTATCTTGAGCACCTGCTCCAACCTGTCTAGTTACAACACCGCCCGTAACTGCGTAAGTAACTTCTACTTCGCTATTGTTGGCATCCTTTATAAAGAACGAAATCGAAGAGTCATTTATCTCAGAAACACTTTCAGCATTACGAAGTTCTTTTTCAAGTTTTAGTAACACAAAATTTGCATTTTGCTCCAACTCTGTTTCAATCTGGGTTGTGGTATAGCTACGAACCAGTGAGAGCAAAATGTCTCCGGTTACGCCCACAGTGAGCGCCATTAAGCCGATTACTATCACAAGCTCTAACAAGGTAAAGCCTTTTTGTGAATTATTCAAAAGAGTTTTAGTAGGCATTAAAGTCATCAATCGCCCCTCCAGTTGGAAATATCTGTGTAGGAATATGCTCCTTTTGTATCATTTCCCACGTTCCACATAACCCGCACCTCTATGCGCACAATCTGATCCGTGGTATCTATTGAATTTGCCGGATTAGCCGCTGTTGGGTCGTATGCCCTAAAGGATCTGCGCAAGCCTACGGCAGGATTAGGATCTAGAGTCTCAATTCCTGCCTTAATCGGCACATCGCTTGTAGTGTCTATATAGCAAGTATCAGCAGCCGAATCATCACACGCTTGTAAATCAATCAAAAAACTCACCCAGCTTGTGGATGTTTCTTTGGCAACCCTTACTAACTCAAGCTCTTCATTTGCCAACTTGGAACCTTCTAGTAGATATTTGCTGGTTTGAGAAGAACGCAATGTAAAGACAGCAAGAGATACTAATGCGGTGATTACAACCACAGCAATACCTAATGCCGTGATAGTCTCTATTAATCCTATACCTTTAGCGTCTAAGTGCTTTATGGACATACTGCATCTCCTCCTGTCAAAACCAACCCTCCTGAATCGATTGTTACTAGTCTACAAACTGTATTGTCCGGACTGGGATAACCCAAGGTTATCGAAGAATCTGCAGAAGCATCTCCATTTGCAAAGCTAAAATATACGCAACCCGAAGGACTCCTCACAACAATACCTGCGGCCAAAGGTTGGGTAGTTTTGTTTGCATAATAAAGTCCGTTACCACAATCTGTGGTATTCTCCGATGTAAAGTATTCATATGTGCCTGAGTTTTGGGTAAAACGAATTCCCCAGTGCTTGAGAGTAGGGGAGGCATTTGTACCAGTAAGTGCATTTGCCTGCGCAGTTCTTAAATCGTTCTTTACCTGCTCTTGGGCCTGCCTAAGGTTTTGATTTTTGGAATAATTGGTAAAGCCGGGGATTAATGCTCCGGACAAAATTGTGATTATGGACACAGCAACGAGTAATTCTATGATTGTGAAACCTGAACGGGCAGTTTGTTCCATATACTTTATGTTAGCATAAACTTCGCTATATGATAGTGAGGTCATTACCTACCTCATATACATTACTGTCGTCACCACCATCATTTTGGGAATATTCGGTAAGATATTCCATAACAGCATTTATTTCAAATGTTGAACCACTTTGCATGTACGAATAGTTATAGGTGGCATCATTGATGGGATCAACAGGTAGCTTTGTGAGATAACTAGACATGTTAGTTTTAATCCAACCGCTTTGCACATTAAAAAGCGGGGATATGGCTCCTTCAGGCAAAGATGTACTTACATAAAGATAGTCTGCATCACCGGGGTATGATTCGTTAGATAAGAAATACTCGCCAAAGGCGCGTTCAAGCGACGATATGTCAGAAAGTCTATTTTCATCACGTGCACGAGCTCTCAAGTCGCTGGGACGTAAGATAAGCACTGTAGCACCAAGCAGAATTGAACCGATGATTACAATGTACATCAGCTCCAGCAAGCTAAATCCGTGCTCATTTTTCATAGCATAGCTATGTGATAATAATCTCATTAGGGGTTTTCTACACCGTAACATAAATCACTGGTTGCGTAACTTCCACCACAACCCAATAATGCCCAGTTGGAAGTACCGTGACATTCTCGTCCGTTATTTGACGTTGGAACCTCCATTATTGATGTAAGAATGTATATTGTTCCGATGGCATCAGTTCTGTAATTGTACCTGTTTTCTGTTGGAACAGTGCATGGAGTAGTCGTAGCAGAGGCTCCTCTTGGATCAGAAGGAACAACACTTAGATATGCAGGCTGTAGTGCCGTAGCAAGGGCGGAACTTGAGATAACAACCTCCCACGTAGAAGCAATGGGATAGTTTCTAGTGTCTGCAAAATAGAGCTCCAAGGCAGCTTGAATCTTTTTTAAATCCGCTACTCTTTGAGAATCTCTTGATTTAGATCTAAGTCCGGCGGGATTTATGACCGTAAGTAATGCGCCCGCTAAAACAGCAATTAATATAACAACCAACAAAAGTTCAATAAGAGTAAAACCCGATTCATTTTTTTTAGCATTTAAGTGTTTTAAAAACATAATTATTCCAAAATGGTCTAGCACGCTACATTACTTAAGTCGCTGCATCCTGCAAAATCATTATCTGTTAAGGCTCCATCACATGCAACGGAAGCCGGAGTTGCAGCATTAGCACACACAACAACTGTGCTCGCACAAGCTCTACGTCCACCGGTTAGGGAAGCATCCCAAGGGCTGATATATTTGTAGTACTGATTTGCATCTGTTGCGCGTTGCACCGAGATACAAATCGATGAATTTTCTACTATTGAATATTGATAGCGTATAGTCCCTGCAGGAGCTCCAAATGTGTTTGCAACAGGCCAAGCACTAATGTAAAACCCTATTGTTGCAGCATCAGGACCGTTGAGTGGGTTAAACGTTGTGGGATCAGTTACAGGCAATCTTCCCTCAGCAGCCAAAAAAGCCTCAATACCTTGCGCGATTTTAGACACGTTGGCAATACGAACACCATCCTCACCTGAATTTCTTGTTCTGTTAACTCCCATAACACTTACAGTAACACCAACTAGTACACCTAAGACAGAAACTACGACTAATAGTTCTATCAACGTGAAACCCTTGTTAAATTGTTTTATTCTGTTCTTTTGCATTTTTATACTCAAAAGCCCCACCGTGATGGTGGGGCCAAAGATTAACTAACAAGTTGTTGTTGCGTTCAAATTGTCACACTGTTTGATTTGTCCTCCATCTGTACTGTCGTAAAGAAATGTACCGTTGCTTATACCATATGATTTGCCCCAGATTCTGAATCTTCCTGTTGCAGTATCGCCAGAGTATCTAAAAACACAGGGAGTTTCATCTCCAGCGGCATCGCCATTACCTACGAAATTGTTTGGCGATGCTGCACAGCAGTTTTGATTAGCACTACAGTTTACTGTAGGCAGAGGTATGCTGGTCATAGTGTAGGTACATGTAACTACACCCGCAGCAAGTGCACAGGTAGGAGCTGCAGTTTCGCCATCTATAATACCACCAAACTCAGTTGTGCTAGGAAGTCGTCCGTAAGCTGCGTTAAAACTTCCAACAGCTAATGCCATCTTATTTAATCCTGCTTGTACTGTTGCATCTCTAGCTCTATTTTGCTGAGCAGCCGGATTTATAACAGCCACCAAAACTCCTGCCAAAATACCAATGATAACGATAACGATCAAAAGTTCGATAAGCGTAAAACCCTTTGCATCTTTGCGTAAAGATTTGTTAAACATATATACACCTCCCTTCTTCATTTTTTTAATGTTTTGAAAATTGGGCAGTGTAAAGTTCATAACTTAAGTATCTCCTTAGTAGATTTGCTAGTCAATAGTCCCTGTGTCGGAATACAGACCGAAATCGAACATTCCTGGTAGATAGGGCAAAGAGCGTTTTGCACGAATCGTTTTAATGGTTTTGACATTGGCAACATCTGTAAGCAGGCCAGTGGAAATAATTTCATAACCTTGTAGTGGCAACACGCCTGAATTAACAACCGATATTCTGAAATCAGCATCTCCACCCAAAGAACGAATACGTAAACCAACTACATCATCAGGAAGATCTGCAGAACCCGCAGTGTTTCCAATGGTAAAACAGCTTGTATAGAGTGGGTCCGTGTTACTACTCAATGAAAAACCTGTTTTCACAACAGAACTGGTTCCGCATCCAAAGTTCCCCCCATAGCAGGCACCGTTCTTAATCATGGCACTAGGGCTGTAGGCTAAGTAATACATATCTGTTGGCACACCACCGGAAGGGCTTTTCCAACAAACTTTGATCTCGTTTACACCGACGCTGGCAGGATGTGAATCGTATCCGGAAAGGTTGATTTCGGTAACAGCATCTTTTTTGGCCGAAAATGTGTATTCAGGATCGTTTGCACCTAGCTCTAACACCTGCACCACAGCTAGAGCATCAACAGAATCGACAGTGCTTGGAAATGTTATCTCACATTGAGATGGGGCAGTGTTGGGATCACTGGAAGTACACGCATTAGCAAGTACAGAAAGTTCATTGTTGGTCTTCGTTAGGAATCTTTCAAGCCCACCCTCAGCAGCAGCAAGCACTCTGGATGAGGTATCGGTTCGGGCAACCCTAGAGATGGACGAGATTGTCCTCAACGATACTCCAACACCTACAGCCAAAGCTATGGTCATAGTAACAATTACAAAGAGTAAAACCTGTCCACGTTGATTTTTTAAAGTTTCGTTTAAGTATTTCATAAATTAATCTGTAGCATCTATAGTTACGTCGACTACAAAAAGCCCTGTTCTATTTAGCGTAGCATGATTCCTCTCACTATAAGTAAGTTGATGAATCAAATTCTTGTTATAAACTATAAACTCGGATGGATAACCATTGCTGATACCTCGGTCGCGATTCATAGCTATACTTCCGGCATTTCTTGAAGCTGTTATACCTCCGGAAATTATCGGACCATCAATGATTACTGTAGTATCAGGCGAGGCTGTAGAATCCGTTGTGCCTTCAAACTCCACTCCGCCACCGGAAATTATTGAGGCTTGAATATGCGGTTGTGCCGTTGATAAGACCAATGCTGAACCCACCGCACGTGTAACTCGCACCTTTCCCGGTGTTACGATCAAGATTCTGCGCTCAGGATCGTTTCCGGCTACCCTAACAATACGATCAAATACAATGTCAGTGGAATCACTTGCATGGATTACAACAATACCATCTGTAGACACCAAGTAACCTGTGGCGGCAACGTTAGTAATAGCTCTGTTTATGCACGCACCATTGGCTACATAAACGTTGTTTGGATTCAGGTTTGTGGTTCTTAACATGGCAGCACAGTTTGCATCACCTGAAACGTTTATCACAGATGAATTATTGGGCAGCGTGTAGTCATAACTTGCAGGCCAAGTAGAAGTCGGGCGCACTCTGCTCGCACTTCTGTTTATTGGTGTTGCGTACTTGTTATTGTTGAGAGGGTCTTTTACAGACAACGCTTCGCCACCAAAGACAGTTCCGTTGTTCACTAGATAAGCCCAAAAACCTACTGCAGTCACATCAGCCTCGGGAGGGATGCCCACGGTAATGCTAGGGTTTATAGAGGAATTATCACTAAAGCCGGCGTACACATCTCCATCTCTTGTTGTAAACCAACCTTTGGAAATTAATTTGTAACCAAGAACAGCTGGTTCAGGATTACTATCAACTGTGAGTGCCGCAGTATTACCTACAACTCCAGCTGAACTTCCGTTTATACATTGCAATCTATACTTGAAAGAGGGAAGACCAATTGGAGTTATTTCTTGATCAATACCAATGGTGCCGGAGCCTTGAGGCACATTTGTAATGCTGAATGTGCCAGCAGATTCGGTAACGTCACCGGTTCTGGTTACACCAGTAGAAGTTTCTCTATATGTTGACGTGAGGGTTGCATTTGAAAAGTTTGAAGATGTTAAGGTCCCTTGATTTGTACAAGCATTTCCATTTGGAACTCGAATCAAAGATCCTGAGATAGTCACGGGAGGTGGGGGAGTAATAGTAAGCAGCACAGCATCAGCATTGGTGGGGCTACATTCCTTCCAACCTGCTGGTAAGGTCTCTGTGATTCCGGGAACTATTCTACCAGTACAAGCGCCGGACTCAGGATCATTTGGGCGTACACCAAAAGTATCAACAACCTGAATCATCGCCCACCATGTTCCTGTATAGAAACTACTTGGTTGATTTGGAAACAGCGCACGCAAATCAAGTGTCTTGGTGCCTGCGCATGTACCACCTGAGCAACTTATGTTTCCACCGGCATTGGCGGGTTGAGGAACTTGAGTCCAAGAATATCCGGGTGCCCATGCATTGCCATTAGCTTTTCTTACCCAGATCTGACCATAACTTAAATTTGCGTCAACATCCGAAGCATTTAATCTAAGATTAATGGTTTGTGTATATGGAAAAGTAGTTCCGGATAACGCAGTTATCGTACCCGTTGGGGCATAGTTTTGTACTACGTCGTACACAAAGTTACAACGCGCACCTATTTGGGTACCTGCCAAATTCCTATGGGAACCGCAGCTATCGCCAACAGGGTAACCACCACCTCCGGGATCCATTTCATCCGTGTTCTGATTTGTGTACGCTTGGCTGTTTACGGGAACATTATTGCCAGTTGCAGCATCTACACAGGGGCGAGTTGATGTACACGCAATAGTTTTACCGAATCCTTTAAGACCCTCCGGCGTGAATGGAACACCTCCGGAAGGTGTGTTCTTAGTCCAAAGTGGAATAACCCTAAAGCGGCTGTTGTTTCCGATTTTTAGAAGATCTACGCCCCATCCCCCAGTGCTGCTTGTTACAGCAGTTCTGTTGTTCGTGGAATTCCCAACTTCTTCTACATATATAGGTACGCCGCTTATAGGAGTACCTGTATTTGTCATAACGTTTCCGGCAATTTGAGTATATGGTGCAGGACTTCCACCGCATACAGCACCATCACACACACGTATACAATTCTCACCGTTTTGATCACAGGCACCGGAGGAACCTATCCACGAGGAACACCCAAGCCCAGCTATGCTACAAATACCCTCATCTTGCCAAGTAACATTTACGCCACCACCGCCCGTGGAAACCCCCTCAGCACACAAATCACCACAAGCATCGGGATCACCACCACCACTACAGTCTGGACATAAGGGATCTTCTCCGGGATCGCAGTTGTTGTTGTTCGTGCAGCCACCATTGCTTCCACCACCGGAGTTTACACAACAAGTGCCTGTATATGTATGAACTGTTGAGGGACACTGCCCATTACCATTAGGTACATTTGACACACATTCGTAACCACTGATTGAATAGGCACAACTACCTCCGCAATTCACAGTCATTCGTAAGTAATCAGTTCTACATGTGTTTCCAGATTTACTACAGCCGGTACCTCGATCCAAAACTTTAGTACCAATGCAATAATCAGGTGGTGCAGCACAGACACCTTGAGCATAAACAACAGAAGATTTAGAAAAGTAAACTGCGCATACAACAAAAACCAGAATTTTTGCAGTAGATAGGATGTTAATTTTCTGGAGCATTGTCCTCCACATTAACCACATTGTTTATATCAAGTGAGTTTGGATCAATAAGATCAGTAAAAATGTAGTAACCAGGTAAAACAAGCGAGTCTGTTATCAAGCGACGTTTGTCAAAACTTTGAACTTTCATAGAGTTTGAATCGAATAGGTTACTCAAATTACACAGCACAGGATCTAATGTACAAAACTCAACAGAACGAACTTCTTTTGCAGGCACTGCAGCAACGTAACCAACTCGAATTTGTTGACCCACAACTAACTTGCCCATTAGAGCGGTTGGATCAACATAAGCACTCTCTTTGGAAGTACCGTAAAGAGTTTGACTAACTAAACCCGGATTAGTAGGGCCGGTCAAAAAGATTTTTACAGTCTTCTTCTCGCCACGTTTGAGTTCGTAAGAAACAACAAGAAACGCACTATCACCCTCTATGTTTATTGATTCAAAAACAGGTTGCATCTCGTGTATTGTCCACATGTGCTCGCCATCTTTTATTGTAGAATAAGAACCGGGGAATACGGGGAGTAGTTGAGTGTTATTACCTGTAAGCCAACGTAGTGCGGGAGCATCTTTTACAAAGCCCAAAGTACCTGCAATCAACAGAATTAATGAGACAAAAGTTCCCATCAAGATAAAAACCAGAACCCAGATTTTAATTAACTTCTTGGGATTTTGGACAGAATTAAAATCCATATGCTTAAAGTATAGTCATGTCGCAAAGTTATAGTCAATATAAAAAAACGGCCATGTGCTTGAGGCAGATGGCCGTTGTAGAGAATCAG
>CAYNBT010000016.1:9745-19473 GCA_964396025.1 uncultured Candidatus Saccharibacteria bacterium | reverse complement strand
GTGCTTGGCGGAACTGGTGTTGAAGGCATGTTAATTGGGGGTTTTGGCGTAACAGGTCTAAGACTTCTAAAGCGCAAATTACTATCAACGGTTTCAATAAACACAGAAATCAGATATCCTGCTATCAAGTACACGGCAATGGCTACAAGAGCTGGAATGTCTACTAAGCTTGTGACACCTATAGATGGAGTTGGGAAAATTCCGGCAAATGGTGCCATTAACGAATCAGTAACGCCATACAGCCACTGCACGAACGGGGCTACTGTGCTTGCGCCAAAAAATTTGAGCACAAAGCGCGTTCCAATAAGCGCTGCAAACAACCAACTCATTAATTCAATTATCCTTGCACCAGCTTTCATATTTTTATTATATAACTTGCGGAGTCAACTGCAAGAACTATCATTATTCGTAGCCTTTTCGTTGAATTTCAAATGCCTTTTTATATTTCCCATCTTGTATCTGCATCAATTCGTGGTGCGATCCTTGTTCTGCAATACGTCCTTTTTCAAGTACGATGATCTTTTTGGCATTTCGAACTGTAGAGAATCTGTGCGAAATAATGATCACAGTTTTGTTTTTGGCAAACTCGAAGAGGTTCTCAAAGATTTCGGCCTCTGCCTTGGGGTCGATTGCGCTGGTAGGTTCGTCCAAAATCAAAACAGGAGCGTCTTTAAAGAAAGCGCGAGCTAAGGCGATTTTTTGCCATTGGCCAACAGAGGGCTCTATACCTCCCTCAAAGGCTTTGCTTAACACCTGATTGTATTTCTTCTCATAGCCTTCTATAAAAGCGTTAGCACCCGAGTTTTTTGCAGCGGTTTTTATAGCATCTTCGTCGTCTATGCGTTTTGTGTTTCCCATTCCTATATTTGTTTTTACATCAAAGTGATAGCGGTTGAAATCTTGGAAAAGTGTGCCCACTAAGTCGTACCAATTTTCAAGATCCAAGTCTGAAAGATTGTGCCCGTCCACAGTGATTTTACCGGTGTTTATATCGTAAAAACGCATCAAGCATTTAATCAATGTGGTTTTACCTGCACCGTTTTCACCCACAATAGCAATATGGTCTCCGGGTTCTATGGTTAAGCTCAGTTGATCTAGCGCTTTTTTATCCCCGCCCGGGTATGTAAAGTCTACGTTTTCGAACTTGATAGTTGGCGGTGTTCCTTTGTTGGTAAGGCAAATCTGTCCGGAGGTGATTTTTTCTTTCATATCCAAGAACTTGAAAATGTCCACTACGTAAAGACCGTGCTCGTAAGCGCGTGCACTTCTTCTAAACAGGGTGTCTAGGGAGCTGCTAAATTCTCGGGATGTCGAAAGATAAAAGTTTAACTGACCTATGGTGATCTTCTGAGCAAGTGTGGCTAAAATGGTCACAAAATACGTAAATCCGAATCCGATCACACTTACTATACCCAATGCTATATCAACAAACGCGCGCTTGTTTTCAATGGCAATTTCTTCCTTTTGGAAGTTGTAAAATAAGTCAAAAATTCTGTTTAGCAGATACTTGCGGGTTTTAAAGATTCTGAGTTCCATCAATGAATGTTCGGAAGTAATATGATATTTTGATCTAAAGTAATCTCTCTTTAATTCGCCTTTAGCGTCCCAGATTCCCCATTTTCTTCTACCAAAAAATATGTTGTTAATAAACGCGGGCGCCGTAGTGATAGCCAAAATCAAGATTAACACTGGCGAAAATGTTGCCAAGATTGAAATAGCAGAAATTATAGAGATAACCGGTCTAAGTGACCAAAAAATACTCGAGATAAACTCTTGAGGTCTATGCCCGGAATTTTCCGCAACCTTTTGAAGTAAATTGCTTGTCTCAGGATTTTCGTGGTACTCAATATCTAAGTTAGCGAATTTTGAGGTTACGTCTTTGTTAAATTCTCTTGAAATATCAAAGTAAAGCCTCAACTCTACGAAACCTTCTAATGACGTTAGAATATTCCTCAGTAACAATAGGGAGAGTGATATAGCAGTGTATTTGAATACAACGCTTGTCGATCCGTGCGTGCCAATAAGCGCGACTAATTCGTCTATGACACGGCTGTTTATCCATGAGTTTACAAAAGGGTATATAGCGGTTACAAAGATGACCAGCAAAATGCCTATAGTGTTGTATGGAGAAACCTTTAACGAGTACAGAATCATGCGCTTTACGGCGGTCATTATCTGCACAAAATCTTGTTTATAGTTTCTTTTTTTAGTTATTTCTTGCTTTTCGCTCATATGTACAATACACACACCAAAAACACCCCTGTTATTTGGCTTTGTATCAATATTTTCTACTTATTTTAGAATAGTGTCTATAAACAAACCCCTGCATTTACTATAAGATTGTTAGCAGAAGTGTCTATGGGATAGTAGCATACTTTTGGTTGTTGTTACAGCCAAAGAGTTTTTGTGGATAACTTATGGAAAAGTTTTTAAATTTTATATTTCCTTCAGAATGTTTGAGCTGTCATAAAGTAGGTTCACCATTTTGTTATGCGTGTTGTGAAAATTGTTTATTGATTTCTGACGATGTGTGCCTAGTTTGCCAAGAAAATTCTTTGAATGGATATACGCATAAGACTTGTTTTGCAAAAGTTAAGACGCCTTCACGCTTTGTTTCTGTGTTTTCTTATCAAGATAGTGTTCGGAACTGCATTAGGAATTCAAAATATGGTTCAAAAGAATTTGCGGGGCTCAAAACTCTTACCAAACATGCACTAACAATACTTTCAAAGAGAGATGTACGTTTTGATGCAGACTTGATAATTCCTGTTCCAATAAGCAAGGCCAAGAACTTTGAGCGAGGTTTTAACCAGAGCGCAATAATTAGTAATATACTTTCAACTACCCTACTTAAGATACCCGTATACAATAATGCTGTTGTGAGAATCAAAAATACAATTCCACAAGCTGGGCTTTCTAAGGAAGAACGCAAAACGAATGTACAGAATGCCTTTGTATGTAGAGCATTGGTGAAAGGTAAGAAGATTTTGGTTGTTGATGATATTTGTACTACCGGTGCTACGCTGATTTCACTAACCAATGTGCTTCTTGAAGCAGGTGCAAAAGATGTCTGTTGTTTCACATTGGCAAAAAGGCTATAATCCATTAAGTACCGGCCCGTTTTTTGGAGGGTTGGCAGAGCGGTAATGCAGCGGCTTGCTAAGCCGTGACGGGGTTGCCCGTCCACAGGTTCGATTCCTGTACCCTCCGCCAAATCGGTCAAGAAACAAACCATATGAAAATTGCAAACATGTTTAACTTAAATGACTATATTGGTTATTACGACCGTAGCGGCTCGCAGGATCCGGATGCACTTCCTGCAAGAAACTCACAAAATTCTCCTGAACAACAAAACAGAACTTTTAAGAAAATAACACTGTTTGCTTGGCAGGCGGATTCACGCCTTGAGCAAGCTTCTACCACAAATCTTAGAGTGATGCGCTCAATGATTGTGATTGCGGTTATCATTGGTGTGCTTTTGGTAGCAATGCAGGAGTTTTTGCTTATTTTGGCGATTGCCAGTTTAGTTTTTGTGAAATACCTGATCTCCTCTACTCCTGTACAAAAAGTTGCCCATGAGATCACTAATTTAGGTGTGATGAACGCAGGGGCTTTTTATGCTTGGGAGGACCTCAAGCAATTCTTTTTTACCAAAACCGATGAAGGCATAAACATGCTTTGTGTAGACACAAAATCATCTTTTCCCGGAAGACTGTTTTTTATCGTGAGTAACGAGGATAAAGACAAAATACAAGATTTGATCAATGAGTATCTTCCGTTTTTGCAGCAAGCTCCCAAGGATTTTGTTTCTACTGCATATACGGCAATGATGGACAAGTTTGTGGTTAAAGAATAATTCCTTATCGACTATTGTTAAATATACTAGCGTTCCTACTGTATAATGCTTTCACAAACACCTTTATGTGCCCGTAGTTCAGTGGATAGAACGCAACTTTGCGGAAGTTGAAGTCGGGGGTTCAAGTCCCTCCGGGCACACCAGAGTTATGAACGAAGTGAGTTATTCTGGTGGGTCCTTGTAAGGGCACAGCAATAACAAAGCTAACCGGTGTTTTACATCCCATAGTTTTGACTTTTCTTATCTTTCACATTATAATCAATCCAAACTTTTTTTAAGGGAGGGGGGAACTATAGTACTGCAAAAACCATGGAGGTTTATATGAATGGTACCGGCATAATGCTGAATTCGGGTTTGGCGTTTGTGTTAGCAATAGTTGCTTCCGTAGTATGCGTAGCTGTTTTTGGCATTCGTAAGACGGAAGATAAAGGCATTTTTTCCGGCATTCTCATTGGGGCTGGCACCTATCTTTATGCCACTTTTGTTTGGGAAATGCCTGGAAGTTTCAGTTCAGCTCTTTTGATCGTTGTCGCCGGGCACTCAGGCTGGCGGCTTTATTCAGGAAGCATGCATGCATGGCTTAAGCGTTTGGAAATTTCTGCACTGGAGGCTAGGTTGAGCGAACCTGTTGATAGGCATGCGCTTTTAGACATTTCAGCTTCAGCAGGAACTCCTATAAATGCACCCGTCGATGCAGAGGAATTGCCCAAGATTGTAATTAGGCCCAGTGATGTAAATACTGTAAAACCTTACGGCAGACATCGTTGGGAATGACCCGTATTTTAAGGAGAGCTGCGATTCATAAGAATTTGCACTCTCCTTTTTTGTACCCTTTATCCAGCTACAGCGTAAACTTTTTCACAATTTCAAAAATATATTCGTCATCAAGTTCAAGCTTCTTTAGGATTTCTTGGCTGGGCCTGAATCTGTAAAGCTCTATGTCTATTTCCAGATTTTCACTTACTTTAACACCTTCCTTTTCCAGCGCATTTTTTTGAATTTCCGGTGTGTGATACTTGGTGCCTTTTATACTGATTTTCCCTGCATTATTTATGATTCGCCACCAAGGAAGTGGAAAATTATCTTTTACTACCTTGTCCTCGTAACTCCTAAGCACCCAACCAACCTGACGTGCCCCTCTAGGAACACCAACCATGTGTGCAATCTGGCCATAACTCGCCACCTGCCCAAAAGGGACCGTTCTTACAGCCATAACAACTTTATCTGTGAATTTAGACATACGGCTATTTTAGCGCATTTTGAGGGGCTTTGCGGGAAAAGAGGTCGAGGGAATCCTATAGCAAAATGAAGGAGAATGTGGTAGAATACTGAGAATTTGTAAGTTCAACTCGATTTTTACTGAGATAAAATAAAGCCAAAGGAGGCACATCATGGCGCAAGTTCTTTACTACGTAGCAAATCCCTATAATGAGAGTGGTTATGATAAGGTTGGTGAGGAAACGACATCGTATGTTCCTGCCGCCGGTGAGGTGATTGTAATCAACGGTGAACCTTACACAGTACTTCCCGATAGAAGTCGCGTTGCCGGTACAGATGAATTTCATATCTATGTAAAGCCCTATAACGGTGTGGATGAGTATTACCTGCCTGTAGCCGCTCCACAGAAGTATTAGATCCAAAGCGGATAACCCTCTCACCAGAGTTATCCGCCTTCTTTTTTTTGGAGGTGTACCTTGTCTACGAAATTCGACGAGCAGCTCGCTAGAGCAGTGGAGTTAAGGGAAGCAGGGCACTTTGACTTGGCAATCAAGTCGTTCACAGCTTTGCTTGCCCAAGCTCAAACAAATGCACAACATTCTCGTTTGCGTTCGCATTTGGGTTTGGCTTATTTAAGTGTGGGCAATGTCACTATGGCGGAAGCCTGTTTCATGCATGCCTACCACAAGGCACGCACCGTAAAGTCCGCTCCACTTTTGTTGGAGGCAAAGCGCCACTTGGTTCGCGTACAGTTATTGCGCGGTAAGTATAAAGAAGGCCACCAAGAAGCCTGCGCTTTGTTTGACGAAGCCAAGGCACTAGGGCGAAAAGACCTTCCATGGTTTGCCCACTTGGCCTTTTTGTCTGGAATGCATGTTTCGCGCAAAGAAGCTTGGTTGTGGCTTCGTGCTGAAGTAAACGCATACCGCGAATTCGGCGTGTTGGACAAAAACGAGCTGGCCAAACGTGCTTGGAGAATGGCCATTGTGTTTGACTTTTTGGTCATGCTAAAGCCGTTGACCACTCCGTTGTTTTATCTGGGCTTGGTGGTTGTGAAGGTAGTTGGACCCAAAAGGTTGATTCCCCAGTTTCGCGAGGCGATTAACGGTTTTTAGGTAGCAAGAGACTGTCACTTACTTTTTTGAGTGCCGGTCTCTTTTTTTGTACCTTGCTCGAGATCCTATAGTTTGGTATACTTTTCTGGAATTTTAATCACCCATCATATCTATGGAGGAAGTACATGAAACGCTCGATTTTTGCGGTGATCTTGGTGTTGTTTCTGTTTACATTGATTCCCCAACCTCAAAGTGTAGTAGAAGCTCAGCCGCCGCGTCCGTTTACTCCACAAGAAATGGCAGCGCTCAAGCCCTTTTTCGCACAGCTAACACGGGCACTTCGTACTGCAGTCAAATACATGGATACACCTTGTATCAGTCACGATTTGTGGTACCCCCAGTTTGGCCCTATCACGAACGCTCAGCCATTTCAACACACGACCTGTGGTTTTCCCAAGTGGGTTTGGTTGAACACCTTCGATTATGCACGTACCGGTAGGGCTTATCTAATGGTCTGTCACGAGCCATTTATTGTTGAGAATACACCGGTGTTTTTGCCCGGCGTATACAATGCAGACAATACTTTGCAGCATGGTGGTGTTGGTTGGCGTGTAAAGGCGGCTCGTTTTGAGATAACGCCTTGCCAGCCGCTGTCAACGTTAACGACAGACTCTGTTCTAGCTGCTGCTTGGACGGCTGTACTTGGAAAACTTGCTTCTGAAAACCCAGACCTCGCGCGCAATGTTCGTAAATCCCTGGGTTTAGGAGAGGATAACATGCCTCCCGCTGTACCTGAACCTGTGTTCAATATTGTCATTCCGGACGATGTGAAGGCAGTAGAAAACTGGGAAGCAGTTTTATCTCCGGGCACCCAGCTTGGCGCTCAATACAATGATGTTGTGCGTGCAGAGCAACTTGTTTCAGCTTTAGCAGTGCCAGACGAGCAGATAGAGAATTACACCTTTATTTTTTCTATGGAAGGTGGTTTTTTTGCTTATCCTTCAATGCCGTACAACTGGGAATTGCTTACGGATGCAGTGTACAATACTACATTGGAAACCCAGGTTACGAGTTTGATTTCGTTTGGATACTTGTCGGACACGGGCGGTACGATCGGTACTGCGGTAGTATCAAAATTCGCGGTGAATCCTACTTACGTGTTCTTGTTTGTGGTAGCTGTGTTGTTAGGATTGGTCGCCTTAGCCCTGTTCCGCCGTCCTAACGTTAATTTGTCCCGATAGTTTATTTACTGCACTCTTGGTGGATTTTTCCTCAGAGTGCAGTTTTCTTTTTGTGGAGGAATTCCAAAATGTTTCCAAAAATTGAATTTAAGTATAATATCCTGTTTGCAAGCCTTCCTTTGTAATAACTGTGCTTTCGCGGAGGAGTACCGAAGTGGACATAACGGGCTGGTCTCGAAAACCAAGCGCGGCGCAAGCTGCCCGAGGGTTCGAATCCCTCCTCCTCCGCCACGATAGCTTGATAGCCTTAGCAAGGCCTTCTTTTGTTGTTTTACCAAGTAAAACTGCAGGTTCTAACTCATGTTTTATCTCTTTAGCGCTATCTGTTAAAAATGATTTGACCACAAACCAGCCAATATTACTTGTGTCCATATATTTAACTGTGAGAGATGGAATACATTGATATTCTTCAACATGAATGAAAAACCACCTTGGGGACGTGCGTGAACACTGCCTTACGGTGGTTTTTTGTCTACCAAGCCAACTCTCGCAACCGCGATGCAATTTTTGACTGCGGGCGGTTAGTATCCACGAATAAAACTGTGGACATGCCACCCTGGGCAAGCTCAATGTATCTCTTGGCGGCTTGCACAAGGGAGTGGAAGGGTAAATCAAAATCTTCGCACATATCGGTGTAGCCGATGACGCGATACGGGGCATGAGGTTCTTTTACCTCAGGCGTGCACCCGCATTTTACCGGCAATGCGTCAAGGTAACCTTGCTGTGCCCGTTGCAGAGCTTTCCACCAAAGTGGAGAGTGATAAGCAGGCTGCCATACATGCCCGCATTCTATACAAACAACTTGGTAATCTGCCATTTTCCGCTCCTTTTTGAGATAGAATACAGATTGTTTCACATCTGTTTACTGGTTCTGAGAAATCATGCTTCAATCGAATTCTTTCCTGGTATTGAACAGTACACTCTTATACTATGCTCTCCGCACCATGCTCTGCATAAAAATGCCCTCACATAGACCCCTCCTATCATTGTGCTGCCTATAAGGGTGCCAGGGTTTTTGTTTGGATTTCGTATGCTTGCAGTGGGTTTGTATTGCGCGATTGTTCCGTTGCTATTCAAATCCAGCACAATAATACGCCCAAGCGTTTCAAGTTCCTTTGGTGCAATTTCAATACGTGCGTAGTCACCCGCTAGATCCTGTAATATAGGTTGAATCGCACTTTTTAGCGCAACGGCTATCAGCGTATCAGTAGGATTTGCCATTTTTCGACCTCGCTTGATAATATTGTATAAATTCAGCCTATTGTACTATAGGCCTGTACGGTTGTCAAAGTATCCGCTGGCGCTTTACATCTCAGCTCGTTCTAATAGATCCCTCTTAACACTCTGCTCAATTGCCTCACCAAAACCCTGATGTATTTGTAGTTCGTCCATCACAGGGCCTTTAAAAATGGTATGTGCCATTTTGAGTCGTCCTGCGTCAACAGGTTCGCTGGCGTTGTTTCCCATAGTGTTTGCCATGGTTTCTAGCCGGTGTTCTGCGTCAGCGGTGTATTTTAGCCCTATTGATTCAGGTCTTTTAGTTGCTATGCCTAGTATTCTGCTTCTATATACGCTTCTTGCTTCTTCGCGTGAACCGTATTTTTGTTTAGAGAGTTCTTGCAGCATTTGATTCTCTTGTTCGTTAACCACAAAGGGGATTTCGTAAGGACTTGTTGCCTTTATGCCAAAAAAACCTTTAACTTTTTGTGCAAGGGTTGGTTCCCTTGTTAGCCATTCAGAGTAATGTTCTGCAACTTGCTGTGCAGTTCGAGTTATATGTTGTTTCAGTCCGTACTTTAGTACGTTTATTTCTCCGAGAAGTTTGGTATGTGCTTCTTCGGTAAGCATAACTAGCCCTGCATTCATCATTTCCGGAGTCGTTGCCTGTGTGTTTAACATTATGGGTAGTCCTGCGGCCTCAATTTTTTGCGGATCAAACCGTCCTTCTGCCAGTAAGGAAAGTTCTGCATCCAGAACTGCTGTATCAGTAAAGACCTTCATTAATTCAACTGAACCCGGTCGTTTCTCACCCTTTAGGAAGTCCGTGATTTTTTCGGTCAATTCAGCTGTAGGGGGTGTGCCCACTGCTTCTAAAAAATTTGAATCCTTCTCAAAGAATTTAGTATCTTGTATTTTTTCCGCAAGTGCTTCCCTCAACTCTTCTACAACAGGTGATGTCATATATAAAGTATACATCATAAAAAGGCAGGTGAATTTATACGATTCAACTGCCTTTTATCTTTTACCCAGACTTATCGCCACACCGTAGGTGTGCGGGCGATATAAACATCTGCATGGAGTTGTAGTCGCCCTTCAACTGACTCGATGGCATATACTTCCACGCAATAGGTTGTTCCT
>CAYNBT010000016.1:8155-9645 GCA_964396025.1 uncultured Candidatus Saccharibacteria bacterium | reverse complement strand
TTGCTTATATGTTGCCATGATCTAATCATTCTCCTTTTCATTTAGTTTGATGATGTTATAGCATTTTTCTACCAACACCGCAACCTATAGGTTCTGTTTATTTCACATAATGTATAATTCCCTTAAATCCATTTACAGGAGGAAACCATGCAACAAGTGTCTAAGCAACGGGCAACCGCTTTGTATAGTATGGAGAATGGGGTGCCAGTTTTGATAGATATGCGGGTAAATGGTTATGCACTGCCTCACCCGCGCACGCCACCTGCAGATGAAGCTACGTTTTTTGCTGTGGCAATTGATAAGGCCGCTGGAGAACCATCCTATGCTGTATGGTCATTCTCGGGACAGTTTAAAGTAGAAGATGCTCTGTATATTGGAGATTGTCCGATAGATACGGAAAAATTGTTGGCACTGTGTTTTGAGGCAAACGACAATGCGTATCCTCAAGCCATTTTGTTATATTAGTGCTTTGTGGCGCATTTGATTCTTTGTAGAATTAACTGCGCCAAAGTTTTTTAAAATTTCATGTTAGAATTTGCACCGTGGAGGGATGCGAGAGCGGACTAATCGGCTCGCCTGGAAAGCGACGCACTGCGAAAGCGGTACGAGGGTTCGAATCCCTCTCCCTCCGCCAAAATTCCAAAAAAAAGCTAGGGATTTCACCTGTGTAATACAGAGTGCCCTAGCTTTGTATACTGACGCCTAAGCGTGTTGAATTTCGAGATCTTCGATCGCGCGCACCAAACGATCTTTGAACCAGTTTCGTTCGGTTTCGTCCCAACGAACAATGCGGAAGACGAAGGTGCGTTTTACGAATTCCCATTTTCCGCCTAATGCGACTGCGGTGATGCCGGACTCATCCCACATCTCTGTTGTCGCAATGAAACCATTCTTCAGCATACCGAGCAAATACGTCAGCTCTGCCGCCGCCTCGACCTTAAATGTCATCTTTAACAACATTCCTTCCGTGACGTTTGCGAGAATGGTATCAACAGTCTCGCGAGTGGTTGTTCCTACATGGGTCCGCATCCGGTTAACAAGGTCACGCCCTGTAATGGGAACATTTCCGTTGGATGCCGCAAACTCGTCGCGAATTTGCACTGCCAGCAGGCGATGTTCTTCGCAAAAATGGACCTTTCGCACCGGCTTTCCCTGCGTGGATTTTCCGCAAATTGGACAAGTATTGTTGCTCATGAATGCCTCCTATTAATTGTATGAGCTTTACTTAGAGTAGATGAAAGGATCTTAGCATTTATAACAGGGGGCGTCAAGTACTATAGGGCATCGTGGTTTTCCAGATTACACCTACTTTGCTATGATAAAATATACCCATGGAGCATCGCGTTTTATTAACTCAAGATGAAGCTTACGAACTAAGCAAAAAACTGAAATTTCTAAGTTCTTCTTGGGTCAAAGATGAATATACAGGCACAAAAAGAATCAGAATTGATGAAAGCGGCTCTATCAGAGAAAAGGATTATCCCACACCC
>CAYNBT010000016.1:0-8055 GCA_964396025.1 uncultured Candidatus Saccharibacteria bacterium | reverse complement strand
AACAAAAAACGGGTAGGCAACCTGTAAAAGTTACATACCCGTTTTCGCACCGCTATGACTCTCTCATCGCCTCCATCAGAATCTGCAGCTCGAGAATGCGCCGAAGCATCTCGCGGAGAGTTTCTTCAAGAGTTGTCTGAGAGTATGGAAAGTCCCCATTTATTACGGAGAACGGATGAATTTCTTCATTCGCTTCCATAATGAGGCTTCCCAAATCTTGCGCAGGAACATCGGCTACTACTGCGTGAATGGCGTCCTGTCTGGGCATTCCCAAACCTAGAGCCTTCCACCTGATGGTCTTGTTAAGGGCCTTCAGGGTAGTAGTTTCAGTTACTGTGGTCATAGTCACACTCCTTTTCCGCAGTTAAATAAACAACTAGACTGCGCGGAGACCAATCTAGCCGGCATGGCGTTGATCTGGTCTGGATCGGGAGTGAGAACTGGTGCGACCGACAAATTATGGGTCAATGTTAGCACAACAGGGCTCTGATGTCAATACTATAGGTCTGAGTAAACGGTGATTTGTTTTACTTAATCCAATGCAGTTACCTCTGGCAGTTTTAAGATTAGAATTATAGAATTAAACCGTAATGGAAACCCTGCACATTTCCTTAAAGGCCGAAGAGCTGCTCAATATTTACGGTTTTAGCGTGACCAATTCAAACTTGGCCACGGCTGTTGTTGTGTTGGTGATTGTGCTCTTAGCGCTTTTGTACCGCCTCAAAGTGGCGCCGGTTAATTACTTGGTTCATGGGCTTGTTTCCAGTTTATACAAGTTTTCAGAGACGATTGTGGGAGAAAAGCACGCCCCGCAGTTTTTTCCATTATTTGCCACATTATTTGTTTTTATCATTCTAATGAATTGGTTTGGGTTGATTCCTGGTCTTACGGGAGTTTACGTAGCAAATGCTTTTGGAGAAAAAATACACTTGTTTAGAGGCCCAACTGCGGATTTAAATACCACAATTGCTCTAGCTCTTGTTTCTGTTTTTATGGTGCAGTATTACGGCTTGCGTAGTTTGGGGCTAAAGATCCATTTATCTAAATATTTTGATTTTCGCAGCCCAATACAATTTTTTGTGGGTTTGCTCGAGTTAATCTCAGAATTCACCCGCATCCTTTCTTTTTCGTTCAGGCTTTTTGGAAACATTTTTGCCGGTGAAGTGCTATTGCTTGTAATTGGATTTTTGGTGCCGCTTTTAGCGACAACTCCTTTTATAGCATTAGAGATTTTTGTTGGCTTTATTCAAGCATTTGTGTTTTCTATGCTTACGTTAGTTTTTGTGTCTAATGCTACAGCGCATTCTTAGTTTGGCTATATGCCGGAAAGGAACAAATGAATGAAATAGCTGCTGCCCTAGCAATCGGACTTGGTGCAATTGCATCGGGTATAAGTATTGGTATGCTTGCCAAGGCTGCCATGGAGGCAATTGGAAGAAATCCTGATTCTGCGGATAAAATCAGAACAAACATGATTTTTGCTATTGCATTTGCCGAGGCACTTGCAATCTATTCTTTAGTTGTTGCTCTTATAATATTGTTCGTTAAGTAATCATGGAAAATTTGGGAATTAGACTAGACCAAATAATTTTTCAGATTATCAACTTTGCAATTGTATTTATTGTATTGTCAAAGTTTGTTTACAAACCGGTTGTTGAGTTTGTAAAAAAGCAAAAGAAAGAGCTCGCAGAGCTCGAATCTGTTGCCGAACAGGCGGTGCAGCAAAAGCTTAAACTTGCTCAGCAGCAACAAGAAGCTGAAGCTGCTGCCAAAGCTGCATACAACCAAGCGGTTGAGAAAGCACAAATGGAGGCGTTCAGAATCGTGGAATCGGCCAAGAGAACAGCCAATGCCGAAGGTAACAGAATTCTCAAAGAATACAACGATGAGGCAATTCAAACAAAACAAACACTTGTGAATGAGTCAAAAAAAGAAGTTTACGCTTTGGCTCTAAAGAAAACCGAAGAACTTTTGAAAACCAGTATTACCCCTGAACAACAAAAAAAGCTTATGGAGATTTCTCTGGAAAGGCTAGATCTTGAGTAAAACTACATCAGGTAAAATTAAACCCAAGGATTTAGCTAAATCTTTGTTGCAAGCACATCCCAAGAAATTCCTGCAAGATTTGATTAAGGAGCTTAGTGTATTACTAGCTTCCACCGAGGCTAAAGTTTATTACTGTGGAACATTAGATAAAAGCAAGAAACAACGGATTTTGAATTGGCTTGCCCAAAAAACGACCAACAACTATGAAGTCACGTTTATTGAAGATCCCACGCTTATTGCAGGTTTTAAGGTAGTGGTCGGTGATTTGATCCTAGATGCTTCGATAATCAGTGAATTAAAGGAAGGACCCAAAGGCAATGTCGTCTTCAATTAAGAACTTTGGAAAAGTTTTATCCGTAAAGGACGGTATTTTGGTTTTGTCAGGATTAAGCTCCGTTGCTATGCAAGAACGCATTTATTGTGCAGAAAAGAACCTGTATGCTGTGGTTTTGAATTTATGGGAGGATACAGTTGGCGCATTGGTTTTGGGTGACGAGAAACATATTGTGCAAGGTGATGAATTTGTAGCAACAGGAGAAACTCTTTTTGTGGAAGTTTCGGACGATTTGTTGGGTAGGGTAGTTGACTCGTTGGGACAACCCTTGGACGGACGCTCTCTGAATCACACATCTTCTCAAAGAATGCCTTTAGAGCATCGTGCGTACGGTGTCTTTGATAGGGCCCCGGTAGATACACCTCTAAAGACCGGAATTCTTGCCATTGATGCCATGGTACCAATTGGACGAGGTCAACGTCAGCTCATTATTGGTGATCGGGGAACAGGCAAAACTTCTGTAGCGCTAAGCGCAATTATCAGTCAAAAATTTTCCGAAAAAAAAGTTGTGTGCATTTATTGCGCAATAGGACAAAAAGAATCAACAGTAAAAAATATTATATCCATACTCAAAGATGAAGGTTGTTTGGGTTACACTTGCATAGTTGATGCTGCAGCGAGTGCGCCTGTAGCTTTACAATACTTGGCTCCCTATACTGCTACTGCTGTTGCGGAGTATTTTTTAAAAAAAGGGCAAGACGTGTTGATTGTTTACGATGACCTTACAAAACATGCCTATGCCTACAGACATATTTCTTTGATTTTAAGAAGACCTCCGGGACGTGAAGCTTACCCAGGCGATATCTTCTACCTACATAGCAGGCTTTTGGAGCGTTCCTGCAAGTTAAACAAAGAACTTGGGGGTGGATCAATCACATCGCTCCCCATAATAGAAACACAGTTTGGAGATGTGTCTTCATACATTCCTTCTAATGTTATTTCTATAACAGACGGGCAAGTGTTTTTGGATAAAGACTTATTTAACTCAGGTGCTAGACCCGCCGTTGATCCCGGAAACTCCGTGTCTCGTGTGGGAAGTGCTGCTCAAACTAAAGAACTAAAAAAGCTTTCGGGAAAAATGCGGTTGGACTTGACTCAATTTAAAGAGCTGGAGGCGTTTGTGCAGTTTGGGTCCGAGGATTTGGATGTTTCCACTAAGCAAAAAATTGCGCAGGGTAAAAAGATAATTTCTCTGCTAAAGCAACCTCAATATCATGTGATGCCCGAGACTGAGCAGCTTCGGGTACTTAAAGGAATCTATGAGTAAGTTAAGAGAAATCAAAAACAGAATAAAATCTGTAAAAAACATTGGAAGAATTACCAAATCAATGCAGATGATAGCCGCCTCAAAAATGAAAAAAGCCGAACAAACTGTTCGTGCTGGAAAGTTTTTTAATCAGCAATTGTGTCTAGCGCTTGAAGCACTGACCAAGGATGCTTCCCTGATGGAAAATACTCTTTTTGTTGAAAACACTTCCGCAAAAAAGCTTGTGATAGTTTTTTCACCAAAGGGTGGTTTTACGGGGCCAATGTTGGGATTAGAAGCGGCCGCACTGTTTGCTGGCATTTCGAACTATCCAAAAGAAAATGTAGACGCAATCTTGGTTGGCAGGAGGTTAACCAAAGTAGTTTCGGGAAAGGTAAGTAAGATACTTTCTGAATTTCAGGATTTTGGTGCTAATCCCACATCAACGGAGTTGTTAGCATTAGCTCAAGTAGTGTTGGAATACTTTGTGAAAGGTGAGTACAGCGAGGTTTTTGTGTTGTATGTTGAGTATCACAACTCGTTGCACCAAAAACCCGTGTTCAAGAAGATTTTGCCTGTAAATGCCGTTGATGCCACAACTTTAGATGCATTTAGTAGGAAACAATCAAAACTTGGTGGGAAAGTCTTTCTGTTTGAACCTGACAAAGCCAAACTACTTGAATCCATCTCCAAACTCTACATAGAAAATAGCCTTTACCAGTTTCATTCCGAAACTTTTGCCAGTGAGCTTGCCTACAGAGTACTTACCATGAAAAATGCCAGTGAGCGTTCTTTGGATGTTGGGAGTATTCTTTCGCAAGAATTACATAAAGTTAGGCAAGATGCAGTAACGCGTGAACTTGCCGAAATCACTGTGGAGGTAGCTAATGCATAATAAAGGAAAAATTATTCAAGTAATGGGCAATGTTGTTGACGTGGTTTTTGAAAAAGATTTACCCAAAATTTATGATGCGCTTAAAGTTGACGAATCTGATCTTGTACTGGAGGTGCAGCAGCATTTGGGAGACGATACCGTGAGATGTTTGGCTCTTGGATCCACAGATGGTGTACGTCGTTTGGCTGCTGTGTCCAATCTTGGCGCCCCTATCAAGATTCCGGTTGGTAAAGAAGTACTTGGGCGCGTATTGAACGTGTTAGGCAAGCCGCTTGATTACCTGCCGGACCCTCAAGCAGAAAAACTCATGCCCATTCATCGAGACCCGCCACGTCTTAACGAACTTAAGTCCAAGCCTGAAATATTTGAAACCGGAATAAAAGTTTTGGATTTGCTGGCCCCTTTTGTAAAAGGCGGCAAGATTGGAGTTTTTGGTGGGGCAGGTGTAGGCAAGACTGTGGTGATTCAGGAGCTAATTCGTAACATTGCCGCGATCCACAAGGGTTACTCGGTTTTTGCTGGTGTAGGAGAGCGTATTCGTGAAGGTAATCAGATGGTTTTGGAAGCTAAAGAAGCAAACGTGCTCTCGTCTACTGCCATGGTATTTGGTCAGATGGATGAACCTCCTAGTGTTCGTATGCGTGTTGCGTTAACGGGGCTTACTATAGCCGAAGAATTTCGAGACATGGGTCTTGATGTGCTTTTCTTTATCGACAACATTTTTAGATTTACTCAAGCTGGCGCTGAGGTAAGTACTTTGTTAGGAAGACTGCCCTCTGCAGTTGGTTATCAGCCTACTCTCGCCAAGGAAATGGGCGATTTACAGGAGCGCATCTGTTCTACAGAAAAAGGTTCGATAACTTCGCTTCAAGCAATTTATGTTCCTGCAGACGATTACACTGATCCTGCTCCTGTAACTACTTTTGCACATTTGGATGCAACCATTACACTATCAAGAGATTTAGCTCAAATGGGATTATATCCTGCTGTTTCGCCTCTTACTTCCTCCTCGCGGGCTTTAGATGCCTCGATAGTTGGTGAAGAACACTACCGCACTGCGATAGACGTTCAAAAGATTTTGCAACGATATAACGAGCTGCAAGACATTTTGGCAATATTAGGTATGGATGAATTAAGCGATGAAGACAAACAGCTTGTGTATAGAGCGAGAAAAATTCAAAAGTTTTTGACACAACCTATGTTTGTGGCAGAGCAGTTTACCGGGATTCCGGGGAAATATCTCAAAATTTCTGACACTGTAAAAGGTTTCAGAAAAATCCTTGATGGCGAGCTAGATCATGTGGGTGAAGATAAATTCTACATGAAGGGTGGAATAGAAGAGGTAGAAGCATGAAGTTGTTTGTTGCTACTCCTGAACGCAAGTTGATTGAGTCCGACAACGTTACTCGAATGATTGTACCAGCCTCAAATGGTGAAATTACTATTCTTCCTTCACACACTCCATTAATGAGTAGCCTAGGCATGGGTGGTTTAGAAGTTTTTTATGGGTCCCGCGCCGAACCCGACATCATATTTGTTTCCGATGGGTTTATTCAAGTTAATGAAGATGAAGTGAGGGTATTTGCCGGATTAGCAGAGCATTCAAGCGAGCTTAAATCTGCTGAGCTTGAAGAGTCTGTTAGAAAATCTAAGGAGCGTGCTAAAGAGAACCTAGCCAGAATGGAGCTTGCCGATGTGGAAGCAAAACTAGCAAGGGATTTGGCAAAACTTAAGTTGATTTCACAGCTCTCAAGGCGCCCAAAGAATTTAGTTTAGTTTTTAGAATATTATTCTTACTCCCCCAAGGTCCTCATAGTTGAATTCATGATGGTGATGTATTGATCCAATAAACACACGATTCTTATTGATGTGTCGTCTTTTTGTGTATTCGTCGATTGTTTTTGGCGAAAATTCCTGAGGTAGATAATCAAAGGTTACATGTAGGTGTGGAAACACTCCTGCTTTTTTAAGTGACGGAAGTACTTCCTCAAAGACGTCCCTTTCCTTGCGATTTCCTTCGCAATGAATCACGGTCACATATCGCCCGTTTTCATTCTTATGTATATATTGTAAAACTTCAAAGAGTCTGTCTGCATGATGCACAAAAACATAAAACTTTGACGACACAGCGCTTTCATAAATTCTCTTTGCTAGTGTATGTGCTCTTGGATGTTTTTGGGTGACCTTCAATAGGTGTTTGAGCACACTCTCCTTATAGATTACTGTCAGTACAAGAGATATAGCTGGAGCGAAGTAAGTTAGAAAATATGCCACGCTTTTTGGTTCTAACGTGGCGTTCCCGTAAATTCCTGCCATAGTTGCGCCGGCCGCAATCAGCACGAATAATAATGGTGCTTTGTATGGTCTCTTGAGCTCCGGCCTGTTTGCGCGAAGAATCAAATTACCAACGGCAAATAGTGTCATCACACTCAAAAAGCTTATGGTGTAAACACCTGCAAGAGAAAGTAAATCGCCTCTTGTTAGTAGTAAAATCGATGCACATGCTGCAAAAAATGTTAACAGAATTCTTGGATGTGATCCTTTTGAATTTTCTTTGAGCAAGAAGCTTGGTAAGCATTCATCCAGTACCATGCGTGTGATCAAGCCGGATACACCAACATAGCTAGTGAGAACAGCTCCGCACAAAACCATAAATGCATTTACAGAAATGAGTGCTAACATAGCAAATCCACCCATCTTGAGTGCAGCCTCTGCAAGTATGAAATCTTTGGCTAATGCAATTTCATTAATCGTAACTACATTTAGTAACACCAAACTTATAAGTGGATTAAACACTATTACGCCTAGTAGCATGTTTCTCAATGTTTTTTTAAACACTCCATGTTTTTGTTCTTCCACAAAATTTGCCGAGCTTTCAAATCCCGACACCCCGAGCAAAGATACTGAAAATGCAAGGAACAAAGTTGCTACCAGGCCGCCATTTTTGACAACTAGCATATCGGTGGTGAGCATGTTTTCATAAAACTGACCTCCCTGTGCTACAAACAGATGCGCTCCCAATGCAATAAATAGAGTTAGTGTAAACAAGTGAAAACTAAATATTACCGCCGCAACTTTTGCAGAGTCACTCACGCCGTTAATGACCAGTAATGCAAACAGAAAAAGTATCAGTACAACTGTAGGAAGAACCATTTGGTGGAAAATCGCTTCACCTCCTATGGTTTGAGAGACAAACTTGAATAAATACTCAACCGCCGTTTTTGCTGAGATCACCGCAGTCGCTATGTATGATGTGATTGTCATTATTCCCGCGGTGGCTGCTAGTATTTTTGTGGTTCCGTTTAGCAATCCATTGTATGCGCCTCCGTTTATTGGTAAAGCCTCGACGACTTCTCTGTAAACGGATTTGTAAAAGTACAGTACGATTGCAACTACAAGCAGAACTAGTGGTGCGTATACTCCGGCGAATATTGCAGTGAGTCCGCTAACATATAGGGCGGAACTCAGAATATCGTTTCCACAGATAGCGGTTGAATAAAATTCCCCAAGTTTTTTGTGTATATGTTTTGTGGT
>CAYNBT010000015.1:9326-19856 GCA_964396025.1 uncultured Candidatus Saccharibacteria bacterium | reverse complement strand
ATTTCAAGCACCCGCTATTCCAAAAGAATATGACGGGTGCTTTCTTTTTTTGCGCATGTATATGCATCTTACTCAACCCAATACCATGCGTTGGTAAGCCATACCACAAATCTCCAATCACCTTCTTCTGTTTTGGTTCGATACAAAGGATAGGTATAGTGACTGGACGGATCAGTCTCAAGCACAAGCTTCCAAGCTGCTAGAGTCTTGAATGCACCCAATACCTTCATTCCTAAAGGCAAGTGTTCTACTTGCAGCAAGGTAGTACTTCTGCTTTGTACTTCCTCATAAGGCACGTCAAAGAGTGCAACAAGCATTTCTGTGTCTAGCATAAGATTTCTCCTTAGACTACAGACAGGGCACCTGCATAGTACCAAGTATCCCCAAACTTAAAACACGGTCTATCATGGTGCAAGAGCAGAGGTACACTCTGTAGATCGTCTTTGAGATTGAGCACAACATGCCAAACCCCTAACTGCAAAGGACAAGCACCTTCTACGGAACTAATTTCAGTGGGCAAGGCACACTTAGGCGCTCGGCCCAAAAAAAAGCTCACTGGAGTCAACGCGGCACGCGGAACTTCCTGATACAAACAGGATGTGTTATACATGGAATTTCTCCTTTTTATTTTTGAATGGGAACGTGTTTCTGGAATTTAATTATATGCGTATTTTCTGCAAAGAAAAAGCCGAATTTTTTTTGAAAATTCGGCTTTTGTAGAATTAAGTTACTCTTTAGTTGCTTGAGTCACAACTCCACTAACAGTGGTAATCTGCCAAGTAGAACGCTCCTCAAACAAACGGTATTCGGATTCGGTGTTGGGAGTGTAAGTATAAGTATTCCCATTACCGGTCTCGAATACAACCCAGTAATCTTCTGTGCCGTTCCCTGATTGCCGGTACGTTGCTGTCCATTCGCCAACAGGCCATTCTGGATACAAGTCGTTTCCTTGCATAATCAAGGGCACCGAGTTAATCCACGACCAATAGTAGTAAAAGTAGTACGTGGCATAAACATTTTCCGGATGGAATTGCTCGACCCTCGTACAAACTTCGACGTCGTCGTACACAGGCTGGGAAACTGTAACAACCTCGTCCGTACAACGTTCCTCGGGGCGGGTATGATCGATTTCCTCGTAGGTACCATCGTCATACACAATCTCCTCAGTATAGTCGTACACTTGCACTGTTTCGCAACTTTCAACAGTGTCGGATACATCTACGCTGCCGATTTGTTGCTTTTCAAGGTGGCACTGCTCTTCGAACCCATCTGAAACCTGAATCACATCTTTTACACGAGATTCAGATGAGTACACTTCTCCTGTTGATGGAACCGACCAACCGTCACCGGACAAGCGCTTATACTCTTCGGTATAAATTGTGCGCTTCCAGGTATGATCCACCACTGTAGCTACGTGTTCTCGTGGCCATAACAAAAGAATTATGATCACCACGATTGCCACCACGACTAATGCTATCCCCAACGACTTATAATTAACTTTGGTCTTGGGTAGCATGTGCAACTCAGGAAAGCGGGGGAGCGATACCAAAGGCGGAGGTGCAGGAACATGCTGTGCCGGCACCGAGTACTCTTGCTGTGGTTCCACTCCACCGCAGTTAGGGCAAGAGTCTCCGGAATACTCCCTTCCACAAAATTCGCATTTCTTTGTGGTGTAACCAACATCATCAATCAAGGCACCGCACTGCGTACAAGTAGCAGTACCGGGTTGTAAACGCGCCCCACAGTGGGAACACACCTCATCAGAAAGATGTAAGTTGCGATCTACTCTGGCAGCAGCCAATTGACTAGCTGTTAACTGATGGGATCTGTCCTGGGGTTTGCCGTAGTCCTCTGTGCCATCTTTTGGATGGGCACAACTGGGACAAACTTTATCAAGACCAGAAATGTTAGATGTACCACAAGAATTACATCTCCACGATGCAGCATAAATCCTTACTTCCTCATTCGGCATTTCGTTTCCAACTTTAGCTGGATCAACTCTACGACCGGTACTAACAATCCTCTTTTTTGCCATTATATTCTCCTGTTGATATTGTGTTTGCGGGATTTTAGCAGAAATAAAGCAAAATTACAACACTATAGGGCTAAAAGCTGATCGTGCAAAAAATGGCACAACACGTCAAAATTGTCTATAATTCATCGGTTATGAAAAAAGGTCCTCTAGTTATCTCAATAGTAATAATTATAGCCGTGATAGGTATCATGATGTATTTTAAAAATGAGCCAGAGGTACCTCAATCGGGCAGCAAAAACACACCAACTCCCAGAAAAGCGGATCCTAACTCAACATTACAGGCTTGGATTTATCCTGGTCCTCCTGCATGCGATGCTATGGCCGAAATTCAAGATGGAAGAAAAATTGACGTACTTAAACCGGAATATTTTAAGATAACAGAAGAGGGGACTGCTAAATTACTAACAGAAGCAGAAGACGGGTGTAACGCATTTACTCAACAAAATCTGAATCTTGTCAAAAAATACTCTTCACAACAATACATAACAGTTGCATCCAATCACATAGATATGCGTGTTCTCTTTGCAGACGATAAAAAGATTGCAGCTACAATAAAAACACTGGCAGACTTTGCTAAAGAATATAATGTCACAGGGATCGAAATCGATTTTGAAGAGTTTAGCGCATGGACAAAAAAAGATTACAGTAACTATAAAGCTTTTACCACCAAGTTAGCCCAAGAACTTCACAAAAACGGAGCCAAATTGATGATAGATGGTCCGGCTCTAACTCCCGAAATGCAACAATATTACTTTTGGAATTATGCGGATTTTAAAGACATGCCCATTGATTATGTTGTTGTGATGGCATACGACAACCAATATGATCATGGAAAAGGAAGTTTTGTTGCACCAAATGACTGGGTAAAGCAAGTAGTTGAATACACAAAAGAAGGTTTAGGTGGCTCGAACAAGTTGATAGTGGGCATTCCTTCTTACGGATATCACTCCGAAGAGGATTTTAAGTTTGCGCTAGATACAAAACAACAGTCAATGAAGTATCCAGGATTCAATACCTCCAAAATGGACAAAGACTCATTTGAGTCATGGTGGGAAAACGATGGCGTTTTTTATGTGCATCAAACCAACGATGGTCTAAAAAAGAAAATGGAATTAATAAAGGAGCTTGGGATTCAACACATTTCTGTGTGGCACCTAGGTGGAAATGATTGGGTAGAGTAAACTTGACTACTTTAACCTTGTAGGATATACTACAGGGTCTATCCTTTGGAGGGACAAATCAATATGCAGTACTTTAATCAAGTAATTGAATACATTGTTAGCAATAACATAGTCGAAAACCTCAATAGTGAGGGGTATTTGTTCCTTACAATACTGTTTTTGATCTTTTTAGGCAGCGTTTTCTTGGCAAATGCTCTTGCATGGGTTGCATCATTTATTTTATGGGCTATAACAAAATGCATCAAATAAAATCCTTTCTAAATCCAGCTAAAATAGCCTTTATGGCACTAAACCTTGCTTTTTCGGCATTTTTGTACGGAAACGTTGTTGAGAAGGCTTTTCTTGTAGATTTACCCTACGTAGATTCAGTTGCTACAACTCAATTGCCGGCACAAATCACTAAGAATGAAGAAAACCTGTTAATGACTAAGAACAAGCGCATTTTAGAGGGATACTTTGGAACTCCACAAACACTCAGAATTCCAAAACTGAAAGCAACACTAGACTTAGACGCTCCAGTACTCAACAGTGAGGGTTGGAAGATTTCCAACACAAAGGCATATGTTTGGACCTACACCGAAAATAAATCCGGCTTGATAGGAAATTCGCTGGTTTTTGCAAACACAGAATATATTCCCATGAACATAATCACGCTGGTTTCGGAAGGAGACAGAATTGTACTTCAGACAAATAAAAACTGGAACTACACCTATAAGGTAACTAAAAAACATGTAATAGATTCTAAAGAGGAACCCGTGATAACAAAAGGCACACCAACAAAGTTAGTCGTTGTAAAAGAACTTGGAGAGAAAAAGGGATTAATGGTACTGGAAGCAGATTTTAGTAGCATAGAGGAGGAGATATGATTTTAAACTACTTTGAGATATTTAATTCATTAAAGACAACTATAACCATTATTGCTTCTCTGGTTCTTATCAAGTACTTTATTTACTTGGTATTTGCACCGTTTTATAACGTACAAAAACGCGTGTGGGAACTCAAAAAGAAAATCATGATCAAAAAAGGAATTATAAGTGCAGAATACCGCCCACTCGTAAGCATTATCGTTCCAGCATGGAACGAAGAAGTAGGTATCATCACTACCGTAAAGTCAGCTTTGGCAAACACCTACAATAATCTCGAAATCATAATAGTTAACGACGGCTCCACAGATAACACAGATGGGGTTGTCAAAGAATTTCTGAAAGAATATAAAGCGTCCGGCGAGAAGGACAAAAAAGTTGTTTACTACGCAAAAGAAAACGGCGGAAAGGGTACAGCACTAAACTACGGAATCAAAAAAGCACATGGCGACATCATTGTAACTATGGATGCTGATTCAGCGCATGAACCTCATGCGATGGAACGCTTGGTTAAATACTTCCAAAACCCGGAGATACAGGCGGTTGTAGGTAATGTTAAAGTCAAAAATACCAGCACCTTGGTAGGTTTATTACAACATGTCGAATACTTGTTTGGATTTTATTTTAAACGTGTCCATTCACTTTTTGATGCAGAATACATTTTTGGCGGTGCCTGCGCAGCTTTTAGAAAGAGTACCACTTTTGACCAGATTGGATTGTTCGATACTTTAAACAAGACTGAGGATATTGAATATAGTATGCGTGTCAAATTAAACGGACTCAAATCCGCATACGCCGAGGACGTAATCACATATACCGAAGGCGCCAGCGATTTTAAAGGCCTGTACAAACAGAGACTACGTTGGAAAAAAGGCCGAATAGATACATTTGTTAAGTACAGACACTTGTTTTGTTCACGCGACGATAGACACAGCAAGTTCCTATCTTGGGTTGTACTTCCTTATGCTGTTTTGGGGGAGTTTCAGATGATCATGGAACCATTGTTCTTTACAGCTATATGGACATATACTTTTGTATCAGGAGATTATCTTTCTGCTGGAATAAGTTCGCTATTTATCTTCTTTACTTATCTTTCTGCAACTGTGTTTGGGGATAGAGAAACAAACAAACTCTACGTTCTTTTGTTTCCGGCAACTTGGTTAATGTTTTATTTGCTTGTTGGTGTAGAGTTCTTTGCACTGCTAAAGAGCATTGAACTGATACGCGCAAATCAGGATGTGGTTTGGCAAAGTTGGGCAAGACAAGGCATTAAAGAAGATCTAAAATATATTGAATCAGATTTAAATTCTAGGAGCGCAAAAGCATGAAAAAAATGATCTTAATTACATTAATAATTGCTGGATTTGTTGTCTACACTGTATGGCAAACATCAACATATAAAAACTCCGATGAAGTAGAAAAACTTCTAACTACGTTAAAAAGTGAAAGCTGTAGTAACGAACCCCCACGAGAAAACATTATGCTTTCGTCAAAGCTTGCTGACATCAGAAGACTTGGGGAGTTGGAAGGACTCTGTAATTCAAGAGTAACTAATGTGGCATACAACCTTATCACCGTGCCAAATTCAAGTGAAAGCGCAAAGGTTCAAGCAGCAAAACTTGCAGAAAATATACTCGAATATAAGGAATACGATATGAAGCCAGTTATCTTTATGGAGCTAAGCACAACTTGGAAAAACTCAGACTTTAACAACCTTGCGTCAGGCGCTTACGACAAGTATCTAACTGAGTTCTTTGGTGAACTTTCTAATGCGGGAATAAAAGAAGAACAGATATACGGATGGGTCATTGCACCAAGACCAAACCTCCCACTGTGGGGTAAAACTTTTATTGACCCAGTATTCTTCCCAAAATACTACAATGCAGTGAGCAGAGTTATAAAGGAAAGCTATACAAAACCAAAAATGGGTGTGTATTTTAGCGCTTCGACCTACGAAGGAAGTCCCATAGACTGGTCTGAGCGAGATTACAGATCTTTAGCTCCATACTTTAAAGGAATCAATCCAGAAGATGTGGAAATAATTGGTATAGAAGGATACCCATGGTTACCAGCCGTAAACAAAGAGGGCAGTGAGATAATGGCACCAGCAGAATACCTACCAAAAACACTTATTCAAGAACTGCAAGCCCTCACAAACTTTAAGGACTTAATTATAGGCACAGGTACCTTTGCAGCAATGTATTCAGAAGTACAGGATGGCAAGGTTATTGTACCTGCAGAGGTGCGAAAAGAAGTTCTGGACTCTACAGTTACAACAGTGAAGCAGTACAGCAACAAGGGCTACAACGTGCTAGTGTTCTTGAATGCATCAGATGAACGTACAACCGATGGAACAGACTGGAGCTACTTTGGCACACAGTTTACAGAAAACCAGTTACACCAAAAAGTCCTGCTAGATTTCTTACGTCAGCTAAACAAAGCAAACATTAAAGTTCTTATAAACTTTTAAGTTTGTTCTATCTACGCACACAATGTAAAATACTGTAATGAAGCAAAGATTACATAATGTACTGTTCTTACTCATAATTTTGTGTTCAGTCTCAATAGCCATACTTAACTTTCAGCAAGAAAAAGCAATAGACAGGTCAAAACTTCCTCAAAAAGTGGAGCGCAGTAAAGGATTCCAAAAATGGATAACAAATCTCAAGAATAAAGATTACGAAATTGAAGCAGATGAATTTAGGCTCAAAGAAGAAAACGAGGTTTTTAATTCTACACGAATGGAGATTTACTCAATAGACGAAGAAGGCAGGGAAGAAGAACTCAACAAAAAATTGCTAGAACACAAAGATCTAGACAATGTGGTATTTTCACCAAGCGAAAGGCAATTTATAGATTACCGCTACGAAACAAGAGGAGTACTCAAGAACGAACCTATCAAACCTAATGATGCGTACTTTTACGGACTTAGAGACGATAAAATCTTAAACAGCCGAATCCTTACATGTAACGCCAAACTTAACTGTATTTTTGACCGAGCATACTTTTTGGATAATAACGTATTTGTGATTTCAGAATTCTCAAGAAACGAAAATCTAAAAGATGAAGAAATACCCACACAGTGCGGCACACTGGACAAATGCACTTATACTATAAAAATACACGTGATTGATTTGATCAATAACTCTAACTTAATTTATGAATCCAAACCGTTTGAGTTGGTTTTGGCAGGGGCGATTGAAGATTTTTAAAGATGTCTAAAGAGAACATAACACTTACAGTAGGTGAGCAGGATTTTAGGTTTATAAACAATGCTGAAAAGAATCTTGAATCAAAAGGTGCGCCAAGTAACATGGAAAACTTACCCAAAGAGCACCCTATTGCAACGAGACCTAAAGAGATAATAGAAACAAGCACAAAGCAAGTTGATATTCTTGAGTTGATGGATCTTGCAGACACTGATCTAGCAGGATTAGTAACGGCACAAGATTTGGAAGAGTTGCTGGAATTGTACGATGATGAACCTGCAATCACTGTAGCGGAATTACAGGAGATAAGTAAACCTCCGGAATCAGCTGAGGAGGCAATGCAGCACTACAATAAATGGCTAGCCAAGCAAAACCGTACATTGGAACAAAGACTAGAATCATCAAATAGTCCTGCTTCCAAAAGCCTCATTGTGCAATCGGGCGCAATAAAAAGAACCATACAGAAAAACGAATATATGAACTGGGTACTGGAAAATTCACCCATGACGGAACAAGATAAAGCTGAGTTCACGGAGGAGATACAGCTGCTTTCAGCACTTCAACTGATGGTAGAGAGTGACATTATGAGGGACACGAAGCAACAAACAATGGCACTAAAAACAGATGTAAAGGCCGGCGTAATTGGAGCACTTGTCCTGCATGGGCTTGAACTAGGGGATGATGAAGCCGAATTTATTACACAAATGGGCAGCCTGTTACCACATAACATGGAGTATACAAAAATCATAAACAACACAAAAGAAGGAGTAGCGGGAGAAATACATGCTGTTAAGGAAATGGTAACAGCCTTAGAAACTGGCTTCGGCGATATGCAGGGTATTGCTGTTGAGATTAAGAAAGCCGACGAATCTAACGATGCCTTTGGTGTTGATTTTACGGTTACAGCCAGAACACAAAACGGCAGCAGCAAGACAGTTCTTGTGGATGTGAAAACAACCAGCAGAGTTGAAGGTGTATATGTTACAACTCTAGCAACCGATGGCACAGCAACAACTAGGAATGGACATCAAAAAGTAGAACCTGAGACATACGACATTCCGTACTCACTACGTAGAAGGTTGAATGAGATTCACAGACTTGGTGCCTCAAACTTAGCAGAGGTGGAAATAACAGGAGCTATATCAATCAGACGAACAAAGCAGGGGAATGGTATGCAGGATGAAGATTTTAGACAATTGCTTTCCAGTAGCATGACCCCGTTACTAGTGTAGTATATTTATACTATGGTTAAAGTATCTTTGAATTTAAAAGAGAATAAGCCTGACCTAAAGAGAATTGAGAAGGAGTTGTTGGTTAGTCTTCTGAAAGGTGATCATAAACATGGATGAGTTACAATTATTGGAACACGAGCCAATAACTTTTGGAGTGGATAGACAGGATGCTAACAATATAATGGATTCAGTGTTACAAAAAGTGGAGGCTCAATCTGCGGATATGTCTCCAGAAGAGCGTTTTAATTGTCTAAGCGAAACTGAACAGGAGCAGTTTGGGCACTATGCTGTAACACACTACATGGAGTTAACGGATAGTCAAATGGAAACATTTAGATATGCACTCAATTCTACAAGGCTGAATCAAGACAATGTTATGCAAGTGGCAGAACTACTACATATGGCGCAAATTGAAAAAAACTTCCATTTGAAAAGCCCTGACCTAATCGCAGTGAAGAAGTACTTGGAAAACACACATCAGTATTTTGATCACGAGATTGATAAATCTGACAGAGAAACTGTTGCTAATAGCTTATTGCAAACAGCCCTTTTAGCGCAAAATCAGGGAGATTGGCATTTTGCGGAGGATATGGCATTACTCGCAATACCATGGGCTACTGATACAGATGCAAAATGCCAGGATATTCTCGCTACTGTATGCAAAAGTATAGACGACAAGAGATTTGACTGCCACGGAGCAGACTTTACTTATTTTGAGAAACAGCATAGAGAGTTGTTTCCCAAAACAGCTGAAGCTGTACGCGAAGAGGTACTAGAACTAATGCAAAATAGCCCGTATGCAAGAATTAATGTAGTAGATACTCTGGAACAATATCTTGACCACCCTGAGATAATGCAATTCGTAGATGCACTAGTAACTAAAACAAACTCTGCAGGATTCTTCTTAGATCTACCTCAGGAATCCACCATAGTAAAAACCGACTGGTATCATGAAAAAAAGCAAGTTGCTGAAAACACACTTAGCGAATTTTCTCATAGCCTAGGTCTTCAAGATCATATGTTATATCGAAGTAGCTTGATAGAGCTAGCAAAACTAAATAACGACGAGTGGCACAGTAGCCAGTTTGAGGACATACCTTTACAAGCGCTTGTGCCTAACGAAGATGGGAGGTTTGAATGGGTAGAACCTGCATATAGGAGAGATGGGGATTCAAAATTTAAATTTGCATACCAGGGGCTGGTGGTATTTAGAGAAAAACCAGAATTTGACGGTGCAATACCCCTAGAGCATGAGGAAATTCCTGAAATCATTCGACGAAACATTGTTGCAGATGCAGCAAGTGAAACGAACATATATATGGGTTGCGAGGTGCATTTTTTACCATTTGACCAAAAAAAACTGGCCGAACCGGGAAATGTACGGGAGACATACACAATAATGAGAATGGCTGCAGCAGGTCTACAAGAATTCTTGAAATTTTGTGATGAACAACATATAGCAGGTTCAATGGCATTATCGGGCGTGACAAACCCCAGAATGGCAAATTTCCTTATACATGCTGGGTTTAGCTGTGCAAACTTTGATAACGAGGAGGTTGAGAGATTAGCAAAGGCAGATGATAACAAACACCAGGTCGAACTTTTTGCAGATGTGGATGCGCTTAGGTTTGCTGCAAATACACCTTTGTTAAAACGTTTACTCAGGGATACACGAAAATAACGATAGGCATTACTTCGTTAGTTTGAAGCTGCTATCCTTACAGAGAATCCCTGTGCTACAATACCAACGTGTATCGGGGTATAGCTCAGTTGGCCCAGAGCGCGCGGTTTGGGACCGTGAGGCCGCAGGTTCGAGTCCTGCTACCCCGACCAGAAAGGTGTTGTTCACCAAAGGTGGACAGCAGCTTTCTAGTCGCGTGAGGAATTGCCTCGAGTCTACAATATACTTAACGAGCGAAGCGAGTTTAGTAGTTTTGGACGCAATAGGAGCAGAGCGACGAGTTGCCTGCTACCCTGACCAAAAAAAAACACTCCCCGCAAAGTCTGACC
>CAYNBT010000015.1:0-9226 GCA_964396025.1 uncultured Candidatus Saccharibacteria bacterium | reverse complement strand
CTGTTAACATACTTCACGTTCTCCTTTTCTGACACACCAAGATTTGTATCAAATTATAACATACTATAAGGTACAATATTTGTCCAAGCAAACATAATGTTTGAATCTGCAGTATTTAGCGCTAAAATAGCAGCGACATTGCAACGCAGAGTTCACGGAGTGTAGCTCAGTTGGCCAAGAGCGCGCGATTCGGGTTCGCGAGGCCGCAGGTTCGAGTCCTGCCACTCCGACCAGAAAACCAATATCACAAAAGCAAGGAGACAGCTATGCGTAAAGACAGATATGAGTTGGAAGGACAAGTTCGTGCCTTTTGGAGTGCTATGTCTACGCTTCGCGTACATCTTAGTGCTTTAGAGATTATAGATCTGATGAACAAATCAGACATCATAAACCACGAGAAAATACATACAGTGGAAGGGCCCCCTCATCCTCAGATCAAACTACATGGGTCTTTAGACTGCGGAGAAGCTACGATTTCCTTTAGATACAGTGATACTGAAGGCACAATGACAGTTTGGGTATATGACAAATAGCATTTAGTGGCGCCTAGGATTAACTCACAGGCGCCTTTTTAACTTTTACTAGCGCAATCTGCTACAATAGCTAAAACTTACTGGAGGTACGGGCCAATGGATAGTAAGCTGGCGATCTTAACACAACTGATTACTGATATTCTTCAAGGCACCAAGGAACTAAGTCACGGTAAAGAAACCTTAGAATGGCTGCTGCGAATCTATCCACAAGCAGACTGGCAGATACAAATTGCGGCGTTTGCCCACGATATCGAGCGCGCTCTGCCGAACGAGGCTTACGGGATCCCTCCAATTTTAAACGTGCGCCAAGGCAGGTACTATGAATACAAACAGGACCATGCTAACAGAAGCGCAGCAATTGTGGCGTATTTAATGGAGTCGCTGGAGTTTCCTCAACAGGACATACGAAGGGTTGCTAGTGCAATTTCAAGACACGAGACAGGAGGGGATCCAGACAGTGACCTTGTACGGGATGCGGATAGTATAAGGTGGTTTGCCGAAGGGTATATCTTTTACGTCAGAGCTTATGGTATAGATAGTGCGATTGAAAAAGGCAAGTGGATGTACAAACGATCCGCAGAACAAACTAAAGCATTAATAATGACCTTACCATTTGATGACAGAATCAAGAGCCATTTAGATTGATTAGCAACATGTCACCAAGCTACCAAGGAATCCACAAAAGCTCTTTGGTAGCTATTTTGTTTCTACACTTTTAAGCGTTTGGTCAGCTAGATCATACGCATAAATGAAATAATTCTCCAAAGGCTCCTTTGTATCGTAAAATCCGGTGTGCTTTTTTGTGCTGATAACTAGCACATCACGGCCATTTATTTTGTCTACAGCATAACGTACAAGGTCATATGGTGGATCCTCTACACCATAAACATTGGTAGTGTCCAGGCTAAATATCACTTTTTCTTCTTTCGTTTTTAGGTTAAGCATTCGAATTTCAACACTCTTTGAGGTTATTTGGAACATTGTATCTGCATTCGTGCAGGTGAATTTATCTGTAACTTCGTCATCATTGAAAGTATAAAACAGGTAATCCCCATGTAGCTGCGTCTCATAAATAAAACCATCCGACTTTAGTGTCAACAGCCCTGTAGGCGTTAGTGTCTCAGGATCAACAAGATATAGACCGTCAGACAGATCTTCTTTGGACCAAAGACTTACGCTTAAAATCATCTTATCGTTATACCAATCAACCACGCGCTTTCCGCCAACGTAACTTGTAAAGCCGAGTTTCTCTAACTCAGCTGTATCAAAATTGTATAGAAGGTCGTACATGCCTTCGTACATCCCTGCTCCAATCACCAAATACTTCTCATCAGGAGAAGAAACAATAGGACTAAAAGAGTAGGCTCCTTCTTCTGATTCAGGATTTTCAAACAGCGTTGATATTTTACCCGAATCCAGCGAATAAACTTTAACGCCTGAGTGTGTGCCAATATAGAGATCTTTACCTGAAGGGCTAAAAAGCAGCTTACTTACTCGTGAAAACTTTCCCATTGTTGAATCAACAAGTTCGTGAACCTGAGTGTAAGTTTTGGTTAGTTCTTTTTCTTCAAACGAATAGGTATAAACAGTCTGGAGAGCTTTCAGGGGCTCGTTGCCCAACGATTCTTGCTTTGTTGCCACAAACGCAAGCATGCTTCCGTCTTTGCTCACATTCCAGCCATAGTCTTCAAATTTTTCACCAGAATCCTTTAGTAGGGCATCAATGTCGTCTTTGTACAAAATTTCCAGACGGCGTGCTTCATCGGAATCTTTAATTTTTTGCACACCCGCAACCTCAATTTTGGTTTGATTTTTATATGGAGTCTTTATCTCGCATTTTGGGGATGCAACATTGTTTTTTTGCGGAACTGCAGTATATTTTACGTTTTTACTGTTGTAGTAAGCCGCTGCAAATGAATATGCTAACGTACTTAACACCGAAAGTAAAAAAACAAGCACAATAAGCCAAACACCATTTTTTGGCGTGCTTGTATGTGCGGGTATCTGTGGCTGTTCTACTTGATTATTTTGAGAAATTTCTGGTGGCATGGTTTTATGATACTACAAAATTTAAGTGATATATAAATTAACTTAAGGTATCATATAAGCATGTCACCAAAAGCATATGAGATGGAAGGATTCGGATTTAATAGTTCCGGACTTATTGTACCTGGAGGAGAAAAAGATTTTTCCCAACGCGATCGAGAAGAGATATCAGGGAAGGCAGACACCCTGAACAAGAGAGTAGAAGAAAAGAGACTGAAGGAACAAGCCGAAATAATAGCCAAGGCAAAAGCAATGGGGGATTTGGTTACGTTAGATACCTATAGCCAACCTATTTCAATTGCACGGACAGAAATACCAAAAAAACTTGATGGGAATATTTTGCTTGATGATACCGAAACTACAGAGGCAGGAATAACCCTACCCAAGGGCGCAGGTAGGATAGCTAAAGGAGACAGCGCACTTTTAGTAGATGCAAAACCTATACATGTCGCGAAAAAGGAAGAGATAGAAACTTTACTGGGGGAACCTCAAGCAAGGAATCACCGCTTAAACGCAAGCGAGATTGCCCAAGCTTTACATGCTACTGATTTGTATCTTGAAAGAAAAATAGCAAATGATGAAAAGATAATGGGGAGAACTCGTAATCCTTTATATGTGTTCAGGGCATTAGGTTCACATGGGTACCACCCATCAATACAGACAGAAATAACCATAGAGACCGAATCTGTAAGCCGTGTTGTGACTGACAAAGTAAAGATTATAAACGGCGAAGAGCATCCACAGAGAATCAGTGAACCCGGAGGTGTAGAAATCTTAGGTATAGAGTTAATTAACATGCTTGAGCACGATGAATTTAAATATGGAGCTAAAAAACAGATGGGCATGCAACTCAACAAGTATAGGGAACTTCTCAACGTTCACAGACGTGCTGAAGTCACATTGTTGTTACCGGAGATGCCTGATCTTACTAGCAGTATAGTAGAGTTACTTGATAAGAAAGATTTAGACAATAATGCTCGTAGAAGATTGTACGATATATTGTATACCATGGAGATTGCTACATCTCAAAAAGAAACACTATTGAATCAAATGGACAGAGAACGAGACAATGGGGATTTAATGCATCCGTTAGCCTTTAGAATGAATCTAGAACTGGCACAAGACTCCCCAGAATCCAGCTGGATAAAAGCGCAAAATGAACGAAGAGAAAGTATGAGAGAAAGGCTCACAGGCACACCTCAAAACATCCTGGATAATAGCGAGGAACTCAGGAAATTGGCTAGGGGAATAATACTGGCCGAGGACTTAGATAAAATCAAACCAGGTAAGGTTGGCATGGAAGTAGAATTTGCTGAGGTAGGGAGATCATCAGAAGATGCAGTTCAACTTGAAGGAATGCCCTTATTACCTAGGGGATGGAAGCTGAAAACTGACACCATACAACTCACGAATCTTGAGATAGTTAAAGAAACCAGTGAGGAGTCTTTATTATATGGTTCTAGCTACCTGCAAGATTTAAACGAGCTGGGGCTTTATATGGGACAATATGCTCAGGGGCAATCAAGTTTACATCTACATTTCGATAGTCGGGTGCATAGGGATGGGATCTATTTGGGAGGTATCCTGACTTCAGCTGATTACCCACTTGGAGTAAGACAAAGTTATAGACACAGAACAAATGAGGTAAGGGCAACTTTAGTACCGGGCGCAGGTTATGAGTTAAGGGTTGGTAGCATAGCAAACGTGATAAGCATGTATAACCATACGTCCTCAAACGTTGTAACCTCCGAGGTGAATACAGACTTACTACATCTCAACGGAACAGAATCAATAGAGGATATAGCACTAGCTACAATGGCAAGATATACAAACGAGCCAACGGGAAGGTTAGCTGCTATAAAAACACTTGAAGATCCCGTGCTGTTTAAGGCACTAAATCCTTTCGCACTTGCTGGTAGCATTGAACCTCAGTACCGACATGCGTTTGCAGAAAAGTTTTCCAGAACCAAACTAGGATGGTATCAAACGGATCTAGGAAAGATTTTACTCGAAATAACAAATACGGTGAATCCTGGAGAAGTTGAAGCAAAATTACAAGATATTGCCGACATAGACACTGATTATGCACGAAGTGCTTACACAATGTTAAAACCTTTTTGGAGAGATTTAGATATAGACATTCTCAATGAGTCAATAATTGGAAAAACACCAAACCAAATAGCAAATTTTAATGGTGGTTTTGATGAAAAGGCAGCAAAGGAGTACAGAGAAGATATACCAAGAAGTACATACACCTGGAGAAAGAGAGAAAAGAACCTTGAACCAGCTAACTTTCCGGATGCTGTAAACATCCTATCTTGGAATCCAAAACAAAATGCATGGAACATGACTACATATTGGCAACGAGAATTTGCAAGACGTGATGAAGAAGACAGAGAGTACGCAATAGGGCGAGCACACGATACCTTATCTCAAGAAGATTTTGAAAGTTGGCTAGATAACATTGACTTGGAGGAAGATTTGCTAGCTACTGACCTTCTAAACAGAATAAGGGCGGAAGGAGATAGCCCTACTAACTATAATGAACTAGATGAACTAGATGAAATCGATGCGAGTTAGATATGTAAGAAACAACAAAACTCTCCCGAAACAAATTAATGCTTCGAGTTAGTTGGGAATAAAAGTAAGACCAAAATGCTCACTCTGGTCACAAGTGCAATGTAGATGCCTCACTTATATAGGTTATGGACATTCTAGCTCAAACCAAACTAAATCCCGTAAATCGTACGATACTTTTGATTTAGATAATCCATTAGGTACCAACTGTTTAGTTCATCGCCGGTAACTTTTGTGCAAAGCTCGCGGGCAGGGTAAACAGCACCAAACTTATGTATTTTGTCGCGTAGCCAGTTCAAGATTACTAAAGATTCGCCCTTAGCAATATATTCTGCAATATTGGGAATATCTTTCTTGAGCGCGTTCCAAAACTGCGCTGCGTACAGGTTGCCTAACGAATAAGTAGGGAAGTATCCAAACGCACCTCCCGACCAATGAATGTCTTGCAATACACCGTTTGCAATAGTATCAGGAGTAATACCCAAGTACTCGTTCATTTTGATATTCCAAATGTCTGGTAAATCTTTTACTTGAATTTTCCCTTCGATTAAATCTCGTTCAATATCATAACGCAACAAAATATGTAAATTGTAGGTGACTTCATCGGCATCCACGCGAATAAATCCTGGATGCACTTTATTCAGAGCCGCTACAAAAACAGTTTGTTCTTCTTGTGCTAACTGAGGAAAAAGCTGGACAAGCCTTGGGTACCAATGCTGCCAAAATTCCGGCGATCTTCCCACCATATTTTCCCAAAGACGCGATTGGGATTCATGAATGCCTAAAGAGACACCACTACCCAGACACGTAGAATCTAGTGCATCATCAACACCTTGCTCGTACAAGGCGTGGCCGGTTTCATGTACAGTGGCCATGATAGAGGCTGAAAGTTGGTTTTCAAAAAATCTTGTCGTAATACGTACATCGGTGGATGTACCAAATTCCGAAGTAAAAGGGTGAGTGGATCGGTCAAGTCTTCCGGCTTTAAAATCAAAACCCAAACCCATTGCTAAGTCGTGGCTAAATACGTACTGCGTGTCTACATTGTAATTTCTAGCAAAAATAGAAGTATCTATAACCTTCTTTGTTGCCATAATTTCGGCAAGCAACTTGGATGAAAATTCCTTAAGTGGCCCAAACACGGAATCTAGAAATTCCACAGTTAAGCCTTCTTCAAATTGATCAAGTAAAGCATTGTAAGGCGAACCCTCATATCCCAGTAATTCAGCTTCTTTTTTCTTTAACTCAACCATTTTTGCCAAGTCCTTCTCAAAGATAGAGAAATCTGATTTGTTGCGGGCCTCGCGCCAAGATTCAACAGAACGAGAAGAATGCAATGAAAGATCACGCTCAAACTCAGCAGGCAATTTACTAGCTTTTGTGTGGTATCTTTTGAACTGCCTCAACAAAGCTTTATCGCAATCCGCAAATTCATCAGGCTTTTTTGAAACTTCTACCTTACAGTTATACAAAACCTTAGCAACTTGGGCAGATGTTAGAACGGAATGGGCCAAAGAATCCACCGCCGCAACTTGCTCCGCCCTTGCAGCAGCAGCTTTAGAGGGCATCATTGTCTCCTGATCCCATTCGAGCAAGTTACATACGCCGCGTAACAACTGAACATGGCGCGAAATCTCAAGTAATTCTTGAATGTGCGGATTTAGTGAAAAATTCATAAATTAATCATACAACACAAAAAGCCCAAAAGGGCTTTTTGTGGATTATGGAATGAAGGACTTCGGTCTTTGCAGTGCACACAATGTAGCAAGTCTACCTAACCGAAGTCTCTTCTTCCCGTTGGGAATAAGTCCGTTAATTACATCTGTGGATTTTGAGTATTGTTACCAGATGTATTTTGTTGAGGAGTTTGATTTTGTACAGGTGACTGGCTGGACAAACCAAGCATGCTCTTTATTTTTTCTATCAAGTTCATTTGAGCCTCCTAAATAATTACTAACCAAAATTTTATCACAATCCTGAGGCGGTGCTTCACACAAATTGCAGATAAGCATAGAATAAACTCATGAAAAAAATACTTCCGGATTATTTTAGAAGCTTAATTTTTGGAGCAGAGGATAGTTTAGTTTCGACTGTAGGAGTTATATTTGGAATTGCGAGTGCCAATCAAAACAAATCCAGTATTTTGCTCACCGGCCTGATTGTTGTTGCAGTTGAATCACTATCTATGGGTGCCGGTTCATTCCTAACCGAAACCTCAACTCACGAGTTGGACGGTAGAAAAAAACATAGAGCAAGTCCTATTGTTAGTGGAATTATTATGTTCTTCTCATACTTTCTCACCGGATTTATACCACTCTTCCCATACATAATTCTTGAAACAGATATTGCTAAATACCTTTCTGTAGCGGTAACACTTTTGGCGTTGTTCGTTTTGGGGTACTTACCATCAAAAACACTTAGAGGCGGCCTACGCATGGTAACTGTGGCCGGCGCAGCAGTATTTATGGGATTCTTAATTGGAAATTATTTTAGGGCTTCCTAGCAAAATGTAGCGTAATCAAAATTATGCTAGAATTTATAGAGTTCAATATGGAAAAAGAAACTGTCCAACAAATTTTTGATCCAGAACCGGCGAAAGTATCTTTCTTAGCTCAGCTAAAAAAACCCTTACTTTTGACTTGGTTCGGTTTTTCTGGTGTGGCGTCGTTCGTGCTTTTGGCATGGATAGCAACACAACCTGCAATATTTACCAACAAACCAACAATAAAGTATTCTGTATTTGCAGGCCAACCAATGGTCATGGGATCAACATCTACCAACCTGGAAGAAGGGGATGCAAGAGCAGTCAAAATCAATAAGGTGTTTCAAAAATACAATTGCCCAATTACGGGCACAGGAGATTTATTCGTACAACATGCTGATGAAAACAACATTCCTTATTGGATGGTGGCGGCTGTTGCATTTCAAGAATCAAGCTGCGGTAAAAACACACCCAAAGTAGACGGTGAAGAAACATACAATTTGTACGGCTGGGGAGTTTGGGGTGCGCATGTTAAACAATTCGACAGCATTGAGCACGGAATACAAACAGTTTCAAAATACATGAGCACCAGATTTTTCTCGCAAGGGATTACTGAACCGTGCGACATCATGAAAATCTATACCCCTCCTTCCAAAGGATCTTGGTGTGAAGGCGTGAAGTTCTTTAGAGACGAGATAGCTCATTACGAAACCCCATAAATCTACCATCAAAAACCCCTCCACTATAGGTTGCCGGATTCTGAAATATTTGTTATAATAACCAAGTACTGAAAATGTAAATTGCCTCTTTTTCCTGCTATATAGCCCAAAGTATCTTTAATTTTGCACATAAACTTGCGTGCATACGCAAAGTGTTGTGTGCAGAAAGAAGGTATGAGCAAACAAATTAATCTAGTTATTCACATAGTTTCATTTATAACTGTAGCGCTGATTACAGGAATTTTTGCAGCTCACAATACATTTGCCGCACAAAAAAGCATTAATGAGCAAGAAATTGTTGGTGTAACTGAGGAAATCTCATACATTAGAGTGGATAGAGTAGCGTCATTAGAAAACTTTTTTGAGAAATACAAATCTCCTTTAAAAGGCAGCGCCGATACATTTGTAGAAGTTGCAGATCTTTACAATATTGACTACAGACTTTTACCTTCCATATCTTGTATGGAATCAACCTGTGGCAAATTCCTGATAGAAGGAACCTACAACCCATTTGGATGGGGTGTTTACGGAAACAACTATATCGCATTCAATTCTTATGATGAGGCTATTCACGTGGTTGGAGAGGGATTAAACAAAGGCTATTTTTCCAAAGGCTTTGACACTATTGAAGAAATCGCCCCAATTTATACACCTCCAAACTCATACAACTGGGCTAGGGGAGTAAGATTCTTTAGCAATCAAATCACTGAGATTGCACTTAAATAGCGCGACTTTCCTAAACTCGATTCCAAAAGAATAATTTATGATAGAATTGCCCGTACATGGGCAAGTGGCGGAATTGGCATACGCGCACGGCTTAGGACCGTGTCCCGTAAGGGGTGAGGGTTCAAGTCCCTCCTTGCCCACCA
>CAYNBT010000014.1:9403-24546 GCA_964396025.1 uncultured Candidatus Saccharibacteria bacterium | reverse complement strand
CCATGCCCTCCGCCATTTATCAACTTGTACGTTATAATTTATTACATGCGAAGTAGAAACGTTTCTATAAAACCCGTCACTATATTAAAGATTTTTGAGTTTATTTTAGAATATATCAGTTATATGCCTCTTACATATGTAGTGCTTTATTGTCTTACTATGGCAATGATTTTGGTAGCAGGATCATCGGCTGAAACTTCTTTTGTAAGAGTTCTTTTTGTTGCATTAGGCATAAAAGATGGGGATGCGGCACTAAACAGCCAAGACATAATGCAGGGTTTCTTTTTCTGGTGGTTAATAACCGGAACTGTTCTTCATACTGTAAAGTGGCTTACTCATGTGGACTTTACTGATAGCATTTTAGCAGTGATTACATTGCTTGCTGTGATGGGTACAACTGCCTTGATTGCAAAAACCGGATCAGTTTTTGTTCCACTAGCTTTATTGGCTTTGTTTTTCATTAATATCCTTGTTTATTACGCGCTGCGCCGGGTGCTCCTCAAGGTTAAAGTACTCTCGGAGAGGATCTGACGGGGGTAATAAATATCAAACAGGAATTACAGAAATCAGTGAACTACCGCTAATCTGAGCTGTACTCTAGTGTCAGTAGAATACAGACACTGGTTCTAGAACTTCAGTATGTTATAAATTTCTCCATAATGTTATTCACTATCAATCAACTAAAAAGATTCTCAAACATATTTGATAACGCAGGCCAGGTGTTTTTGGGTTCATTAGTTATAAGTCCCCTAGTAAGCCCATCAGCGCTAGATGAACTTGCACCTGTTATGTTAGCGGGTATAGGCTTGACGTTTTTTTTGTGGTGGGTATCCTTGAGGCTAGAAAGGATTTCATCATGAATATAAACACTCTTGCACTCGTCTATCTCATATTCGCGGTTCTTGCTGTGGGTACTGCAGTGATAATCTTTCTAGGAAAGCACCCTCCTAAAGAAAATTAGTATCTATAACTATATTCTGGTTTTACAAATCATCATTTGTACAGTACACTATCGGGCAATACAAACGTGGGTCTACAAGAAACAATAATCCGCTATACAGCGAAACCTGAAGGTATAACACTGGAATCAGCCCCATACAGTAACAAGGAGACAAAGCAATGGTAGTTTCAATACTTTTGATAGTAGTAAAAGTCTTGCTAGTTATAATTTTTGCAGGTATTGCGGTTGTATGTTTTGCCTCTTACAGGAAGGCACGTGAGGAAAAGAAGTTTCTGGTAATTGCAGTATTAGCGGGTATCAACTCTCTGCTAAATCTTATGGCAGTGATACTGAGTCTTCTTACGCTCTATATAGAACTAGGTGGTGACAAGTTCTTCTAAAAGAGTTGAAGATTTGCCCTTGTACCTAGGCAAAACAAGAAAAATCCCCTAGTGGAAGTGATAAACACGCCACATAGGGGATTATTTTTTTAACTGGTCTATTTAAATTCACCTAATGTTGCAAAAAATCTGTCTGCAAGTTCGGTTTCAGGCTCACTACTCCATCTTTCACTCACATGCAAAAGCCATGCGATAAAATCGGCAGTATCCCTTGTAGAAGTTGAGCCATGATTGACACAGGTGATATTTCCTGCCGCATCAATCCTAAAAATAGGTTTTCGGCCTTTGATACCAGGCTCCAAAACAATCACGTCTCCCATCTTCAAATCTCCAACACTACCAACAGTAGATGTAGACGCCGGTATTACAAAAACCAAATTGTTCTCAAGGATAGCATCTACTACAGCACGCCAATTTGGGTTTTCAGAAACAAAGGCGCGCCAAATCATTTCAAGCATTTCAGGTGTCATAACTACCTCCTCTAAAGATTTTACATATAATAGCACGCCCTGATGTTAGCGGCAAATGTTATAGGTTAGTTAGCTGGTTGTTGGAGATTTAAAACGGCGTGTATCTGATAAATCAATGACAAAACTACGGAAGCTGCCATTAAGCTATGTGATTCAACGCCAAAGTCGTCTCTAAATATAAATGGTCTAGAAGAGATTTGTACAGGATCTTCCCCACTGTATACAAATTCCGGGGCGATCTCATAATCTTCCATATTGGCTTCTTTCTTTTCTACCGGAATTGAAGTACGCAAATTGATCTTAGGTACGCCTGCTAGGGTTCCGACTTTCTCCATTAATTGCCCGTCAGATTCCAAACGTGCTCGGATAAGAGAAATGCCTGCGCTATCCCCTTCTTTTAATACACACTCTGCTGTTTTGTATCCTGAACAGTCTTTATTGTCGCAAATTAGCACATATGAATGGGTTTCCTTATTGAATACCACGCGCGTAGTTGGGTTAAAATATATGTTCTTAGAAGTCTTGCAGATAGGACATACGCGCCTACCACTCAATCTTGCGCTAATGAGTTCTTCAGGAGTATCAATGAGTACAAAAAAGTCGGGGTCATTTTTAAAGTTAATGAGTTCTCTAAAGAACAATGAGTAAGAAATTTGATCGAGGTCTCTTGGTATACCATCAATGAATAATGCCTTTCTACCTACCTTCTCTATTTCACGTTTCACTAAGGTGAGTACAAATTCAGTTGGCAATAATTTATCTTGAGAGCGTGAATAAAATGCGTCAAAGGCTTGGTCTAAGGAAACAAAGCCTCTGTAATGTTTTTGCATGTAAATTTCTAACTCCGTGCGATACGAAGCATCTTTGGTGGCTAGGTCTACATCTCGCACTATGTCACCTACTGACACATGTGCCAAACGATCTTCGCCCAAAACTTCTTGCAGCATCTTGGAGTATGTGCCCTTACCAGCTTGCTTTTTGGCCAGCAAAAAACCCACAAAAGCATTTGTCTCTAAATACTCTTTGATTGCTTCAATTTCTGCGCCAGCCTTGTCATGAAAGTAACTGTACCTTTGGGAAGCATCGGTTAGATCGTATGTCTTACCTTTAGAAAGTATTCTAGTGTTAAATATTGGAAACTCCATCAAAGATGATCTTACTTGCTAAATTAGTAGGAGTAAAGATCTTCGTGAACTCGTCTATAGGAATGGGTTTTATCGTCACCAAACCAAAGCTTTATCTCCTCTTCTGCCTCTTGAGTAGATCCAGAAGCGTGAATAAGATTATAAATTGTACGCTTAAGCTTGTTGGCTACTATGGCAGAATCAAGAGAATAATCTCCCCTGATAGTTCCTGGGGCGGATTTAGCAGGAATTGTACTGCCTGCCAAAGATCTTACACGTTCGATTGCATTCACTCCTTCTAACACAAAAGCCATCACGGGGCCTGAAGTTAAAAAGTCCACATTCCATTGTTTCACTATTTTTCCTATTTCTACAGCATCCGTGGTACCCATGTTGGCCATCAAATCTATACCATATTTCTCGCAATCATCTATTGTCCTCGCACCTACAGTAGACAACCATTCTTGTGAGGAAGGATAGTGATCAACGCCCATTTGCTCTGTTGCTTGGATCATCTTGGCAGCCACGATTTTTAAGCCAACACGTTCAAAGCGCATAAGGATTTCTCCAACCAAACCTCTTTTTACACCATCCGGTTTTATTAGTATTAAAGATCTTTCTATCATGGTTAGAAAAATAGCAAAAAGTAGCAGATAAGTCTAGGGAAGAATAATTTCTTCCATTTTGAAACTCCTGTCTTCAAACACATTAAGTATTGAGAATCTTGGGCTCTGGAGCAGGCGCTGCGGGCGATTGTTTACGGTGGAAGTTACTGCCCCAACCGTTATATGGCGCAATTCGGGTTTTACAGGATCGGAATAGTTACTGGATATATGGTGTTCAGCAGAGATTACTGCTTTTACATTTGAAGCCCTTACAAGGGTGAGGATACTTTGTGCCTGATCGTATAGCTCCTGTACTATCTCTCCCTCAGCATCGTAACCCATGGATTTGCTGTTTAGCGGATGGTACAAAGGTTGCGATAAAAATACGAAATCAGCGTTCAACAATGCCGAAGCAAAAGCATCTAGTGTTTCTTGACTAATCGGAGTATAGGTCGCGCTGTTGTTAAGTAATACAAGGTTTATCCCATTGAATGTTACAGTATGAAAATCACTCTCAAACACTTCTAGAAAATTCTGTGTGCCTACAGATTGCCATAAATCTCTATCTCCGGGCAGAGCAAAATAAGGGGCAGTACTTGCCTCCAAAAGCTCCTTTGCCTTTTCTAGATCTTCAATCAAACCAAGATTAGTGATGTCTCCCAAATGGAAAATCAAATTGGCATTGTTTTTAGAAGCTAGATCAAGAGCAGATGCCAAATTTACCGAATCATCGTGAGAATCTGCTAACACAGCTATCTTTAACAAACTATCTTGCTTTACCACAACAGGGTCTGTATTTGCCTCAACGAATGGAGCCGCTCCATTTAGCTCCTCAATGTCCTGAGACACACGCACGGATACTTTCCCTGCAACCTCACCTACGCTCTCTTTATCAATACCTAATCTCCCCAAGAGAGGCGCTGTGTAATTTAAGGCAGTTTCGGTATCTAAGGTAGAAACATACTTGATAAAGTAGGATATAGAAAGAACAAGCGCAGACAGAACTGTGATAGAAAGCAAGGATCTAAAAGAGCGTCTAAGAAAACCGGGGTTTCTGTTGTTTGACGTTGATTTCATCAAAAGTATTATACTATCAAAACATCTCTACATTCTAGTTGGAGATTCTATTCCCAATAGAAATAATCCATTATGTATTACTTGCTGGACTGACTGAGTGATAAGTATGCGAAGGTAGCGCTTTTCAGAATCCACTTCCTTCAATATTGGTGTTTCGGCATAAAACTGATTAAACTTCTGGCACAATGAGAAAAGAAACGTACACAAAGTATTAGAAGAATACGTAGTCGCGGATTCAAGTACAGTTTCGGAGAATTTATATATGTGACGTAAAATGTCGATTTCTGAGGATGTAAAATCGTGCGCATTCTTTGCTAGATAGGAACTTAGGCCCGCATCATATGAGTCGCCTGCCTTATCTAGCAACGCACATGTTCTTGCATATGTGTACTGTATATAGGGCCCTGTAAAACCCTTCTGATTTAGTGCAGTGCTAAGATCAAATGTTATGTCTTGAAAGGTATTATATTTAAGCATTTCAAATTTAATGGCACCATTACGTACAGATTTTATGTTTTCAAAATTCCCAAAGTCAGAAATAAGTTTGTTCTCAATACTAGTGATAAAGTCATCTATTTTGATACCCCAGCCCTTTCTCCCACTCATTTCATATCGATCTTTACCTTCAGATACGTCCATCCCCAAGTGTTGCGCAGTCAAAGGGGATAAGTATACAAAGCCATAATTTACGTGAATCATATTTTTGGCCTGTTCTTTATAATTCAGGTGCTCTAAAGCCACTTTTACAGCTTCCATAGCATAGGTTTGTTTCATGTCTATGACATTTATGACCAATGCCGCATTTGAAAAAGTGATGTCTTGTGAAGAATGGTTATTGTTGTACGAAGTTATGTAAAGAGGTTTCTGTTGAGAAGCTGCATCAAAATGATTATAAAAGAAGTCTCCCCCTAGCAGGCCGAATTTCCACATATGATAGGCAATATCCTTACCTGTATAAGTAGGAACACCATTACTGCGTACTATAATCTTATCTTCCTCAACTAGATCAGTACCTTCTTGTGAATTAATATGCCCATCAGACATTCTGACTAACCAGCATCCTGATGAAGGCCCAGTTGTGGCAAGGTAAAAACTCGGATTACCTTTCATTAAGGCAAAGGCTCTATCCCAAAACTTCAGGCTCACAATATCTCGCTCTCTTACAATAACATCATAATCGAATGACAAATCATGAAAGGTCTTCAGTTGCTCCTCAAGAATTCTTTGTGCAAGTTTTTCTTGTTTTATCGATACATCTGAATCAGCTTTTTCAAGTTGGGACATTAAATCCTGTCGTTCCTTCCGTAACTCTGCGTCAGCACTTATTTGAGCTTCCATCCTTGAATATACATCCCAAGCATAATGGTCGTATTTTTCGTATGCAGCAGGAGATAGCTCCTTGATTTTTTCCATACCCATAAGAGATGTAGTAACTTGGACACCAAGATCGTTGTCATAATATTGCACATTAACATCGTAACCCAAAAACTCATAAGTACGCTCAATAAATTGGCCTATACAAGCGTTTCTGAGATGCCCCACATGAGCCGCCTTATTTGGATTTACATTGGAATGCTCTAAAGACACGCGTTTACCCCCACCTAAATTCACAGACCCATAATTATTTTTTTGCTCCACAATCTCTGTGAGTAAATATATTAACCATTCTGTACTAAGTTTGAAGTTTATAAAGCCTGGAGATGCAATGGAAATATCAGTAAATATTTGCGGCATAGAGTGATTTTTATTTACAAGAGTTTCCATCGAGCGAAGCTCATAGTGTAGATTTTTGGCAATCTCCATTGGTCCCTGCTTGAGAACCTTGGCTAACTTTAACGGAATGTTAGTTGCATAATCACCCCATTCCATATTTTCCGGATGCTCTATAAAAATCTCACTCGAAGGTATTTCCAACTGATACAGCGATTTAACTGCTGCGGATATATCTGTTTGTAGTTTTTTTACTAAATCAACCATAGATCAAAATGATCATACCATATAAATATAAGCTTGTTGCCATTACCGTTTATATACTTTGTGCAGACGAAAAAAATAGGATAAGACTAGGGGAGTCACAATAATAAAATAGTAAAGAAACATTGCCCAGTCAGACATCCTAAAATATATGTTCATAGAAGAAAGCGTTGATAGTTCGGTCAAGACATAGACAAAAAACTTCAGAGGTATTTTCAAGATCAAAACAACCGTGGAAACTAAAAAGGTGTTAAACAAGTTTATCGCAAGAAATAAAAATCCCAGTAAGGTTATGTAAGGTACTACCCACAACACTACAGAGTTGGATAACAATCCAAGTATGTTTATAATTCCAAATTTATTTGATATCAAGGGCAACACCATTAACTGTGCGCTTAAAGATGCTATAAAATCTTCTAGTAAGTACGACTCTCTTGGTATCTTAAGCCAATGCAGCATACCGGAAAACATGTCTGAGAACAAAATAAGCCCTAAAGTGGCCATGAAGCTCAACTGAAAACTTAAACTACTTGCCATAAAAGGAATAATTATGACAATAATAGCCCCAGAAACCAGAAGAGCGTATAAGCTGGAAATATTTCTACCGCTAAATCTTGCTAATAAAGACAGAAGCAGCATTACCCAAGCCCTAATGACTGGAGGTTCAAAACCGCTAATTAACGCATAAGTTAAGGTCATAAGAAGTGTTGCGGTAATTTTGGTAAACGTATACGACTTACCAAAAAACTTTTCAAATAAATTTAATACAACACTTAAGTTGTATCCGGATACTACAGCAACATGAATTGTTCCAGTAGATACTAAGACGTCGTTAAACCTACGATCGAATTTTAAAAAATCAGAACCGAGAAGGATACCCATTAATAGGTATGATTCAGGGGCTTCAAATTGACCGGAAATTGATTTTTCAAAAGTCTGCCTAATATCTGAGAATGGAGCTAATAGCGGTTGCAAGTTAAGTTCCTCAGCACCCGCTGCCCTACAATAGATTACTCTTATTACTGCCAAAAACAAAAGTAAGCCCAGGAAGCCGTATTTTCTAGCGAACATAAACCAGATCCTTAATCTGATCATATATTTTGGCTGTGACTGCCTTAGAGCTTACTAAATCTTCCACAGTAGAATAAGGCCTCGCTGAGATTATTTTCTGTGCATAAACAGTACCAACACCTGGAAGCGAATCAAGCTCTTCCATAGATGCGGTGTTAAGATCCAGCTTACTGTCAGATATGACATTTTGCGCTGTTTGTTCTACGGGTGCTTTAGGTGCGTTGTTAGCGATATCTTCAAGAACTGTTTCTTTTTGCCAAAGATAAGGTATATATATTTTCTCACCATCAACAATTTTTCTTGCAAGGTTGAATTTCAACTGAACCCACTCTATATCAGTATCCCCTACAAATCCCCCAGCATGACTAATCAACTCATATACACGAGCGTCGTTATGTGTGAATTTATATATACCCGGTACTTTTACACCACCAGAAATCTCTACTGTTAATGTAGCGGCTGGCATGACTTTAGGCGCTTCCTCCCCCACAACCTCCTCTATAGTGTTTTTATCTGTATCTATCTTCTTTAAGTATATGCTTAAAGCTATCACTACAATCAAAACCGGGAAAATCAACAATTTAATATAACTGTGTTTCGAATTGTCCTCTGCAAACATTATTAAGTTATAAAAGATGAATAGATAGAAATAAACAAGGGCAAGTCTAACTACGGTAGAATATATTTTTCCCGCATATTTAACGTAGGATGATTATTTTATGAAATTTACTAGCTTACCACTAAGGTATTTTCTTGGCGTGTTATTATCAATACCATGTTTTTCCCGCATATTTAACGCAATTAATATTTCCTTTATCAGTAAGTCTTCGTTTGAAACCAATTCAGCGCTTGCCTGATACGTGCCTCTTACTTTTCCATTAACCTGAACAACAATGGTAGCAACACTACTTAATACTTTTATATGGGACACATCAGGCCAATTGCTGGTGTGTATACTTCCCTTCTCCCCCAATAGGTTCCAGACCTCTTCGGTAATATGTGGTGCGCAGGGAGCCATAGCTAGTGTAAGAAGTTTAACTACATCCCTACCTACTTGGTCTTTTATAGCTGAAAGTCTGTTAAGTGTTTCCATCATGAATGCGACTGATGTATTGAATTTCATATTTACCAGATCAGATTCGACTTTTCTAATCAAAGTAGAAACAATTTCTAAGGCCTCTGGAGAGGATTCTCTATTACCCGCTGCTAGAGTTGATTGAACTAGAGACCAATACTTGGTTAAAAACCTACGAACTCCAAGCACAGCCTCGTTACTCCAAGCAACATTTTGTTCAAATGGTCCTATAAACATGATATAAAGCCTCAAGGTATCCGCACCGTAAGCGTGAATGATGTCATCTGGATTTATGACATTACCTCGGCTTTTACTCATTCTCAAACCATCCGGACCTAGAACAACACCGTGCGATGTTCTCTTAGCATAAGGTTCTGCTGTAGGTACAACTCCAATATCAAACAAAAACTTGTACCAAAATCTGGAATATAGTAGATGCAGCGTAGTGTGCTCTAATCCACCGTTATACCAATCTATGGGTAACCAATGCTTCAAAATATCTCTTGATGCAAGCTCTGTATTATTAGCTGGATCAAGATATCTCAAAAAATACCATGACGAACCTGCCCAATTGGGCATGGTGTCAGTTTCACGCTTTGCTGGTGTACCACATTTGGGGCACGTTACGTTTACCCAAGAGTCAATAGCAGCTAAGGGAGACTCTCCTGTATCCGTAGGAAGGTATTTCTCCACGAAAGGAAGTTCTAAAGGCAAAGAAGACTCCTCTAAGGGAACTTCGCCACAAGTAGGACAATGTATGATCGGAATAGGTTCACCCCAGTAATGCTGTCTACTAAATACCCAATCTCTAAGATGATATGTAACACTCTTCTTTGCCCAACCTTTTTGAACTAAATAATCTGAAATTTTGTTCCGTGCTGATACAACATCTAGTCCATTTAACATTTCAGAGTTAATGGATTTACAGGACATTTCATATTCGTGGGCACATTTGCCACTATCTGTTTCTTCTGTATCTACAACATAAATTAAGTCCAAATCAAACACGTTAGCAAACTCATAATCTCTTATGTCGTGCGCGGGAACTCCTACCAGTGCACCGGTGCCAAATTCAGGCAACACAAAGTCACCAACATATATCGGCAATTTCTTTCCGTTTAATCTATTTGTGGCATATGCTCCAGTAAAAGCGCCTGTTTTGTTAGTGGTTTCCAGCTGTCGCTCAAGTTCACTCTTCTTCATAGACTCTTGAACATACTTATGCACACGAGCTTTATGCGTATCTACAACAATCTTATCCACTAGAGGGTTTTCAGGTGCTAAAACAATAAATGAGGCCCCAAAATTAGTCTCGGGCTTGGTCGTAAAACAGTCGATAGAATACTCTGTATCATCAACAGGGTATGAGATTACTAACCCCTCCTTCTTACCTATCCAGTTAATTTGTTGGGTTTTTATGTCATTTCTATAGTTAACTGTCTCTAAATCATTAAGTAGACGTTCTGCGTATGCAGTTATTTTTAACAGCCACTGCTTTTGAAATCTTCTTTGAGTGCTTGAACCACAACGCTCGCAATTTCCGGCTATAACTTCCTCATTAGCTAAGTTGATTTTACAAGAAGGGCACCAGTTCACAGCTATCTCAGCCCTATATGCCAAACCTTTTTTATATAGTTGTAAAAATATCCATTGAGTCCATTTGTAGTATGAAGGTTCAGTTGTATTTATTTCTCGCTCCCAATCAAAAGATAAACCCCAAGATATTGCCTGTTTTTTTGCATTCTCTATATTTTTTTTAACAGTTATTCTTGGGTGAATTCCTGTTTTGATCGCGTAATTTTCCGCAGGTAAACCAAAAGCATCCCACCCTATTGGATATAATACGTTGTAGCCAGTCATTCTTTTATATCTAGATACTGCGTCGAACGCGCAATAACTTCTGGCATGACCAACATGCAATCTCTCACCAGAGGGATAAGGAAACTCTATAAGCATGTAATATTTGGGTTTCCCACTAGTGTTCTGGGCATGATAAATGCCGGATTCTTGCCAATTAGCTTGCCACTTCTCTTCTATTTCTTGGGGGTTGTAACCGTGCATAATCAAACTTTACTTGTTACTGTTAAGTGCTTCTTCAAGAATATCCTTAAACAATGGATTCCTGTTTAGATCCTTGATAAGAGCTACCAATTTGGTCTTGTTTATTGAATAAAAAACCTCCCTACCCTTTTTATCACTGCGCAAGAAACCCAATCCAGAAAGCACCCTTAAATGATGTGAGGCCAAGTTTTCCTCTACGTTTAAGTCATCTGCTACATCACTTACATTCATCTGCCCGCCAGTGAGCATCTGCATGATACGCAGCCTGTTTTTGTCTGACATTGCTTTTGAAATTTTTAAATGATTTATCATGGGAACACTATACAATGTTGATTATAACAATTCAAATGATCTTAATTGGAATATTCTTTGTACTCAGGGCGTTTTAATGTCTTTTGGTTTAACATATATGTTAACTATATTGCTTTCGACGTACATAATTCCTGACTTAATTTCGAATTTTACGTTGTCAACATCACCTTTGTCTATCTTGATGAAATCTCTGATAATGGATATAAAATTGGCATGAAAAGGTAATACATCAAAGACACCTTTATCATTGCTAGAGGTTACAGAGTACACATCGTCCTCAAAATATATCTTGTTTCTACTTTTTACACAGAGATGAATTTTATTTTGAAGCATTAGTATTCAAATCTTCTAAACTACCAATGTATAGAAATTTATCTTCAGTAAGGTCATCGTGTTTCCCGTTCAGGATAGACAGAACATCAAATACCGTGGTCATCAAGGGTATGTACTGACCCTTCTTACCAGTTTGATTTTCTGCCACAAAGAAATTCTGTGTCATATAATTCTTTAACTTTTTAGCACGACGGTAGATTATTTTATCTTCTTCTGAAAGCTCTGATTCTCCTACCAAGGAAACGATTCTCTCCAAAGATTTTGACTTTGCAAGAATGTTTTTTGCCTCCAAAGCAACCATGTAATGATTAGCATCTACCATGGTAGGATTTAGCGCAGAGGAATCTGACGAAAGTATGTCAATAGCTGGCAAACGGCCCTCTCTGTAAATGTCTCTTGATAAAACAATAGAAGAATCTAAGTAATCAAATATGGCTTGAACTCCCTGGTCAAGAATATCATCAGCAGGAATATATATTGCTTCTAATGAAGTTATGGAGTTGTCCTTGTTAGAGACTAACCTCTCATGAACATGTGCCATTTCGGAGGCTAGTGTTGCTTGATAACCATCTTCCGAAGGCAATGTACCCATTAAGGAAGACAGTTCGTTACCTGCTTGAGCAAACCTAAACATATTGTCTATAAAAAACAGCACATCTTTCTTTAACTCGTCTCTAAAATACTCAGCAACTGTAACGGAGCCCAAGGCGGTCAAGAATCTAACAGGTGCTGACGCACCCATTGAACCAAAAAGTAGAGATACATATGGCAAAACACCGCTGGATTTTAGTTCCTCGTATAACTCATGACCTTCTCTTGAACGCTCTCCTACTCCGGAAAACACCGATACAGTTTTCTCTCTATCTTTGTTAATAATATTATGCAAAATTTCCGTTAAAAGTATGGTTTTTCCTACGCCTGAACCGCCGAACAGCCCCGCTTTGCCTCCTTTTATGATAGGACAAAAAAGATCGACCGCTTTAATGCCAGTTTCTAATACAGTGTAAGTGGATGACACATCTGAATACTCAATTGACGGGCTGTATATGGACTTAGCAGTTGCAAGATTTAACTGATTCTCCCCATCCAATGTATGCCCAAATACATTGAGAACTCTCCCTAGAAGTTCAGGGCCTACAGGAACACTTAAAGGGGTCATGGTATCAATAAATACTTGCCCCTTTTTTATCAGCGTTGGAGAAGAAAGGCTCAAACAAAAAAATGAAGAAGCTGTGGAAGACTTAAGTACCTGTAATCTTATATCCGCATTTTCGGATGAGACCAAGACATTATTGATTTTAGGTAAATATTCACCCAAAAAACGGACTTCGACAACATGTCCTCTGATTGATTTAACTGTTCCTTGCATAGATTATTTCCATAAACTAAAACTTGAAAACATACTCGATTGCTTTTTGTTCATAACACTATGTTTGGCTACAAACTCTTTTAGTAAGATGGCTTTTATACGTGTATTGATACCTGAAACAGCTTTATCCAAACTAATCATTCTTGAAGCAAACTTACTCAAACCCGATTCGCTTATAGTCTGCTCTACCATTGTAGAAAGTATTTCTGATTTAAAAAAGGACATTACACCATCTACAGATGGTTCAAAGATAAAATTCATTGGCTCTGGTGTAGCAGTTTCATCAGCAGTTACGTGAAGATTCAGGTCTATCTTGTCAGAGCTTTGATTCAAAACTGAGTAGAATTTCCCAAAGAATAATGTTGACTTCTCATATTCGAATATATAGTTGCACAAGTCATCTATCTGGGGACTATCAAGTACTCCGTCACCCAATTGAAAGTATTTTACATCTTTGTCAGGAAAATTATATTTTACAAAAGCGTAACCTACTGATCCAATAACTGCTGCGTCACACTTATTCTCACTTAAATAAGTAACATAGTCTTTTAATACCTTTTGGACAATATCTCCATACAAACCGGTGTTTGATGAAAGCAAAACGGCGAGTGTCTTCCCGTTTAGAGATGTATTATCACTGTTTTTCTTCAAATGGATACTATAATTATGTAATATCTTGTTATAAATCTTCTGTAACTCCCCCACATAATCTCTGTTCTTTAATACAGATGTTTTCACTTTTTGCATCCTAATAGCTGCTATTTCCTGATAAGTAGCTATAAGGGACTTTATTTCAGATAATGTAACCTTTTCTTCTCTAATTTGTTTTCTATTAAGCATATATACTATTCCTTGGCAAAATCTGCCACGTGGACATCAAGATCAGTTGATAATTTACCTAACATGGAATTCAAATCATTACAGCTAGAGATCAAGTTATCTATCTTAGTTCTATAGTCAGCAGAGTCTATATATCTTAGTATAATGCGTTCAAGTTGTGTTCTAACAATACCTTTGTCTTTACCATTCCATGTACCAAGCCAAATAAGTCCAAATAAGTATAGTTGTAAGCTAGATGATATTGTACGATCTGCAGGTTGGTTAAAAAAACTAAGGATCAATGCCCCCATGGACAAGGTGGACTGAATACCTTCATTAAGCTCAGCCCCAAAATGCATGAAACTTTCTGTCCTATTAAGAAGATTAAGGAAACTGTTAATCTCTCTGTTTACGGACCAGCGTAAGGGTGTCTGAGTTTGCCTTCCAACCCTTGTAACAGAAAGAAAATGATTTATAGAAGGCCTACGCCCTTGTGCAAACAACTCTCTGTCAAAAAAGATATGTCCGTCAGTAATTGACATGATATTTGTCTCAATATATCCTGAAATTTCACCTTCAAGTGTCTCCGCTACTGGCAAGCATGTGATTGCATACTCACCATCAGGATGTTTAAAGTTACCTGCCCTCTCGAGTAACCTAGCATGAGCAAAAAAAATGTCCGCTGGATAAGAATTTCTACCTGGAAACTTACTACCTAGTAAAGAGATCTCCCTATATATTCTAGCGTGCGTACTTAAATCGTCTAGAATTAGCAGGACATTGCTTCCCTTTTCATGTATGTGCTCTGCTAAAGACATGGCTGTGTAAGGAGCTATGTACTGTAATCCTGAAGGATCGGAAGAACTTGCAGCTAATATGAGACATTTATTCCCTATGTTATGTTTTTTTATGTAATTCTCTACATGCTTAATGTCTGCTTTTTTCTTCCCTATACATGCATAAATACAAAAAGTACCTTCTAGTGCTTGTTTAAGCAAACATTGCAGCAGAAAAGCAGATTTGCCTGTCTTTCTGTCCCCTACAATCAATTCGCGCTGTCCTTTACCTAACGGTATAAGTAAGTCAACTAAAGGAACGCCTGTTTCAAAAGGTTGTGTAATCTTGACCCTGTTAGATATGGCTGTCTGCTCTTTGTAGAGATCTACAAATATTTCGACCGCGTCGTTACCTTCAGGGATTTCACTTGTCGATGACAGATATTGTCCTAACGGGTTTATCACTTGCCCGTACATACCTTCATGAAATCTCATAGATATAGCAGACCCCGAGCGCGCAACTCTTGTACCCATATCCATTACTGTGGCAGTAAGAAGAAGAATCTCTATGCTCTCATCATTGATAGACTGGACTTGCCCAAGTATCCCATTCTCAAAATAGACTAACTCTCCAAAGTTAGCATTTGGAAGACCGTCAACATAACAAAGCGGAGGTACTACCTTAGATACATAACCTACCTCATTAAATTGCTTTAGATATTTTTCAAACATAAAT
>CAYNBT010000014.1:0-9303 GCA_964396025.1 uncultured Candidatus Saccharibacteria bacterium | reverse complement strand
TTCAAAATTTGTAGAACCAATTCCTGATGTAGAGGTATTTCAATAGATTCTGTAAAAATCTCTTTGGATACCTCTTTTATCAATGAAAGTATTTTACTGTCCAATTCCCTTACTGCAGTTATTTTGTAACGCTCTATCTCATTATGAGCTTTCATATACTCCTGGTGTATCAGATCTTTTACATCATCTTCATTTTTTATAGTGTGTTGGTACAATTGGTTTTCAAAGTTTGTCACATTTTTGATAAGGGACTTTTCAGCATTTTGAGCCACATTTTTAATCAACTCCAAACTCTTAGTTTGCTCTACCTGTAAGGTTTTTTCATACAATGACATAAAATTGTTGGACAAATCCACAACAGAACGACTGCTTTGTTCCAACATACTATTTAATACATTGTCTAGCTTTTTCTTACTTTCGATATTGATCTCGGAAGTATCTTGTACTATTTTTTGAGCTTTTCTGGTGGATTCCTCAATGATCTTGAGTGAGCTGATTTTTGCGTCTTCTAATATCTGATTTGCTTTTTGTAAAGCCTCGTTTTTCACAGATTCTATTTCGTTTATTTTTTCAGGGTCGATAGACGAAAACCATTTACCTACCAGGTTAAAAATATTTATGAAAACAAGCGACACTACTAGTCCACCAAGGAAAATGAAAACCAAAAGAAGTATTTGTAATAAAGGGTCGTTGGGCAGTGCAAACATATATCAAAATTCTAACACAACTTACTACAAAACAAGTATAAAATAAGCTAGAAGTAAGCCCACCAGCATTATTACAGATGTAAGAATGAAATTAAAAATTATGGTAGCTTGGATTGTTTTTTTTGCTAATGGGTTTCTGCCAAGAGCTTCTATACCACTACCTGAAGTCTTCCCAAAAGAGGAAAAACCCACAATAAAGGACCCCACAACAATGAGGGCAGCTAATATGTAGCGAAGAGATGCAACTGGTGTTAAAAATGGTGCTTGTAAACCTGAACGCAGTGCTTCAATTAAGTTAACCTTTACATTGCTTTCAATAAACTGATTCCTTATAGCAACAGAAACTAGTATAGCTTTCTGGCTATTATTGGTGGTGCTGGTAAAGTTCTCTAGCGCAAAACCAAGTACATATCCCGAAGTTGTTGCCTTCTGCCCTACCCCAGCAACATTAGACGAGGTTATAAAGTCACCAATCTTAATATTACCATTACTGTTTGAAACTATGACATAGGCTGCACCATTGTTTATCACCAATTTGGAGACACTGAGCGAGGTATCCTCCACGGAAGCAACGGGTGTTTCTGCAATAACTCCATAAATTTTTTCGTCATATGCCTTTTTACTTAGTATAAAGTCCCCATCTACAAACGAGATAATACTCCCCGCTTTTCCAATGTTTGGGTCTACTGGTTCAGAAACTGCTATTCCAGAAGTTAATCCTTGTGCATAAGAACTACTAAAATTCAAAAAAGAAGCTATTAACAAAAAGCAGATGCATAACAATCTCAAAGCATTCCTCATGTGGATAGTATAACCACCTATGAATCTTTTTTACAGACTTTCCTAATCAAAGAAGTTTGGATGATTTAGGTGAAAAAACTTGTCTTAAAACAGGTATTAAAGTGTTGACATGTACTAGCCGCAAATATAACATTATATAAACCTTACAAAATGTTGTAAGAAAAGCATTTGATAAAGATTTAGATGACTGCCCAACATACTAAAAATAAAACTCAAGATAAATCACCCAAATACAGCAATCTAAAGCTAAGTGTATCTGAAGCAGCAAAGATACTAAAAATATCGGCATCATCGCTAAGAAGACTCGAACAAGACGGTAAAATAAGTTCACAAAGACAATCAAATGGATACAGATTTTTCCTGATTGAAGATATTCTAAAACTCAAAAAAGACCTTGAAGACAGTAACAAAGCTAAAGCACAAGAGCTAGCAAGACTGTTAAATCCTATACAGTCCCCAGAATCAGCATTGCCAATCGTAAGCACACAGGTTAACAATACAAAAACAGCAGTTGAACATAGCAACGATTCATATTTATCAAAAAATTTATTTGTGTTCAAAACCTTATCAAAGGTTGTACAGCTTGGAGCAATCGTTGTATTGATATCAATATTTACTCCATTTGCATTCCGCGCGATTAACTTAAGTACTCAAAAGTCTCTTTTTTCAAAACTAAGCAACAACATTAAAACATTAACTGAAAACGCAAAGCAGGTTGAAACTCAAAATGTACTAGGCGAAAGAAGCGCAAATCCCAATTGGGTATTCAACATAAATGTACCTGCCAACTTCAAGCAAGACGTCACAGCTTCAGGAAGCGCTACAATAACCGGTGTTACAAATGCGAATGGTGGGGTAAACACTACACAAGTTACCTTTACCACACCTGGTTTGATCGCAGGACTTGCGCAAATAGACGAGCTCACTGAAACTACGTTAGAAAATGCGCTAGATATCAACGGTGATGTAGTTGGCACAGGTCTTGGAGATGTGAAACTTAATGACAATCTCACTTATGCAGGCACCCTTGATATCACAGGTACAATATTGTTTGACGGTGAAGAAGGAAACGAAGGTGATGTACTAACATCACAAGGATCTAATCCCCCTGTATGGACTCCACCAGAAGATTTGGATGTGGGAAGTGTTGGAGGATTAACTGCGGAACAATTTTTGCGTTCTGATGCATCCGATATATTCACTTCAGGAATTTTGTCATTCTCTGACGGCACTTTACTTGATTTATCAGCAATAACAAATGCTGAGTCCACCAATCAAGGTTTGATTCTTCCCCAAACAACTACATTAGCATCCCCTGCTTCTGGAGAAGGTTATATTGCATGGGATACTGATGACAATGCTGTTGTTGTATTCAATGGCACTAGCTGGGATAGCGTTGGATTAAGTTACTTCACTGATGCAGGTGCCACCACATATCTCACTTCACAGACAGATGACTTTGCTTTGGGCGGAACTGATTCGACTGCCCCATTCTTTTTTGATGAAAGCGCTGAAATTCTTGCTGTTTCAAATGTTACTGTAAACGATGCTTTGGTGTTAAATTCAGAGACAATAGATGACATAACGGGAAACGGCCTGACGTTGTCTAGCGGAGATCTTACAGTACAAACCTTAGCAGCTGCAGATGCATTATCCTCCACTGTATCTAACGGATCCGGCTTAGAAGTGTTAGCTAGTGGTATTGGACTATTGCAAGGCTGTTCAAATGGTCAAATATTAAAGTGGAATGAAACTAACGACTCTTGGGAATGCGGAACCGACTCAGGTGCTTCAAGCGCAATCATAAACGTGGAAAACAATGACGTAGCCGTGGGTGCAAGCGTAGATACTCTTGATTTTGGCGCACAATTTACACTTACAGCTTCCCCTGCCAACGAAGTTAACATAGCAGTAGCAACAAATGGCATAGAGCTAGGCACGTATACTACTGGAAACTATGTAGCAAATGTTGCTTCAGGTAACGGTATAGGAATTTCAGGAAGCGCTGGCGAAGCATGGACTGCAACAGTAGCTCTAGGAGCACTTACAGCAGATTGGAATCAAACAGGGGCATTTGACATAATATTGAACAACGCTGACTCACAAATACAAATACTAGAATCAGCAGGTGCAACATACTATGGCACACTTGATGTTGGAGATCTTAGTGCTAATGCAACATATACTTTTACAGGTACTTCCGGTAACGTGTTAACCAGTGCAAACGCTGCCTCTATACTTTCAACATGGGATCAAAATGCTGCGGATGATGTAACAACATTCTTAGGACTTACGGATACTCCTAGTGCATATACCGGAACTGCCACTTATCTTGTAAGAGTTAATGCAGCAGGCAACGCACTTGAATTTGTAAGCGCTGCGACATATGCGAATCTGTGGGAAGATGGCACAAATGGAGTATTTGAAGATGATGAAGCGGTTATAGTTGGACCTGATGCGGCATTTACACATTTCACCGGAGCCGCTAACGATCTAAGTGTTGCGGATGATGCGGAAATTCTAGGAGACTTATATGTTGGAGGAACTGATTACGTCACAATTGCATCTGATGCCGATGTAACTTTTGTTGATGCAGATGGTGGAGCAAACATCACTGGCTCGACCGGAGGAACCTTCTCTATAAATTCCGGAATAGGAACAGCTTTATCGCTTTTTGGTAACACAAATATTTTCTTTGATGATGCACAGATAACTTCTCCAATTTCACTATCAGTATCAGATACGGGTTTTGATTCTGGTGACACAGGAATTGTAGATGCGATAAATACAGCGTATCAGGCAGCAACTGGTGGAACCGGATCAATCTGGGATATAACCTCGAATGTAATTCATCCCAATGATGTTACAGATGATTTTGCTTTAGGTGGAACTGATTCTACAGCCCCACTTTTTTATGATGAATCAGCAGAACTGTTAACTATTACTAACACAACAGCGGGCAATACGCTGGTTATTAATGATGTTGCTTCTGATACTACCCCATTCGTGATAGACACATCAGGCAATGTTGGGGTTGGTACAAGTGCTCCAGAAGGAACTATTCATGCTATTAACTCTACATTCCCAGTAATTTTAGCTGAAAGAACAAGTAGTATTACTAATTCGGAAAGAAGTGCATTAGCGATTAGACATACAACATCTGGAGATATGATAGACGAATTCGGTGCTGCTCTTACTTTTCAAATCGAAGATGTAACCGGAACGGCAAATAATATTGCAACCATAATCGGCTCCAGAAATGGTGCGGATAATAGCGGAAAGTTGGAATTTGTCACAACTGCTAGCGGAGTTAATTCAACAAAGATGACCATACTTTCCAACGGTGATGTGGGAATCGGCACTGAGACGCCTACGGCAAGATTGAATATTGCTAAAAACTACTCTGCTATTACTGGAACTGAAGAGTACGCATTACATATTAACGGGGGATTTAGCGCAGCAGATACTGGGGCCGCACATAAACAAGCACTGAGATCACGCGCATATACAAATGCAACCTCAGGAATCGCAAACAACTTGATAAGCGTATATGGCGATATTGCAGCACTTGGCAACGGCGGAACCACAACGGATACATACTCATTCTGGGCAGAGACCTATGCTGACACCGGTGCAACTATAACAAACGCCTATGGACTTTATGTAGATGATGTAGATGGAGCAGGTACGGTAGGAACTCAATACGGAGTTTACATTGACGCACTTACTACAGCAGCAGACAGCTATGCAATATATACAGAAGGTGCCACTGAGTCATATTTTGGTGGTGCGGTTGGGATTGGCAACCTCACACCGACTCACGAACTTGATGTTACTGGCGAAGTCCTTGCTTCCGGTGGTTTCTATGTTGGGGCTAATTCAACTAATAATTTAATAGACGACGCTTCGAATGGTGCGGGCTCAACAACACTATATATAGGTAACGAAAGCATTTTAGCCTCAGGTGATATTGGTTCTTCTGTTCAAGCTTACGATGCCGAACTAGCCGCAATTGCAGCACTCGCTACTACGGATGGAAATATCATTGTAGGCAATGGATCTACCTGGGTTGCCGAATCAGGTGCTACTGCAAGAACATCATTGGGATTAGGCACTGGAGACTCCCCTACTTTTACAAATTTAACACTTAGTGGAGATCTAACGATAGGAGCCATTGGCTTGAATGACGTTGGCACTACTAACATAACCTCTGGTGCATCATTGGTAGGTGTGTATGATGAGTTTGATAACTCATCAGCAACAACTGTACAAGACGTGATTGATGATATTGATGTAGCTATTGGTACAAGATTGTATACAGCAAACAACTATGTTGTTGATAATGAATCACTTACAGCATCAATTGATGCGTTAGACCAGGCTATTAGTAGTTCCGCACAAAATTTGTGGGCAACATTTACATCTCAATCCGGCAGTACAACTGCTAACACTACAACAGACACGTTAACTATTAACGGTGCAGGTATTGCTACTACTGCCATTAGCGGAGACACTTTAACGATAACCGCTACAGAAGCTCAACAGCTTTTTAACACTTTTGCCGTTAGTGGGCAAAGCAATGTTGTAGCAGACGGACTAACGGATACATTGACACTTGTAGCTGGATCAAATGTATCAATAACTACTGATGCATCGACGGACTCGATAACAATTAATGCGACAGACACCGATACTACCTACTCTGCAGGTACAGACTTAGACTTAACGGGCACGGTATTTAGTCTAGAAACTGTTCTCGATTCAGTCACCACAATCAATGGCTTAACTACCGTAGATGCAACAACTGAAGATACAATCGAAGCGTTGATCTTTGATGCAGATGCAGAGAATATCTCAGGTATTTGGGAAGTACAAGACAACGTAGCTTTCAGATTTGGAAATGATGCAGATTTCTCTCTTCTGTATGATGAGACAACTGATGACAATTTGGAATTAACTTCTACTAACCTAGGATTCACAATTGCATTGGGCAACCAAGACTTGGTACTCACAGGAAGTGCAGAAGGAACAGCTGCTCAGACTATTACCGCAGGTGATCTGGTTGTTACCAATGGGGATGTCTCTATTGCCAGTGGGGAATTTGTTGTTGATTCAGATGCAACAGGCCAAACTGCAGCTGCAGTGAAAGCACTCAATGCTACAGCAACAGGGTCATTCAATACAACAGCCGGGAACCTAACTAACTACGGTGGCTACTTCTCAAACACATCGACAGAGTCAGCAGGCACTAACACCTTAACTAATGTGGGTCTATATGCGACGGCTTCGGGAGCTGATACTAACTATGGCGGATATTTTTCAGCAGTAGGATCGGGAAGTGCCACAGCGATTGGCCTATATACAACTTCCTCCACTGGAACCGCACTTCAAGCGGTAACACCTTCTACAGGGGGAGGATCAGGGGGATTTTCGAATTATGGCATACAGATTACTGGAAACGGCGGGGGTGCCAATACCTCAGGAACAGTAAGCAATTACAAAGCATACATTCCTACTTGGGGTGGGGCTGCACCGTCGGCCACAGGTACTGTCAATAACTATTCAGCGTATATAGCTGTCCCGTCAATGGACAATGGGGGCAGTGGAACAAGCAATTATGGTATTTACCTCGCAGGAAATGGAGGTACCAGTGCCACAAATTACTCTATATACAGCAGCTCTACAAGCAACAGTTATCTTGGGGGAAATCTCGGTTTAGGGGATACAACTCCCACAGCAGCATTGACAGTTGGAAGTGGTGACTTGTTCCAAGTAGACTCAGCTGGAAAAACAACCGTAACACCAGGCACTACAGGCACATATCTGGACTTTGATTTAGAAACAGAGTGGACTACGGGAGATTTAGTGAATGCTGATTTTGATTCTGCTACTACACAAACAGGAGCATTAACAGGGATTGATCTAGATTTTACAAACTTAACTACTCTGGCAGGTTCTACCACATATGGATTACATATTAATGACTTAACAACACAAACATCCTCAACAGAATACGCAATATACCAAGAAGGCACTAATTGGGATTTCGGAGCTTACTTTGAGGATGCTGTAAGAATTGCAGACGGTAACTTAACATTGGGTTCTACAGCAGTGACAGCTACAGCTGCAGAATTAAATACACTGGATGGAATAACAGTTAACAACGGCGGAATTGCGTATGGTGCTTCTAGCGCATTAACAACAAACTCAGCAGGATCTACAGGCCAAGCTTTAGTTTCAGGCGGCTCTGGGGCTCCTACATGGACAACTGGAACTTTAACTTTAGCAGGTAACTTTGCAACTTCCGGTGCAAGTGCACTTACCTTAACTACAACTGGTTCAACTAACGTTACTTTACCTACAACCGGAACATTAGCTACATTAGCTGGAAGTGAAACCTTATCTAACAAGACTTTAACTACACCAAGATTTGCTGATCTTGGGTATATAGCTGATGCAAATGGCAATGAACTAATAATATTTGATACTGTAACCAGTGCAGTTAACGAACTTACACTAGCAAACGCTGCCGCAGGAAGTAATCCTTCTTGGACACTAAGCGGGAGTAGCACAGATATAGGACTGAATACAATTCTTAAAGCTGCCGGGTCAGCAGTATTCTCATCAACCACAGCAAATACTGATTCTATTGCCCTACTTCCCCAGACAGCTACAGCCACAAATTCGTTCACTGGAACCATTACATCAGTAGATCTTACAGGAACAAGAACATGGACGTTACCTGACGAAACAGGAACCGTCTGTTTGTCGACTGGTAACTGCGCTGGTGGTGCTGGCGGTTCGAAGTGGACAGACGGCGGGGCTATTACCTACCTCACTTCAACTACAGATGACTTGGCTATTGGAGACACCACTACATCTGCTGAATTATTTTTTGATGTATCCGCTGCTGCTCTGACACTTAATCCTTTTGGTACTAGTACAGGAAATACAGGTGAGATCAGATTTGCAGAATTAGCTGCTGGTGGTTCGGAATATACGGGATTTAAAGCGCCAGATAGTTTAGCAGCGAGTGTTGTGTATACATTGCCAACAGCAGCAGGATCCGGTGACTATGTCTTAACATGGCAATCAGGTAATACTTTGGAATGGAAAGCTGTGGGTGGGGTCAGCGGTGCAGGAGATATAACAGATGTTGGAGATGTGGGATCTGGTGCTGCATTTACACAAACCGCAGGTAATGATGGTAACTCACTATATTTTGAAGGTTCGACCTCTAACACAAATGAATTGCAACTTACTGCAGCAGATCCGGCAAGCGATATCACAGTAACTATTCCAAATATAGCGGGTACACTCGCCTCTTTGTCTGGCACACAATCATTTGATGGGGCAAAAACTTTTGATGCCACTACGACCTTTAATACTGATATTGATGCGACATTGGCTGGTACAGAAAATATCGCCATCACTTCAGATCTAGCAGGTACAGTAAATGTTTTGTCACTGATCGGAACACCATCAGCATCAGCAGGAACTACCTATGGGACCTTTATCAGACAAGCTGACTCTGCAAACACAAACGGACTGGACGCGGCTGTAAGCATAGATAATGCTGATGCGAATCTTGCATTAACTGATGCAATACTAATCACAAATTCAGGTGGGGGTGGCTATACTACATTCTTAAACACACCTTCAATTGACATTTCAGGGGCTGGAGCAATTTCTGGCGCAACCGGTATTGCGTCATCAGGCACTATTAATTTCTCATCTGTTACTGCAAGCAGATTGTTAGCAACAGATGGTTCAAGTAATGTAACAGCCACTTCCC
>CAYNBT010000013.1:7045-25623 GCA_964396025.1 uncultured Candidatus Saccharibacteria bacterium | reverse complement strand
GCAGCAGGCGGGCATTATGCAAAGACACAAGTCAATGCGTATATGCCCGTTTTTTTGTGCTTCATAAGGTATAATATACATCGCAGGTCGTACAACTTTTATGCCTCTGTAGTTCAACGGATAGAACACGCCCCTCCTAAGGGCGAGATGTAGGTTCAATTCCTACCTGGGGTACCAGTTAAGTGCTATAATTTTGATATGAATTTAGTCATTAATCTGCTCATAAATGCTTTTGCTGTTTACATTGCAGGAAATGTTATTCCCGGGGTGTATGTAAAAGGGTTTATGCCTGCGCTGATTACCTCTGCAGTGCTTGGTGTTTTGAACACCTTTCTAAAGCCCATATTACTGATTCTTACTTTACCTATTAACTTACTAACAATTGGTCTATTTACTTTTGTGATCAATGTTTTCATAGTTTTTCTTACAAGTCGTTTGGTAAATGGTTTTGATGTTTCTACATTTTTAGCAGGATTTTTGTTCAGTTTGTTAGTGTCTATTATTAGCAGCTTTTTGCAGATACTTTCTAAGTGATATGGCTCGATATAAAGAGAGCTTTGCCAATTTACTCATACTGATCGGGGTTGTTTTTATACTTTTAGCTGTTGGGCCTCTGATTTATGACGAAATTTGGTATTCTGTAAAAGAACTTAAGCACCAAGAATTTACTTTGAATAACCCTCAGGCCCAAGGAGACAGTGCTTTTGCTAGGCTGTTAAGTTCCAAACCTATTTTAATTAATCCTGTAAATACTGAATTCTCTATTGTGATTGAAAAGATCGGTGTAAATGCTCCTATCAAGGCAGATGTATCTGTTACAGATGAAAAGGCCTATTTAGAAGCTTTGAAGGATGGAATAGCTCACGCAGTAACCTCACCTTATCCTTCTCAAGAAGCAGGGAATGTGTACTTATTTGCGCACTCCTCGCTAAATTTTTGGCAACTTGGTAGATATTCAAGGGTGTTTAATTTGTTAAGAAAGTTGGAGATAGGGGATAAGATTCATGTGTTTTACGAAGGTAAAGAATTTGTTTACAAAACCGTTAATATTGAGGTATTGGATGGTTGGAATACTTATCCGCTCACTAGGCCCGTTATAGAGCCTACGTTGACCCTTCAAACATGTGATCCGCCAGGAACTACTCTTAACAGGTTGGTAGTTACGGCAAACTTGATTGAGATGAGATAGTTTATCTAATACCTACGGTGTAGAGGTCAGATTGATCCATTGATTTAAATTTGGTCAAGATAATGAGTTTGTCTCCACTTGGTGCGCTAAAAACTTTGTCAGACATTAAGGTGCTTTTGTAGATTTCTGTCTTGTTAGTTCCGTCAATTCTTATTATATGTATAGCGCCCGTATTTTTTTCTGCATCGTAGCCTTCGGTCAAGATGAGATGAAAACTGTCTGCATACCAACTTATTTGAGGTTGTGGATCTAGTGCGCTTGTTGTAAACACTAGATTATCCTTTTTTTCGCCTACAGGTATAGGTTTTTCCATATTGTATACTTTGTACTCAATCTTTGAATCTTTCTCTATTTTGTATAGGAACTTTTTGTTATCTGGTGACCAAAATGCTTTATCTGAAGTTGCTATTTCTCGCATGTCCTCTGGTATATCGATTTTTTGTAAGAAATCCGCTCTTTTTTCCATTAACTCTTGTGCCCATGTTTGTCTCATTAGTTCGGGGGATTCTGTGGTTTGAGCCGTGTTTGTATCCAAGTCGACTACATAGAATTCGCTTGTGGGTTCACTCATGGTTTGTATTAGAAGATTCTTTTCGTCAGGGGACCATTCAATTGAAACCCCATCCGAGTACTTTTTGTAAAAAGTATCTTCGAGCACATTCACTGCGTTAGATTTGAAGAAGCTTATTCCCGTGTCTATAAAAGGCATAACCCAAACTCCTGGTGATTCAGGATCTTTTGAGAAGAAGGCTATTTTTGAAAGGGAAGTGGGCATGCTTGGGGCTTTTGCACCGGTGTTTGTGAGAGGTTCCAGCCTTGCGCTTTGTGATACAAGTACTGCGGTTACGTCTGTTACAAGTTCTGGTAATATTTCAACATCTTTCATCCAAGGTACAAAGCCGTTTTTTATAATTTTTAGGGTGTAAACACCGGGATTTAAGCCCGCTATTGTATCGTTAGTAGCGGACATTAATTTATCGTTCACATATATAGCTGCACCCTCAGGGACAGATTTTGCGCCTATCATTCCGGTTTTTTCTAGATTTATTTTATCGTCCTGACTTCTATCTAACCTATAGCCGGAGGTGTAAAGATACAATACCGTTGTAATGCCAAAAAGTATTGTTGCTGTGAGTATAGTTTGAAACCAGTTTTTATTCATAATTAAGCGAGGCTATTCTAACATCTTTTAAGTATTCGCGTAATGCATAAATTACGATGCTATAATTTGCCCATGTTCTCTAAGAAATTGGCAATTGATTTGGGTACAGCTAATTCACTGGTATATGTGTCCGGTGAAGGTGTTGTACTTTCTGAACCTACTGTGGTTGCAGTTACCATTGACGATGAGGAAATCATCTCGGTAGGTGCTGCTGCAAGAGACATGATAGGCAAAACACCCGAGAATATTACCGCTATGCGTCCACTGAAAAGTGGCGTGATTGCAGATTACTTAGTGACAGAGGCATTGTTAAAATATTTTATAGGCAAAGCTCTGGGGCGTTCTCGCCTTGTAAAACCGGATGTGGTGATTTCGATTCCGGCAGGTGCAACTTCTGTAGAAGCAAGGGCAGTTATAGATGCTGCCTATGCTGCGGGTGCTAGAAATGCCTACTTAATGCCTGAGCCACTTGCCGCCGCCATTGGCACAGGTCTGAAGATCTCTGAACCTACCGGAAACATGATCGTGAATATAGGTGGTGGTACAACTGAGATCGCTATTGTGTCTTTGTATGGCATGGTTGTACACGGTAGTGTTCGTGTTGCCGGCAATACATTGGATGAGGCCATATATAACCATATTCGCAGGAAATACAATTTACTTATTGGTGATAATACTTCAGAACAAGTGAAAATTAATGTGGGCTCTGCTTTTCCCTTGTCAAAGGAAGAGTTGATGGAGGTAAAGGGGCGTGATTCCATAAATGGACTACCCAAAAGCGTAGATATATCTTCTAATGAGATTGTTGAGGCTTTGGCCCAACCGTTATCTCAGATTGCCCAAGCTGTGAAGGGGGTGCTTGAACGTACGCCTCCGGAGCTTTCTTCGGATATAATAGAGAGAGGGATAGTCTTAAGTGGGGGAACTGCCTTACTTAGAAATTTGGATAAGTATCTGACTTATTCCACAGGTGTGCCCATACATTTAGCAGATGACCCATTGCACTGCGTTGTACGCGGATTGGGCAGCGCAGTCGAGAACCTAGACTTATTCAATAAAAGTCTTATTAAGAAGTGATATTTTATGAAAATAGCTATAGATGCATCGCATCTTACAGAAGAAAATCGTACTGGCACACATAATTACCTGTTTAATCTGTTTAAGAGTTTAGCAAAATTGGACAATGAGAATACTTACATTGCATATTTTCGCGAACATCCAAGTCAACAGTTTTTACTTGACTTGTTTGGAGATAACAAAAACTTTAGTTGCAAGGTACTACAAAAAAAGTTTTTGTTTACACAAGTTTTTCTTGCAAGAGAGCTTTTACTAGAAACACCGGATATCTTACTGTGTCCTTGGCATACAATGCCTTTTTTTAGAAGAAAATCTATGAAAGTTGTGTCAGTCATACATGGTGTTGAATATTCATGGTTTGAAACACCTCATGTGTTTTTGACCTTGTTACTTGCAGATAAAATTATTGCAGTATCAGGTTTTACAAAAAACGACATAGTGAAGAGATATAAAATACCTTCCGCAAAAATTGAAGTTATTTATGAGGGTATAGATAAGCAAAACTATAGAAGGTCCAATGATCAAGAAATAAACAAGATAAAACAAAGGTATGACATTACGCAGGATTACTTCTTTTTTGTTGGCACTTTGGAAAAGAGGAAAAACGTGGAAAACATGCTAAGAGCTTTTTCTGTGTTTGCAAAACATCAAACCAACGGTATGTTTGTTTTAGCAGGTAGTATACCCGTTGAGCAAAATTTCTTACTAAATCTTCCCGGTGAGTTAGGTTGTGCGGACCGTGTGCGATTCTTGGGACGCATTCCTCAAAGCGATCTTATACCTCTTCTAAGTGGTGCCCTTTCTTTAGTTTTTGTCTCATATTCTGAGGGCTTTGGTTTACCTGTTTTAGAAGCCATGTCTTGTGGTGTTCCAGTTATTTCTACAATACGTGGTGCAGTGCCCGAGATAGCTCAAGGTGCGGCACTCTTAGCTGATCCTCACAATGTTTCAAATATAGCAGATTGTATGACAAAGATTGCAAACGATACAGAATTTCGTTCTGACTTAATTGATAATGGTTATACCAATGTTAACAAGTTCGATTGGTCTTTCACGGCGGAACAAACTTTGAAGTTGTTTAGGGGGTTTTATGAAAGAACTTAAGATTTTGGACGTAAAAGTGAACATGGGGCTTTCTCTTGGTGATGTACTAGCTTATGTCGAGCACTTAATGCATACAAAAGTGCAGCAGGGTATTATCTGCACGACTAACCCTGAATTTATCATAGATGCACAGGAAGATGTGGAATTTAAGAACATAATAAATGAGTCTTTACTTTCAATACCTGATGGCTTTGGAACAGTTTTAGCAAGTGATTTCTTAAATATTGCCCAAAAAGTGAAGTCCAAAGGTTTTATACGTGCTGTAGAGTTAGTTCTTGCTGGCTTGCGTGTAGGCGTCGTATCTTCGTTGAGCAGTAATCATAGCAGTATAAGTGGGGTAGATTTGACCTATGCCCTGTGTAAGCTAGCTTCAGAAAAAAAATACAACATAGTACTTCTTGGCGGAAAGAAAAAATCTATCTTTGGAAAATCAATAGATAACTTTGATGTTGCAACTCTAGCTGCGATTAAACTAAAAGATTTATATCCAAATATAAATATTGTAGCTGCAAGCTCTGCTTTCAGTTATCGTGAATCTGATGACGCAAGAACACTGTCTTTTATACATGAGAGTATGTCTAAGCATGGTGTTTCTAATATTGACATTATTTTTGTTGCATATAATCACAGAAATCAAGAGAAATGGTTAAAAAGAAATATGAATAATGTGCCATGTACTATTGGTGTTGGTGTTGGTGGCACCATAGATTATATATCCGGTATCACCCCAAGAGCTCCCTATATGATAAGAACAATGCATTTAGAGTGGTTATACAGACTAGTTATGCAACCATGGCGTTACAAAAGAATTTTCAAAGCTTTTCCTCTTTTCCCTATAAAAGTACTACTATCAACACTTAAGTCCTGACATTTCATAGTTTCTTTAGAAGTTTGTTGACACTAACTTTAATATGTGCGTATCATTTGTATATGCAATTAGAAGAAAGATTATATACTTCAACAGAAGTAGCAGACATACTTGGGGTTAGTTTAAGATCTGTTTACAGATACTTAGAGGAATCTAAGATTCAAGCAGATGTGAAGACAGCCACAGGTAGACATAGATTCTCAAAACAAAATATTTTAGATTTCTTGTATCCAAATAATGCAAATAGCAGTAAAAGTAATGATAATAGTTCTCAAAATGTAAAAACAAATTTGCAACCCGTGAAAGAATCAAGACAGTTTGCTTCAGTTGTTACATCTACACCCCAACCGGATGTTCCTGTGGAACAAACCCCTCATAGAGAATCCCAACCTGCACAACAACAGTACAGTGATGAAGCTGATAAGAATACTGTTCATACACCTGAACAAGAGGAGCCAGTAGATTGGTTAGCTAAATTCAAGGCTGCTGCAGAAAAGTATAAGGCAGAACAAGCCTCAAAAGTTCAACCTGAACCAGTGAAACAGGCAGAAAATGATTTATATGATATGTCTTCCTTTAAGTCGCCAGTTGTAGAAGAAACTCCAATGCCTGTTTCTAAGGAAAGATACTACAAGAGTTTTGTAGGCGGATTAAAAGACATTGCCCAAGCACTGGACAAGTCATCCAAAAAAAACTCGTTAGACTATGCTTTTACAATGAATGCAGGATTATCTTTACACAAACCAATCAAACCTTTCTCGATATTGCACGCTTATGTAAAATCAAAAGATTTGGATTTTTATGAAAAAACTCTCCAATTATCGCCGACTTCAAAAGAAAACTCCCAACTGTGTTTGATAGTATCCGATGACGCCTCTTTATATAATCAAAAGAATGAGATGCACGGACTAAGTGTAGTTTCTACATCTGTACTAAGAAAAGATCTGCTAAACGCGAATGAGCATGACTTGGTTAAAGAGTTAGATAACATTTAACCAGTTAAGTTTTATTTCAGCAAAAAGGGCATGCTAGGTAGTATTAACAATACCTAGCATGTTTTTTTACTTTTTTATTTTCAAATAGTATATTTTCAAACAAAAATAGCCCTTTAAAGGGTTAATTTACATTTTGTCTTACTATTAATTGCTTTTGTAAATCTTTTACCCCTTAAAGGGCTTTTGTTTATTTAGTATATTCTTACCTGACTAACCTAATCCTTTGTCGTGTCTTGGTAAATATTAACAACTAAATAGGAGCAGTTTGATCTATAATCTCTCATCTTCATGATATGTTTTTTCTTGACTTTTATACAGGACACAAAACTTGTCAAGAATCAATGATATACACGCGTTACAACAACGTGCCTACTTTACTAAACATTTCACACTAACACTTGGTATTTACGCTAGATTTGTGCTTATATGTGAGCGTTTATTATATGGTATAGCTAAATTCAATTCTGCCGACGCAAACAAGATGATATATATGGGGAGGTATATTGGTTGGGCGTAAATATGATATGTACGACCTTGAATGCATCATTTGATTATTTTCTTGTTAAAGAGCTTGAAGCTTCATTTCTGTGATTAATGTAAATTATTCACAATAGAAACTACTTTGTCAATACATAGTTAGTCTTGGTGTCTTAATTAAATTAGTGTTAGAATTCACTTATGTCTGCAGGAATTATTAAAGCAATCGGTAACTTAATGACTGAATCTCAGGAGAGTACCGAAAAGCAAAAATTAAAAGTACTTATGGTAGGTGCTGAGGTAGCTCCGTTTGCAGCAGTTGGTGGTTATGCAATGGTTTTGGCTTATTTGTCTAAAGCCTTGGTGAAACGCGGTCACGATGTACGCGTATTTATGCCGAAATTTGGTTTTATAGATAAAGACAATAAGTACAAGCTAGAAATGGTACATGAAGGTTTAGAAGTACCTACTGATGATCCTGAAAACCCATACCTTATATGTAATGTAAAATCTCATGTATCTAGACATGGAGTTACAATATATTTCTTAGAGAACATGGAATATTATGAAAAGAGAGCTAATGTGTATGGATATAGCGATGATAGCGTTCGTTGGGCATTGCTTTCCCGAGGTGCTTTGGAGTTTGTAAAATTGGGCTTTTTTACGCCAGATATAGTACATTCAAATGATTGGCATACCGGTGCGGTTTCTAACTATTTGAAAACTTCCTACAAAGAAGACGAAAATCTTATGCAGGTAGCCAGTTTGTTTACAATTCATAGTTTGGCGCACCAAGGCATGTTTGATCACAAGCATGTTTCAGAATTGGATTTTGATGATGGTAAGTCTGACTTGGCTCCATTATTTTCGGAGCGTATTACTAAGCAGAATTTTATGAAACGTGGGATTCTTTACTCTGATGCTGTGAACACTGTATCGAAGACATATTCAAAAGAAATTCTAACAAGTGAATATGGTGAAGGATTGGATAAATTACTTCTTGAGGTTAGAAGTAAGATGTTTGGTATCTTGAATGGGTTAGACTATGAAGAGTTTGATCCGTCAACAGATTCATTAATAGAACAAAACTATGACTTGGATCATATGTCACTTAGAGAAGAAAACAAAAAAGCATTGCAAAAAGAGTTCGATCTTACCGTTGATGCAACAATACCTGTCATTGGTATTTCAGGTCGTTTAGATTACCAAAAAGGTGTTGATCTTACAATTCGCACTATGTTCCAGTTACTGAAAGATTATGATGTTCAGTTTTTGGAAGTTGGAGGCGGTGATGGGGGATTAGCAGAGCAGCTTCAGCAGTTAAAGCAAGCATTTCCTGATAAAGTAGGTATACACCCGTACCCTAACTTCACATTACCTAGGCTAATGTTTGCTGGTTGTGACCTAATGCTTTTTCCTTCACGCTTTGAACCATGCGGTATTGTACAACTAGAGTGTATGCGTTATGGTTCTATTCCAATCATTCGCAAGGTAGGTGGTTTGGCAGACACTGTGGAAAACTTTAACTCTGTTACAGGGGAGGGTACCGGTTTTGTATTTACTGAGTTCAATGAGTTTGCATTATTTGGGCAGTTGGCACGCGCTTTGGAAATATACAATAACAAGACTTTATGGAGAAAACTACAGAAAAACACTATGAACGCTGACTTTAGTTGGAATCACAGCGCAGCAGAATATGAGAAACTTTATATACGCTGTTTAAAATTGAAAAAGCACCCATATCCTGTTCGGGGTTCCATATAACATTAGTTGACAATCCTATAACACTCTGATATATTAACGATGTAAATTTGTTTCAATATAAAAAATTGAAAATACAATTTACCACATATTCAGGAATCATTTTGTGCGCCTTATCCTGAAAGGGTAATTCTTATTCTGTGGGCAGGAGAATAAGAAATAACACTCTTTCAGGGTAAGGTGCATAAATTTTTGTACTGCAATAGTGTTTGTAGATTTATCAAAATGTAGACAATAGAGAATTATTGGGTAATAATTCCCATACGGATAGAGAGCTTGATTATGAACTTGTCAATTTTACTTCATTTATACCAACCGGCCACGCAAGATTTGGCTATTACCAAAGAGATAGCAGAAACCTGTTACATTCCTCTTATCAAACTCATTAAGCAGAAGAAGAAACTTAATATCACTCTCAATTTACCATTGTCCCTTTTGGCGCAGATGGATACGTTGGGTTACAAAAGTTGGCTGGCAGATATCAAGGAATTGTATGAATCTGAACGTTTAGAAATAGTTGGCACCGCAGCTTATCATCCACTTCTTTCTAAGGTAGTATCTCTAAACAAGACCTTAACTGAGCAACAGATCATCTTGAATGAGTATAGTTTGGGTTATTACTTTGGCAAAGACAAAGGATTCGAAGGGGAAAGTGCTCTTCTTTTGAGAGATCTTAAGGGGTTTTTTCCTCCAGAATTAGCCTTGAGCAATGATTTAGTTTCTTTGATCTCCGAGTTGGGTTACGAATGGGTCCTAGCAGATGAAGTTAGTGTTCAAGCTACAAACAGTGAACGTAGATACGGTGTATTTAGCTATAAAGATTCTCAGATCAAAATTCTCGCTAGAAATCGTGAGTTAAGTAACTTACTTTCCTTTAAGCGCGATCTAAATGTTGAGGATTTTATGGCAACTCTTCATAGAATGGGTGATTCTGTCATAGCACTAGACGCAGAATATTTTGGTCATCATCATAAGGATGGCCTTTATCTTCTGGATGTTTTGGTTGATGCTTTGTCTAAGCATGGTGTTAACACTATGACTTGCTCAAACTTTGTAGAGGCGTCTCAAATACACAATCTAGATTCAATAACAGAAAGTACATGGGCCACTACTGAGCACCACTTGTCAAAGAATGACATCTATCCAAATTGGGCAATATCTTCAAATGATGTTCACGCTATGCAATGGGAACTGTTAACAGAGCTTTTGACTGTTTATGAACCTGATGCTGTAGCCACTTCTGTTGAAGGACTGGAGAATTTTCCTGTTTGGAAGTTGAATGAGTCTTCTGAGAAAATTGATGACAAATTGTTTCAGAGCATTAATCTAAACCTTTTAGTTTTAAAAGCCATGAATTCAGATCAATTCTGGTGGGCGTCTAAAAACCCATTTAGAGCAGATGGTATGGTTACAAGATCCCTACAAATCTTCGAAGAAATTTCCCATATATTATCGAACCCTCATTTTAGCCAAAAATACACCGAGCTTAGTCAAAAAATATATTCTGCCTTAGAGAAATAGTCATGAATCTTGTCATACTTTTGCATTTGTACCAGCCTCATAATCAGCAGTTGGATATATTAGAACGCATTGTGCATGAATGCTACAGCCCGCTTATTCAGGGATTAATTGCACGACCTCATGCAAAAATATGTCTTAATGTTTCAGGTGTTTTACTTGAACTTTTTGCTGAGCACGGTTATGAAGATTTACTTCAAGGTTTGGAGGAGCTCTCTCGTAGGAAACAAGTTGAATTCACAGGTTCAGCAATGTACCATGCTTTTTTGCCTTTACTACCTGTAGAAGAAATGAAAAGGCAGATTTTATTGCATCAGCAGTCTCAGGCTAAATATTTGAATAAGTCTATGTCTTCGCAAGGTTTCTTTTCGCCTGAGTTGGCTGTTAGCCAGCAGGTACTAAACATTTGTAGCACACTGTCCTATAAATGGATTGCTGCAGAAGAATTGGCATTACCAAATCCGGATTCCTCAACATTATATAAAGACAAGGAAAGCAGTTTAGTTGTTTTGCCTAGAAACAAACGAGTTAGTTCCCTTATACTATCTGCCTCAGTAACATCTCCTCAAGAGCTAAAACTACAGACCCAAGATATTTATAGCGAGAATGGTTACTGGTTTGTGGTTATGGATGCTGAGACATTTGGCCACCATAGGGTAGGGCACGAAAAATTTCTTTTTGAGCTTCTTGATTCGAATGTGTTTAACTGTATCACCCCTACCGAGTTAATCTCGAATAATCTTCCCATAGTAACAACGGAAGTTAGGCCTTGTACATGGTCAAACAACGAACAGGATTTTTGGTTAGATCAAGAACGCACTATGCAAACTAATGACAGAGCTTTTCTGCTTTGGAAGGATCCTGGCAATCCAATACATCAACTGCAATGGGAATTGACAAATCTCGTACTTGGTGTTGTGCATCAATGTCACTCTTTAGGATTAAATGGAATGGATAAAAGCAGAAGTTTGTTGGATGCGGCTTTGGCATCTGATCAGTATTGGTGGGCGAGTGCTAAACCGTGGTGGAGTTTAGAAATGTTAGAACAAGGCGCGCATGCTTTAGTACAAGTGTTACACGCATTACCCGAGTACGACAAAAAGCATGAAAATATACAAAACGCTGACATATTGTATAGAAAAATCTTGGATAAGGCGTTTGAATGGCAAAGAACCGGTCATATACGCCAGGCACATTTGGCAAACTCTGGTACGTTTATGCAAAAACCACTTAAGGAGCGTACACATGCCGAATGGTTTAATCAGATAGTTCTGGAATTCGAATATGAGATGAATGCTGCAGCTAGCAGACACAATTATGAACAGGCAATAAAGTGGCGTGATGCTATCAAGAAGATAAAATTAGGAAGTGATAAATATGATGTATTGCATGTTGTAGATGAATTGTGGAGTGGACGTACAGTTCCTTGGGCGTCTCCTCTTGTAAAACCGTTTCTAGAACATTCTTGGGAGGAGTTTTCTGACTTTGCTAAAGAACACTTTCTTAATATAACTTGCAAAGAAGACTTTGAGTCATGGAAAAGCAAAAAGAAATCTGATACTCTTTAAGCTATGAAAGTACTTCTTGCTGCCTCAGAAGTCTCTCCAATCATTAAGCTGGGTGGTTTGGGTGATGTAGTGGGGTCACTACCAAAAGCTTTGGAAAAATTAAACGTAGACGTGGACATCATTGTCCCATTCTTTCCTGTAGCAAAAACACAAAATTTGAAAGTTTACAAAAGCCTGAATATGGATGTTCCATTTAATGGGCAAGAAGTTCTGGTAGAAGTTTACAAAACTAAACTTCCTGATTCAGATGTTGACGTCTTTTTACTTAAGAATTCACAGTTTTTCTCGATGGGTGGTAAAAATGCCTTTGCAAATTCCGTGTCTGAAACAGAGATGTTCTCGTTTTTTGATAGAGCTGTTGTGGAATTTGTGAAATCTAAATTCAACACTTATGATGTGATTCACTGTAACGACTGGCATACAGGCTTTATAACTCATTTGTTGGAGGAAGAATTACATACTGAACGCCCTGCTACTGTGCTTACTATTCATAATTTGTCATATCAAGGGGTATCATCTCCAGATATCATACGTGAACTGGGTATTTATCCAGGCGAAAATTCTATAATAAACTGGGATTTGGCTGATGGTGATATAAATCTAATGCAGCAAGGTTTGGCCGCCTCAGATTTTATTACTACCGTATCTCCTACATATGCTAAGGAGATACTGACTCCTGACTTTGGTGCAGGAATGTCTGATTTGTTAAATGCGCGCAGCGGACGTATTGTGGGTATACTTAACGGTCTTGATTATGCCCAATTTCCAAGAGATTTTGATACACATAGTTGGTTTGAGGCTAAGGCTAAGAAAAGAAAAATTATTCAAGAAAAACTCGGATTAAAAAATTCCAACAAGCCTCTTTATTCATTTATATCTCGCTTAGATCCTAATCAGAAGGGGTTAGATATTTTGTATCAAGTGATACCTGACATTATAAGACAAGGTGGACAGTTTGTACTGCTTGGTACTGGTGATCCCGAATGGGAAAAGAAATTTGTCGCGTTAAACAATACTGAAGAATTCAAAGGTAACGTGAGTGTGCAGATTGCTTTTGATGTTAATTTAGCTAACGATATTTATATAGCTAGCAACTTTTTCTTTATTCCATCAAGATTTGAGCCCTGTGGTCTTACTCAAATGATTGCTATGTGGTATGGGGCAATTCCTATTGCACATGCAACCGGAGGTTTGGCAGACACTGTCATAGAAAACTCAACGGGTTTTGCTTTCTCGGGATATTCTGCAAAAGATTTTGCATCAGCTATTAAAAGATCCTTCGATTTATATTCCAAACAAACTAGCTATTCAAACATGGTGGGTAAAATAATGACTCAGGATTTTGGTTGGCAGAATAGCGCAAAACTATATTTGGATGTGTATAAGAAAGCATACTTACTAAGAGAGAAATCCTTAAATTTGCAAAATGACGTATCAATTTTTACTTCAGATAATGGAAACTAACTATGGGAAAATTTATATTTGACCGCCTTACGGGCACACCAACAATTTTAGCTACAGAGAGGGCTAAGCGTACAGATCAAACAGGTGCAGTCAGCACAATTGCTAAGGGCAGTACCGAAAAGAAACCGTGTTTTTTTTGTAAAGGTAATGAACATTTGACCCCGGCAACTACATATCAAGACAAAGATGATTGGAGCGTCCGCAGTTTTGATAACAAATATAAGTTACTGGATGATCACGAGGTTATTGTACACTCGCCAAACTGTGACAAAGACATAGAGGATTTACCTCACGAGCAAAACGTTCACCTAATTCGAGCTTACTTAAACAGAACAGCATTTTATGGAGCTCAAGACAAAGAAGTGATTCTATTTAACAACAGGGGAGGTAGAGCAGGAGCATCTATTTTGCACCCGCATTCTCAGATAGTAGCTGCAAAAGGGTTTCCGGGTACTGTTGAGCGCGAAAAGTCCTCTGCGCTTCATTACTATAATGAAAACAATTCCTGCTATTGGTGCGATGAATTGAAAAAGGCTATTTTGCTCAAAACCACTATAATTTACGAATCATCCCATTTTGTGGCTTTTGTGCCAAGCGATTGCCGTTGGAGCTATGAAGTTGTTCTTGCTCCAAAGAACCACAAACCTAACTTTGGCTTTATTGATGAAATGGAGATAAATGATTTGGCCGCAATGTTAAAAGGTGTTCTGATTGCCTACAACGGGCTGTTCAACCGCCCTGACAGGAATTTTTGGATACATTCCGTAAGATACGAGCCTTATCACTGGCATATTGGCTTTTTGGCTCATATCAAAGTTTTTGGCGCACTAGAGATTGGTGCTGGCATATGGGTGAGTGACAAAGCTACTCCAGAGGATGCGGCGGAGCAGCTAGCTAAGCACTTTATATATAGTACCAACGGTAATCACTAAACATAGAACATTTTGGATCAAAACAGAGAGGGCCCCGCATAGCGGGGCCCTCTCTAATTACTAAAGCATTAACTCAATATTACTTAAGTTCTACCTTAGCTCCGGCTGCTTCTAATTTCTTCTTAGCTTCTTGTGCAGCATCTTTCTTAGCACCTTCCAAAATTGGTTTTGGTGCAGCTTCTACCAAGTTTTTAGCTTCTACTAACCCAAGAGCTTGGTTTAGTTCTCTAACAACTTTGATAACAGAAATCTTGTTTGCACCTGCGTCAGCTAATATAACGTCAAATTCATCTTTTTCTTCAACAGCCTCTGCTTCAACAGCTCCTGCTGCTGGCATAGCTCCCATCATCATAGGTGCCGCTGCTGAGACTCCGAATTTTTCTTCAAGAGCCTTTACGAGTTCGTTTAATTCAAGAACAGTCATCTTTTCTATAGATTCAATCAACTTTGCAGCTTCTTTACTTAGAGTTTTTTCTTCAGACATTTACGACACCTCCTTTTTTCTTGCAACGGCTGCTAGCGCATACACTAGTTTACGCTGCGTGCCGCCTAAAACATTTACTAAACCAAATAGTGGTGATTTTATTGTTCCAACCACTTTTGCAATTAACTCTTCCTTGCTTGGAAGCTTGCTTAGGGTATCAATCTCAGCAACACTAACAAACACCCCTTCAACGATACCTCCCTTGATGCTTAATTTATCGTTGTCTTTGGCAAACTGTAAAAGAGTTTTAATAGGGGAGAGCGCGTCCTTGTAAGCAAATATTGTGGCTGTTGGGCCTTCTAGCACAGTAGCATCCTTTAGAGGCACTTTTTCCTCTTTGAAGGCAATGTTTAGAAGGGTATTCTTTGTAACTGCAAGCTCAATATCATCCTGCGCTAACTTATCTTTTAATGAATTCACTTGGTTTGCTGTTAAACCTTGATAATTGGTTAGTATTATTGATTTTGCTCTAGAAACCTTATCTCTAAGCTTTTGAACCGTAGTTTGGTTTACTTGATTTGGCATAAAACCTTTATTGCTTTCCTTAACTTAAATAACATTTTAGTACAAAAAAAACCCACAAAGACGTGAGTTTACCAATACTTTTACATATTAGTCGCCTCGGCAAGGTTGAATATTAAGCTTAGAAGCCCTTGCTGTCTTAGGTAACGTGGGTAGTTTAGCCTCTACAATCTCTTTTGTCAACAAAAAATGCACTACCTGACATATGTCAAATAGTGCATTGTAAGCATGTGCCCAAAATGCTAGAGGCTTTGAATTCCAACCATCTTAGCGTACGGACCATCTTGTAGTAGAAGCTCTTCGTGTGTACCTTGCTGAACCAAGCAACCTTGATCTAGGACTAAGATAATATCGGCACTTCTTATTGTGCTGAGCCTATGTGCTATTACAAATACTGTGGTGTTTCCTTGGCGTTGTAACTCTTGCAGAGCTTTTTGAATCATCATTTCGCTCTCGGTGTCTACGCTGCTTGTGGCTTCGTCCATAATCAATATTTTGGGTCGAGTTATCAGTGCGCGTGCGATAGCTATTCGCTGGCGTTGCCCTCCAGAGAGTTTAACGCCTCTTTCTCCCACAGTGGTGGCCAGTTTGGCGGGTAGAGAATCCACAAAGCCATGAGCATAAGATTTCTCAAGTGCATCCCAGATTCGGGATTCCGCCTTAAGATAGTCTGTTTCATCTAATCCTTCGGCAACATTCTCTCCAAGAGTTCTGTCAAAAAGTACATTATCTTGTAGAACTACTGCCATGTGTCGCCTAAAGGAGCGTTGCTTAAGTGTCTTGATATCCTTGCCGTCGATGAGTATTTGGCCAGTCTGTGGATCCATAAAACGCAGTAAAAGATTCATCAGAGTGCTTTTGCCGCTTCCTGAATGCCCCACGATTCCTACGGTCTTTCCGGCAGGTATTTTAAAGGAAATGTTCCTTATACAATCCACTTGTGTCCCATTTTCGCGTTTTTTGTACGAGTAGGTCACGTTCTTGAACTCGACTTCACCTTTCATTTCTGTGACCTCTTGCGCGTCTTCTCTGTCCACAATGTCTGGTTCTTCCCTTAAGAACTCTACAACTCGTGAAATGGCTTCATAGTTGTCCATGAGCCTAATGAATATTCTGGTTAGGCGAAACATAGAAAGAGTTGCAGCAGTAGAAAGATTCATTGCTACCACTACGTCTCCTACATTAATTGTTCCGTTCTGGACTCCCAAAGCCCCAACGTAAAAAATCACACCCAGAGTTATTGTGATGATGGTACTTCGTAGAATGTTAAAGAACGAGTCAAACTTGAATTCGCGCAGTGTTACATTGTATATTCTGCGAAGTACATCCTCATACTTATTGGCTTCAAAGTCTTCTTGGGCGAATCCCTTAATCACGGGCATATTGCTCATAATTTGGTATAACAGATGTCCTACTTCTTCATATAGATCATAACGTTGTTTACGCATGGTTTCCTTTAGTTTGTTTAAAACTAAGGTAATCAAGGTAAAGCTTGGTGCCATAATGAGCAAAATCATGCCCCACTTTGCATTGAGTGTTGCCAAATAAACTGTGGTCACGAGATATTGTATTGTTGAGCTAGTAAATTCCCAGCTTAGCGCTTGTAGTAACTCGGAAGTGCTGTTTGTGCCTTTTTCTATGCGTTTAGCTAACCTTCCGGTTCCTGCATGGCTGAAAAAATTCATAGAAAGTTTCATCAGGTGCCGAATGGATTCGTTTGGAATTCTGTAGTCTACTCCAATCAGGAGCTTTAACACATAGAAGTCCACTACAACATCCATAAACCAGCGTGATAGGGAAGTACCTATCCACAGTGCAATATTCTGTTTGTTGATGCTGGCGGTTGCTACTAGTTCATTGATAACCACGCCAAGAAACTTGTTTTCAGTTACACGTAGTAGTTCAAAAACCAGAATCGATCCCACCATGTACATCAAATACTTCTTGTATGGACCTAGCAGGTAACTCATGTTTCGTAGAAATGTCATGTTTTACTCCTTTTTTGTGTTATTGAATTTTCAATGAGCATAAAAAAACCGACCTGTTTGGTCGGTTACAGCTTGCTGCCTAGCTAACGCATAGCATTTATGATGTAACCGATTCTCCTTTTTTAGCACCAGAGTTTTTTTCTGAGTACACAGAAACTCCCCCGGTTTTTGGAGTTAAAGACGTGTATTTTATTGATGTGTTTATTATGTTTGCCATAATTCCCTTTTTCGCTGGATATTAAGAACAGCGACTCTTTGGACAGAATGAGAGGCTAACATCTTATAGTTTTTGTGTCAACAAGGTATTTTATTGCGTATGTATTGGATTTTAAGTTTGAACCTAGAGTGCCTCTATCTTGACGCCGAAAGAGGATCCCATAGATGTACAAACATAACAGGATTTTATCCATTCCGGTTTGGCTTTTGGAGGTTTGTTGGCTCTTAGTGTGCTTAGGATTTCGTTGAAATTCTCAGCCAATTGGTTGATTTCAAAACTTTTCTTTCCCAAGATTGTATGTAGAAGTGGAGAAGTTTGTTCTGTGCGCAATTCTATTTTGCCTTTTTTAAGTTGTTCTACAGCTTTCTTTACATCTTCTGCAACTGTTCCGCTTTTTGGGTTTGGCATAACACCTGCAGGCCCAAGTACTCTTGCTACCTTCGCAAGTTTGGCCATCATTTTTGGTTCTGCAACAAGAACATCAAAATCGACTCTTGGTCTAAGTTCGCCTTTTTCTATTCTAGGTAGATCGGCTTCAGTCAATTCAAGATCAGCATTTGAAACTTTTTCTGAGGCAAAAACAGCTACCTTAAGTTTCTTTCCTGTTCCATGTGGTAGGGTAGTGGTAACTCTAATGCTTTGTTCCGGCTTAGTTACATTTAAATCAAAGTTAAAGTGAGCTTCTACGCTGGCATCAAATTTCTCTTTAGAGGCTGCGATAGCCTTTGTCAATGCTTCTTCTAATGTGTATGTTGTTAGGTCTTTAGGCATTTTTTACTACCTCCACGCCCATAGAACGAGCGGTTCCTTCAATAATTTTTACGGCTTGATCCATGGATCTAGCATTCAAATCTCCCATCTTGATTTTGGCGATATCTTCAAGTTGTGCCCTTGTAATTTTTGCTACCTTGGTTTTGTTAGGTACTGCTGACCCCTTTGTAATCTTGAGCGCCTTCATCAATAGATTAGATGTAACAGGGGACTTAGTTATGAATGAAAAGGATCTGTCTTCGTAGACTGTGATTACAACAGGAATAATATCATCGCCCATTTTAGAGGTTCGTGCGTTGAATTCTTTACAGAAGTCCATTAAAGGAACCCCGTGTTGTCCCAAAGCTGGGCCTACTGGAGGTGCCGGAGTTGCTTTGCCTGCTGGCAAATTTAATTTAACTAAACCTTTAATTTTCTTTATTTTTTTAACTGCCATATGTTTCTACGTTTAATCTTATTTTGCGCTATGCACTATGAACAA
>CAYNBT010000013.1:0-6945 GCA_964396025.1 uncultured Candidatus Saccharibacteria bacterium | reverse complement strand
ACTATAGACTTTTTACCTGTAAAAAGTCAAGCTCTACGGGAACTTCTCTTCCAAAAGAGGAGATTAGTACTTTAACTTTGCCCTGTTCCTCGTTAACTTCATCAACTCTTCCCAAGAAGTCTGCAAATGGGCCGTCTACGATCTTTATGGAGTCTCCAACACTAAACTTAGCTTCAAATTTTGGTGCTTCCATTGTCATAAACTTCATCAAGGTTTTAACCTCAGTTTCGGGAAGTGGGGTGGGAGTCGTCCCAGTACCTACAAACCCCGTCACGCCTCTTGTAGACCTTACTAGGTGCCATGCATCGTCGCCCATGATCATTTGTACCATGATGTAACCTGGGAACAATCTTTCGTCAACTCTACGCTTTTTGCCTTCTGAAATAACAATTTTCTCTTGAGAGGGGATTAGTACCTTAAAAATACGATCCAGCATGCCAATTGACTCAACGCGCTGCTTTAACGTGATGGCTACCTTTCGTTCGTGCCCGGAGTAAGTGTGTATAACATACCAGCGAGCATCGTCTGAAACGTGGTCGGATATTACAACGACATTTTCTTCTGTATTAAGTTGATTATTTTCTTCTTGATTCATTTAATTTCCATTTACTGATAACCACTATTTGGCGGCAGTGACTATCAAGGACAGTGCCTTATTAAATAAATAATCTGCCCCACTCAAAAAGAGTCCGAGGCTTAAGCTAACACCTACAACATATGACGTCAAGCGTGTAGTCTGATCCTTCTTTGGCCATTCTACGCGCTTTAACTCGTCTAGTGACTCTCTAAAAAATGAAATAACACGCTTCACGTTTGCGATTCTATCACCTTTTTTTGTGTAATGCTATAATCTCCCTATGTTTTTGAATTTGTTGTTCCAGAGCCCTTTAATGTTTCTTTTGGTAGCTGCTGCTCTTATAATGTCGCTTGCTATACACGAATTTGCCCACGCATACGTGGCCGATAAATTAGGCGATCCAACAGCCCGATATTTGGGTAGGGTGACACTTAATCCACTGGCGCATTTGGATCCGGTAGGCACTATGCTTCTGCTATTTTTAGGATTTGGTTGGGGTAAACCAGTACCTTTTAATGCAGACAATCTAGCCAATCCCAAAAGAGACTCTGCTCTGATCTCTTTTGCTGGACCCGCCGCCAATTTTGTATTGGCCTTGGTATTTGCAATAATTTTTCATGCTATACCAGAGGGAGTTTCGGTAGCAGCAACCGTTAAAAGTTTTGCTTATTTAGCCGTCTTTTACAATTTATTCTTGGGATTGTTTAACTTAGTTCCAATTCATCCATTGGATGGTTTTAAAGTTGTGAATGGATTCCTTTCATACAATTTATCTATTCAATGGTTGCAAATGGCTCCATATGGAATGTTCTTCTTGTTAATTTTAGTTATGACAAGAAGCTTAAATATATTTCTAAATCCCATTGTAGATTTATTCATGAGGGTGTTGGGTTTACCTCTGTGATCTTTCCCAAAGTTAAACAGGATGTTAGCGTGGTCTCCACCCGTAAATAATCTATAAAATCATTGACGAAAAATCTAAAATTATATAGAATCATAAGTGACGGAAACGTCCGACAAGAAAGGCCGTAAAAAGCCTAACTTGGTTTCCTGATGTATCAGTGTGAGCTGTATTAATAATGATTTCTCAGTGCTGTACTCGCAGGGAAAGCGAAACATAAAGTTCTTGGATTTTATGTGAATTTCCCACCTTTTTCTATAAAGGGAACATTAGCAGCTGAGCTACTATACATCGGGAAGGCATTATTTTATACAATCCTCGCCAGCGGCGAGGTTTTGTTTTTGCAAGTTATATTTTTAAATGAACATTTTTGACGGTAAAAAACACTCAGAGAAACTAGAAAAATCAATAGAGGATTATATTCAAACATTAGCAGAGGTTCCCACACTTTCCATCATATCTTTTGGGTACAACGAGTCCTCGGAGAAGTATATTTTGCTTAAAGAAAGGCTTTGTCACAAACTAGGCATACCCGTCGAATTACACTCTTTTGATACTCATAACGCCAACGCAATCAAAGAAGTTGAACACATTTTGCACAGGCCAGAAATAGGCGGTGCAATCGTACAATTACCCGTACCTAAAGGAATGTTTGATAATGTGCTAGATCTTATACCCTTAAACAAGGATATAGACCTTTTATCCTCTTCAGCCCAACTAAATTTTTACGCCGGCGATTTTACACGTAAAATGCCGGTTTTAAGAGCAGTTGAGTACTTTATTAAATCAAACAACCTGTCGTTACTTGATCTTGAAGTCTCAATTGTTGGGGAAGGTTTCTTAGTTGGGAGACCGTTGGCTCATTACTTAAATACAATGGGAGCCAAGGTAAATGTTGTATCATCCTATTCGCGTGGGCAAAAATTGGCAGGACAATTAATTGTATTGTCTGTGGGTTCGGCTAGATTGGTAGATGGGGCCGATATCCCTCATGGAGCTGCTGTTATAGACTTTGGTTCTTCAGTAGTAGAAGGTAAAACAGTAGGGGATCTAGACATGGAATCAAAGATTGAACACATTGGAACACTTTCCCCATCACCAGGTGGTATGGGGCCGTTAGTCGTTAGATTTTTGGTGATGAACCATTTGGGGCTTTAGCTAGCTAAAGTCTCTTCGACATACTTTAACACCTCTGGAATACTGCCATAACCTTTTATAAGTGCTGCTGCAGCAGGTTTATGGCCGCCGCCGCCAAATTTCTTTGCAAGCGCAGAAACATCAAAACCTATGGTGTGTGATCTAAAACTTATCGAAAAATAAATGCTTCCATCATCCTCATTTAACTTTTCTTTGATCACAAATGCATAATCAATATCTTTTAAATATTTTATAAAATCACTTGCTGTTGGAAGTTTGCCTTCCTTTTTTATACCAAGTGCCGCCTCTTCCTGTAGTGAAATAGTTGTGTAGGCATAGCCTTTTTCTGGCTTATAGACAACATTTTTGTAAACCAGCGCTTTAAATCTAATTGAATCCATATCTTCGTTGTATTTCATTGTCCACACAATCTCAAAGAAGTTTACACCTATATCCATTAAATCAGCTGTTATCCTTAAGGAATGACTGTTTGTGTTACTGTTCTGATATGATCCTGAATCTGTGTAAATACCTATCATTAGGTATTTTGCTGTTGTAGTATCTATAGCAATATTCTCGGCTTTGAATAGGTCGTATAGCACGCAGCAATTGGCTGCTGCTGAAGTATCTACGTAGTTCATATCACCCCACATTTTGTTCTGAGGGTGGTGATCTATGTTAATGGTTTTGATGTGATTTGGGAATGTAAATTCGGCATTATTTGTACATCGGTTTTTACTTTCCATATCAAGGCTTAAAAATATGTCATATTCAGAAAGATCCATATCGGAAACTACTTGGGTCATTATGTTTGTGTTATCTACAAGTTTGTCTAAGAAGCTCGGTGTGGGCTCTGGTGATATCACAGTATGATCTACACCAAGTTGAGTCAGAATCCTGCTAAAGGCTTGGCAAGATGCCAAAGAATCACCATCAGGACTTAGATGGAGACTTAGAAGCACTTTTTTTGCGGATCGTAATGTCTGAATTATTTCTGTAGATGTATTATTTGTCATATTTTTTCTGGAACCAAGATAATTGTTATGTTGGTTACTCCAATTAGTAAGGCGATGAGTGGTGCACTAAAAGCTAAAATGCTTGCTGATGTTCCCAAAATCCCAACCCATACATTCCATTTAATTTGTTTAGCTTTACCTATGGTCATGATCAACGCAATCAACCCGCAGATAGCTACAACAAGTCCTGTGAACCCCCAGGCTGCGATTACAGGAATAACATTGAGTAAGGATAAGAGAGTAAGTAACACATTCATACGCATTTGAGATAATAACAGACAATCTATTTATATTGAATAGCCACTAGCATATACTTAGACTATGAAGTTTTTAACCAAAGCTGAAAAATATCAGTACTTCAAGCCCAAATTTGAGATTCCTATGATTTTGGCCACACTCGTTCTTTTAGGTATGATCATAGTGCAAGAAAGTTTTACTCTTCAAACTTCAGTCATAACTGTGCTTGGTTATGTAGATTTCCTTATCTGGGTGTTATTTGTATTCGAACTGGGTTTTTTATCTTATCTGGCGCCAAGTAGGTTAGAGTACATTAAAAGTCATTGGTACGATGTTTTGATAATTTTTATCCCATTCTTACGTATTACCCGCTTATTCAGGTTGGGCGCCTTACTCGAGTTGGAACGCACTGCTCAGAGTTTTCTGACGATTCTGGCACGTTTGTTTGGGACAGATAATCAGCTTTTTAGGGTGTTTCCTCTTATACTTAAAGCCATTGTTAACGCAAAATCCCTGTTAGTGAAAGGACAGATACACTATATTATTGGTTTCATTATAGTGATTGTGCTTTTCTTGGGATCATTGGGTTCAGTATTTGAAGCAAAGAACCCTAATGCAAACATTAAAAACATTCCTGACGGGATTTGGTGGGGTGTAGTAAGCATTACTACGGTAGGTTACGGTGATAGATACCCAATAACAGTACCGGGACGCATTGTAGGCGTTATTCTAATGACTTTGGGAGTTACCACTTTTTCTATGCTTACCGCGAACATCGCTTCGGCATTGGTTGAGGTTCATGAAGATGCAAAAAGAGATGAATTAACAAAGAAGCTGGCAGATGTTGACACTAAACTCAATGAGTTGCTCTCAAGAAAACCAGATTCAAAGTAGGGTAGAGCAGATTAAGAAATATATAAGTACGCTGATAAAATCCTGCAGCATGGTTCCAATTGGACCGCTCGCATTAGCTGGATCCAGTTTTGCTTTAATAAACATAAATGGAATAAAGAATCCAGTAAATATTGATGATACTGTGGTGGCAAACATTGCTAGAGCAAGGATGTTGGCTATATCAAATTGTCGTTGTATCACAATTCCATAACAAAAAAGCACTGCAGCAAGTATCGAGGCAATGATTACAACAATCGCTACCTGTTTTATCAGGTACTTTTTGAGAGAAATCTCAGTGTTTAGAGCGTAATCCCGAATGATAAACGCCGTAATCTGTTGTCCTACGGCATTGCTTATATAAACCATAAGTGGAATAAAACTTGCGATTAAGACATTCTGTTCCAGTGTATTCTCAAAGGCCCCAATAGTTTCAGCAATTAACAGTCCTCCAAGAAGCCCAATAAAAATCCACGGCAGGCGGTGTTTGATGGAGTTCCAAACCGACATATGCACATCATCATCTGTTATATGTACCGAATGCCTAAATCCAACGAATCTCATAAAATCCTCATTTAGTTCTCTGTGCATGATAGAAAGTATTTTGTCGCTTGTGATCACGCCTAAAAATTTATGTTCTCTGTCAATGATTGGCAGGGCTTTTATGTTATTATTCAGCGCGATGTATGCCGCACGTTCTTGGAGAGTATAGGGATGGGTTGAGACAAAGTCCTTTTGCATGAGGTCGCCTACAATTTCATGCTCTTTGTGCCTGTATATATCTTTGATAGAGAGAATTCCAACGAGCTCTTCGTTGTGATTTACAACATAAATGTAATTTAACGATTCAAAATCATTAGCCCTTTCTGTAATGTAGGTTTTTAACTCTTTGATAGTTTGAGCAGGGTATGTTGTAGGTACTTTGTTTGTTGCAATGGCTCCAGAGGAATCATGGGGAAATTTTTTGTTATCAAGAATTGTTTCCGGGGCAGAATGCATATCTAAAGTATATGAATGATCAGATAGTTAGTCTATAAGGACAATGTTTGGTAGGGAAGAGGCATCCTAGCGAAGAAATCTTAGGTTTACGCTAGAATGCCCATGGAGTTGCAAGAACTAATCGGCGTAACAGCAGGAGCAAAAACCACAGTGGTTTTTGGTGTGGCTGCAAATCTCGCACTTTCGCGGATTCACTGGTCGTTTTGTCTTGAGCTTTGGTTCGGGTTTGGCCCCAGGGTCTTTTTCCTCAGTCTTGTCCACATCTTGATTTTGGTCCATGGTTTCTCCTTATGTGTTTGATCTGAACTTATATTGTGCTTCCGGTTGTATTGCTTGTCAATAACTGCGTTTTTACTATGCTTCTTATGTATGATGTGCCATTTGACAAATGTACCTATAGCAATATAATGGGTTTAATCTAGATTTGAGGAGGATCCTAATGCTAGTTTTGTTGGCTGATTTTTTACTCACTATTGTGGCTGTACTTCTGATTCCGTTAATCCTGTTAGCACTTCTGGCTGTATTTTTTACAGCAGTTTTCGCGGATGCTTTGGATTACGCCTACTTGGATGGGTTACGCAATGGAGCAAAGTTACTCAGAGGGTGGGTTCAGAAACGTAGCTTTACCCGAAAAAGCCGTGTTGTGACTTTTGCAGTCTGCACAGGTCTGTGGGGAACTGCTGGTGCAACCTTCTTTGGAATCCTATTGCCAATAGCGGTTTTGCTTGTAGCCCCAAATGATTATAATGCCGCCACAGCCTTGGCCGTGGGAATGGTCCTTGGTTTGTTTGTCGGTGGTGCTTACGGTGCCCACACATATGTTAGTGGCGCTTTGAATGGAAATCACAATGCCTAAAGTAATGTTGTTTGCCCTACGTAGTGGTGTAGTAGTAGCGGTATTGTTGGCCGTTCTTATTGGTGGAATGTTCTCGCTTGCATCTTTGGCTGGTACCGACGTTAATGTTTTGTTTGCAACTGCAAAAGCCGGAGGAGTGGGATTTGTGCTTGGTTTTTTAATCGGACTGTATTCTGCCGGTACTGTATACAGCGATTCCGATCAATAGATACAAAAAAGCTCGGTATACTTTTAACAAGTGTGCCGAGCTTAATTTTTCTATCGATGGTTTTGCTCTTTTCTATTGTACATCTCTTCTAGACAAGCAATTATGGTTTCTATATCAAATTTA
>CAYNBT010000012.1:0-26179 GCA_964396025.1 uncultured Candidatus Saccharibacteria bacterium | reverse complement strand
GGGGTTTTTTGTTTTTGTAGGGGTCTATACATTACAGTTACAAACTGCAAAAAAAGGCCACATGCTTTGTGCAAATGGCCTTGTAATTAAAACAGAATCTTATTGATACAGTTTTGGTGATGTACGCGCAAAGGAAGTAGCATCGTTTAGATATTGTTTTTCCACGTTAAGTCCCAGCTCGTTCGCAACTTGAATTATATCTTCGCGATCAATTTCTGCGTCATCATAAAGCCAGAAATCAACAAATCCAACTAAGGTACTGCTATTGTTTCCGCGACTTCCGGCTGTAACGCCATGGTAGCCCGGAATTTTTGAGCACGCTGCAACCCCTGGCTGTGCATATCTAGTGTTAAAGGGCACAATAAAGGCAATTCTCAGTCTGGGGATAATATCAACTGTAGTTCCTCTATTGTCATAAAGTTCAATACCTAATACATTTTCTTCACCGATTACTTGAGCAATAAAACGTAACCAAGGTTGTGTACCAATCTCCAACATAATTGTCCTCCTTTGTCGTATTTGAATGAGTATATAAGATCGGTGTGGTACCGTCAAACAGCGTTTTTTTGCTCGCAACAGCTTTAGCTAATGTTTTGAGTTATCAGGTTTTAACGGAACAATCCTATAAAACCCATAGCATTGACTTTTAGGCTTCTTTGTGTTAAATTGCATCTGCTTCAATACTTGAATAATCTCATATTTTGTTGCGGAACCTTGATAATTTCATAGTTAGTTTTTGATTGTGCTGTGAGTAATATGCTTACAAAGCCTTTTTTAGGCATATTACTCACAGTACTTTCCCAAGTACGCTTCCCAAAAGCAGCCCATGCCTATGGCATGCCCGGTGTGTGAGAATTTACCCATCCCGTTGGTAAAAAGGAGAGATCAGTATGTCCGCTAGCACTGATATCAGAAATGATGATTTGAGAGGTGCCATAGATACGCGCGTGCAAGACGGAGTCAATCGCAGTCTGTTGACTATACTAGATAGATTGAACAAGCTTGACAAGGGGTATGCTTGGCTTAGCAAAGTAGTGGTAGCGTTAATGGTAGCCGTAGCTTTTATAATCATTGCGCTAGTTTTCGTGGTGTTCCGTAAGCCTGTCAGTGAGGAATCCGTGAACCCACAAGTTTTTGCCGTCGCTACGTCCCCTGCAGAGGTTTATGCTAGGGTGAATGTGGAGCGGGGATCTTTTGAAGAAGAGGCCCCTGCCGAATCTCAAGCCATCTCTGAGGAAGAGGAGCAGAATGATCCTTGGGCTGAGGTTCGTGGCTGTGCGGTCCAAGCTGTTCGGGTGCGGATTTTCCTTGGGACACTGTCGGAACTGTATGACTTCCTACGCCCCTACGGCATAACTGATTCTGCAAGTGCAGAGAAGTACTATGCCTATGACAATGGAACTGCATTCTATGAAATCACACAGTACCAGCTCTTGTGGGAGCCTGACCGGCCCTTGTTTATGCAAGGACAGTGGGGGACTCCGCTGTGGGAAGTGGAACCGACCAAGGAAATCAGTTCGCTTGATGAGATTCCCTCTGATCTATATGTAACTGTTTACAACACAAATGGTTACATTGGTCATGGTAACACTGGTAGTAAAGTAGAACTTACTGAACCTGTGCGTTGCCATGAAGATCATATTGAAAACATCTCTTGGACAGATCCTTCCGAATGGGAATTGATCAACACAATACCTATCACTTACGGCAATTTGGAGGGAGTTGTAGATGGCGGTTTTATCACTGCGTTTTATGCGGGTAAAACCCTCACTTACAACGAGCTTCGGCATTTGGAAGTAACATCGGGTTCTTTTTCTGGTGGATTCCCTCTTGTAGGTGGTGGATCTTCAACCCATGGTATGTTCGTCTGGGATCCGCATACACTGCAAATTGGCTGGAGTGCCGCTGATTATGACGGTGTGCCTTTTAAAAGCACAAGATCCTTCACAAGCTCTGTGCAATTGCCCACTTTGCAGGAAATCATTATCCAAACAATCAACTTTTATGATTGGCCAGAAACCACACCCTATGTGCATACATGGCGTATAGTTGTTTGGCAACAAGAAAGGGAGAACATGTTTGGTAGTATGACTACCTATACGTATTACTTTGAGGTTGATAGAGATGTAGATGTGCCCGCAAATGCAACGCTGTTGAGTCAGGGTTTGCATTTCATGTACGAACACACGCCCCCTATTCCCGAGCCTGTGTTTGGTGCAAAGTTTGAATAGTTAACTATTGCTGGTTAACAGAGCTTCTCAAGTAAAATTGAGTATGCCTGTTAACCAGCTTTTTTTGTTGGTATAATGAGATGAAATTTAGACACGGAGGCTAAACATGCAAGACACTAACGATTGGTTCTGGTTTTTTACTTCTGTAAGAGAAGAGTTTGCGCATTGGCATAGCACGCGAGGGGAAAATGGTTCGCAACCTTTTGTAGGTTATGTTTGCGGGGCGTTGTTAGGTTTAATACTTAGTTCTATCTTTATTAACTTTGGTTTTGTGTATGCTCATCCCATATTGCAGATAGCTATTGCATACTTGGCAGGGCGTTTTTGTGTGAGACATATGGAGTTTTTTTCCGAGGACTTACGTTGGTCTGTCTGGAAACGGCACATGTTAGAAGGATTCTGCTGGGCTTATGTGCTTTGCGGAACAATCGTCTTTATTTGGCGTATTGTTTCTGTTCAGTGATACTTACGCAAAAAAATAGACACCCTTGGGGAATTTCCTTGCGGGTGTCTTTTTTGTTACTTAAGTTCCAAATGAGGTCGCTCTTTTTTGATATAGGCGTACAGTCGGGTAATACTGCCCGTGTTCGCCATATGCTCAATTAGTTTCTTGCATCCCACTGTCTTACCTGTTCCGCTAGGGAAGATATCATCTGAGTCTATTCTTAACACGAAACACATTGTTACCAGCTCATTCAAATCAAAATAATGTTTTAGGCAATTGAATAACAGCAGATATAATGGATTTTGTTCGCTGAACGTTGCCTCAATAGGTTTGGTGTTATCGTGCGCGAACGGTGCCTTGCAATAAGGACATTCCTTAACCTGTGGTTCCACAGGTGCCATACACATGGGACACAACAATACCGTCATGTAATTTATTCCTTGACTCATACTATCCTCCTTGTTTGTGATTTAAGACTGCATTACTTGTATTAACCTGCTGTACCAATCTATGCCTCGTCTGGCACATGCATCTACTAGGTTTTCGGCGTATGCACGAGTGCTAATGCCATTGATGTTTTGTGCCCTGAGTCCTGCGTTTGTGGCTATTTCGTGAAGTAGTGGTATGTCATACTGTGCAAGAAATGCATATACTTCTTGTATATTTCTCGCATCTCCGTAGAAATATTGCAACTGTGTTACGGTTCCATCGCTAGGGTTGTCTGGGCTATGTTGCAGGGCCTGTAGAAGAGCATTGTGCAGGCCGCGACTTTTACAGTAGAGAATTAGGCTTCTGCTGTAGTCGTCTAAGGTGGTGCCCTCCAGGTCATTCCAATCCTTACCGGCAAGTTTTCTACCTAGACTATACAGTTGTTCTAGCGTGTAGTTACCAACTAAGAAATCCCTTATGGCAACAACATTCCAGCCCCCGTTGTAAGTTTTCTGGTTCATCGTTTTCTCCTATAAGTAACCGTCAATATGAATTGTGCTGATTATAACACAAAGACTTATAGTGTGGGAGTGGTGTTAGTTTTGCTCTGAAGGTTTGGTATCTAAACTCCTATAAAATGTGTCTATTTTTTCGGCGTGCTCTCTTAATCTTTCCATATTGCCTTTAACTGTATCTCTCCACAGTAGCTGATCTATACCAGTATATTTTAGTATTTGTGCTCTGCTAATTCCTGGCCAATTGGATTCCTCACTTTTTAACCTCTCATTGAGTTGAGCTTCATATCTTTCTTGATCCTTTTCATAAACTCCGTGCTTTTGGAAGCAGATATCTGCTGTTGCCAAAAGCTGCTGAGCGTTTCTTTGTTGTGCCATGTAATAGGCTTGTCCTTCTCTAGCTATCTGTGTGTACCTATTCACTACATCCTCCTCTTGTTCTTTGATTTGAGCGCTGGGTCTCTCATATCTAGGATCATAGTATGCAAGATCAGATGGTTTCAGTTGTATAAGCATAGCAGCTCTGTTACCAAGTTCTTCACGTGCAATTCCGAATCCTACTAGTGCTGTGGCGGGGGAATCTTTCATGTTTTCCAATAGCTCTGCCATTGGAACATACTCCCAAGTATCAGGTGTTTTTTCTCCTTTTAGCCTGATGAGTCTATGGCCTTGTGGCAGCTTTATGTCTTCAGCTGTATAGCCGAGTGAGGAAATTTCTTTTTGAATAAAGGGATGGAGTTTACCTTCTCTGTACATTCTGAGAACTTCTCTATGTCCTGCATTTAGAATTATATTGTTTTCATATATTTCTGGAGGCAGCTCTGCTAAGGAATGTACTTCAACAACTCCATACTCCTTTTCTTCTTGCGCTTCTTCTGGGGATTTTCTTGGTTTTTCTCTTGCTGTTAAGGATTGTACAGGGTGAGTATGTTCAAATCCGGGTTTATCCTGCTCATCTTTTCCTATGTTTGACATATCTCCTAGCTTCTCATGCATGCTAGTATTTCCCATACTTTCAGTAGATACCATAATAGAATTGTAGTTTAAATTTCGCGTCATGTTAATATTATGTTTCCCACTCAGTTTCCCTCAGACTCCATCAAGCACAAATAATTATAGGGTATATCATCTGGAGAAATTTATCGTATCTTTCTCAGCCTTAGGAGGTTGTCATGCAAAGCTTGTACACGCGACGAGTTCTTTTGGTGTTTATCGTGCTAACTGTTATCTTGGGACTTGTGATTTTGATTCCCTCCGGTAAAGGGGAAGTTGCGTCATATAATGACGATTGGTATGAAAACCTTCCGGCCCGTGCTCTTAAGCATGTTGGGGAAGACTCTTGCCCTTTGACCGTGCGGTATGGTTATCGGAACGAAGCAGGGGACTTTATCACGGTCCTTGAGAAGAGCACATACATTAGTCGCGATTACGATAGAAATCTCTATACCTGGGATTTCGACGAGCATTTGGTGAACTCCTTGTTAGAACCAGAACTCGAAGTATTGCGTGCTAATGTAGCAATGGTGTTATATCCCTACAGTAGTTTTGTTGCCTTGCGGTGGGAATATATAAGCTCTGAGGATTTCTACAGCAGCAATCTATTGAAAGAAGAGTTTTCATCTTACTATAAAGAGTATCCGGTCTCTTTCGATTCATGTCTGGAGGGTGGGTTTAGCGTTTGGGGTGAGTTGCGTTGGGGCTCGAATGCCGATGGTTGGAATGTATATGGTGATCAAGCCACGTTCGAATCCGGCGGTGACTGGCCAACCTACGCAACGATACAAATTCCTGAGTTAAGCAATATCCTTGAGAATCTGGACTATCTGCTTCGTAGGGAAGTAATACTTGTAACGGGTTCTGTTGAAAGATTTCCTGGCTATGGTTCCCCAACCGGTTCTTTTTCCATTGGTTGGGGAGGCGAAAGTGCTGTGCAAATCTATGACATTCTGCGAAGCCTGCCCGGTGAGATCAGCTTTATCTATGAAGATGGTCGCACCAGTGGAACCATCGAACAAGATTTCAGCCTCGTTATGAGACGTTAGAGATGTTAGCTATTCAAGCCCTTTTCAAACACCGTTTTGAAAGGGGCTTCTTTTTTGCTGCAACCTTTTACTTGCGCACATAAGTGTTGCTATACTTTAACTTGTGAATGATCTGCCTAATCAACTATTTTCAGAAGAATTACTTAATTCCTTCATTAGTAAGGTTTTTGCAAAAAGCTCCAAAAACATTCATGTTACGCTAGCTTGTTTTAGGGGGGCCGGTAGGCCATCTCAGCTTCGTTATATTTTGGCAAATTACAAAAAACTAGGGCTTCCAGAAAATAGAGTTTATGTTTGGTTGGATCTTGCCTTGCTTGGTGAGGATATGTCACTAGGTTATAAATCTTCTGTCACATCGTTGTTGACATATTTCTCCAACAATTTTTTAGAATCAGAAACTGCTTTACTACATGAATTAAGCGAAAAAGAAACAGTAAACGCTCTAGAATACTCACAATTTGTACAAGCTTTGTTACTAAAAAATGACAGGTCTATTACATTCATTGTAGAAAATGCCGGCAAGTTGTATGACAATTCTACGCAAAGTAAAGCTCTTGTTAATTTGCTTTTATCTATCAACAAACTTTCTTATGAAAGAACTTCCCTTATTTTTGTTGCCGATAGGGAATTCACCGCACTGGATGCAAAGCCATTGGGTGCACTGTGGGCGTGTTTAACGGCAAACATTGTTTGGGGAGATGAGCTTGTGTTTGATGATGATTCAGTAGAAATCTCTATCAACCTGCACGAAAAGCTTTACAGCATAAAATTCCCGCCTGCTTTCCGAAATAAAATCAAGAATCATGTTTATGGTGACCCCAGTCTACTAAAAAGGATCCTCATGGTCTGTGTGGGGGAACCTTCGTTAATCGCAAAATTTGCAGAAAGTGTTTCTGTGCAAGACTTTTATAATCTCGTAGGTGCAACATGGCTGGATGACCGTTACCAAAATATGGTGCTCAACTGCACTCCTGATTCAATTAAAGCCCTTGTAGAGGGCAGCTATGATAGGTGTTCTGAATTTATCAAGAGAACCGGCATTTTATCAAAAGCCGGTGAAGTAAGCCCGTTGCTGGAAATCTACCTTGAAAAGTACGGCAAAAATTTGTACAAGAAGATGCGTACAAGCTCTTTGCGCATTGATCCAGCTACATACTTGTCAGGGCAAGAATATCTGGTGCTCGAGATTTTAAATGACAATATAGGTAGAACAGTGTCGAAAGATACTTTAGCACGCTTGCTGTGGGGTGATGCTTGGGAAGAAAATTACAGTGATTGGGCATTGGATAAGTTGATGTCCACTTTAAGAAAAAAACTTGTTAAGAATGGGTACGATAAAACTATCAAAACTTTAAGAGGCAAGGGTTTTCTACTCACTTAGTATTATTGGGCTCCATATCAAGATATTTTTGAAACATTTTCATACTCACCTCTATATCCTTCTCATTTGGTTCCATGTCGAATTCTACGTCCTTAGTGCGTTTCCACGTAAGATTTAGCTTACCTTTCGGTTTCCAATTTTCAATGCAATTCTGAATAGCTTCTTTGTTCGTTTCAAAATCCATTCCTGACGCCACAAAAAGCAGTCCAAGCACTTCAGATATACTTTGAGGGGGATTAGTGTTGTGCCAGAAAACCATCTCTTTATCGTCTGGTGATCTCATAAGCAAATCCGCCATTTTGTAGTGTTTCTCTGTTAACATTTGAACTCTAAACAACGTACGTATAGCCTCTATGTCATATTCTGTCGGTATGTTTTCAAGATTCACGCCTTGCGCATTAAGTAAGAACATCCGTGTGTTATCTGGGCAAAACCTGTCGTGATATTCATCAAAGCGTTGTGCAACCTCTGGTGACAGAAATTTACCAAGAGGCATATTGGCAAACATATATGTAATAGCGATGTTTGGGTCAAAGAACGCAGCACGTGCAAAATCTCGTTGAAATTTGGTTTCTATCAGTTTTTCTACACGGGCTTTTTCTTGTTCGTCTGGTATTGCAAATAGGTTATTACCCTCACTATATTTTTGCGCCATATTATAAATCAGCAGGTAATCACCGTATTCAGGTAGGGGAACATTGTATGCTCCATAAGGATGTCCATATAGTGTTATGTCAAGTTCGGCGTCAGCCACCATTAGTCTGGTGGGTATGGTGTTTATAAAGTATGAAAAGTTAGGGTTTTCAACCCTTATATCTGGTACTACCGTTGCTGCCTCCATGAATTTGTAATAGGGATTTGTGAAATTGGTGCCAACCAGAGTCACACCCAAATATATGTTTCTTTTTTCCTGCTCGTGCACTTGTTCGTATATGCTGGGGAACAGCAACCTGTCTTCTAGCGCTCTATATGGGTCCAGGAAATATGCTTTTAGTTCCCCCGTGTCGCTTCGTTGTAACTTTACGCCCATGCACTCATGTTTAAAGAAGCCACTTTCGGCCATAGTTATTTCAGGTGGCCCAAATTCAAGTCTTTCTAGGGTTTTGATGTTAGAGATCAATGTATTGTAGGCTTGCTCCGCGTCTAAGTCCGCCCCTTCCGCGGATTCTATGATACGTTGATTTAATGACCTCAACTCAGTACTAAAGAATTCTCGCAGATTGTTTTCAGGTGTAACATCCACTCTTACGGCTCCTGCTACGACATTGTATGACAACTGCTTGTTTGTCACTCCCAGTGTTTTAAGACGTTCCACTATATTGTTGTTCGTAACTACCGCATCTATATCGGATCTTGTTGCAGCGCTTGCTAGACCAGAATCCTTATCTACGGCAAATCCTCCGTTCCACATCTTAACTACTGAGCTGCCTTTTAGAATCAAGAAATCTCCCGTATCTTGTAGCAATTTGTCCCACAAATCTTCTAAATCTTTACCTCCAAACAGTGGTTTCCATACTTCTACAGGTATCTCACATTTGTCCTTTAGTTTCAGGATTTCCATTTTTACTAACTCAGTACCTGTTGTTAGTTCTGTTTTATGTATGGTCTCTGGTTTTGGATTATCTGATCCACCCAGCTTGCGAATATCCATGTCCTGTTCATTTGCCATGCTGTAATTATAACCACAATTTCACTACGAAGTTGCAAAATGCTTACTCAGTCTTACTCAGTTTGCATCAAGCACGCAAAACCCTATAGCAGTAGTATGTGTGAAATCCATCGTTTATCTCAATAGGAGGACGTTATGTTTGATGTAGATGGCGTACGTACATTTTTGGGTCGCATAGCTGCTGTAGTGCTGTATCTAGGGAGTCTGTTTGTTTGGATCTCTCTTTTAGCTAGCGACGGCTGTGCATATGATTCCAAATTATATCTTTGCACAGAGTACATAAACAACCCAGAGTACCCAACGGTGCTGGAGGTAATGTTGTTTATGGTTTTATTGTTGTTTGCGCCAAGTTTTTTGTACATACTTGGTGGGTATTTCACGTTTTGGTTGTTTGAGGAGTACATCTTTGAATGTGCGGATTCGCCTGAAAGACCTCCCGCTTTTGAGAGTCCGCGCCTATTGCTTGCCCTGTTAGGCTCAGGTGTGCGTTGGTTATGGTGGGCATGCAGTTGGGCATTTTATGTAATATGGGTCTGTATTTTGGGCATATTACTTGTAGCTTGGCCATTCACGCTCGGAGCAGGTATGGTAATCATGGGTTTTTACTTTGGGGTTTGCCAGCCAATTGCTGAGTTTGCGGACAAGTTCGAACTCTCTAACTTCTAAGACGTCTTCTTACCCAAAAGGGTTTGCCATTTTTTAATGACAAACCCTTTTTTTGTATGTTCAGGTTCTTTAGTTGTTCTGTGCAGGTGTTGGGGTAGGCGTTGGTGTTGTTTCTATTGTGCCTGCGTTAGTTATTTTGACGTCTTCTACAGGTGTTACCACAGGCTTTGTTGATTCTCCTGGTTTAGTTAACGGTTCTTGTTTTGATGCTGCCTTATTTGATGCTGGGGTTTGTAGCTGTTCTACTGTTGGTCTTTCGTCTGTAGTGCCTGCTACTGATGCTAACATTTCGTCAATACTCTTGATTTCCTGTGCCACTTTTTCCAAATCCTTGGAATCTTTTGGTAACAATTGTTTAACTATCTCGAGTTCCTTCTTTGCGTCAGCGTAGGATTTGAGTTTTACAAGGGACTGGGCAAAATTGTAGTGGGCATTAGCATAATCTGGTTTTAGTGCTGCTGCTTGTCTAAACTGATTAGCTGCGCTTAAGAAGTCCTCTTTGGCGTAGGCGATTCCTCCTAGAGCTATTCTCAATGCAGGGTTTGTAGAATCAAGTTGTATAGCATTTGCATAAGCTCTTGCTGCCCAATCATTTCCATCCTTAGCAAGGCTGGCAATAGAAGAGTATACATAGGCTCTTGTTTCCCAGTTGGCTACATTTAGTGGATTAAGTACTTCTGTTGCTACTCTGGTTTCCTGTATAGCTTGGGTCACCAATTTTCTTATTGTTTCTTTATCTCCATCCGAAAGCTCTTTCTTTGACGCTACACTATTGGCCAGTATGATATTTGTTCTTGCCAATGATGTTCTGTACACATCTCGCTTAGGATTTACATTGATAGCTTTTGTCTGATAAATGTAAGTATTATTGCCGTCGTTGTTTACAAGTGCTTGTACTGACTTTCGCATGTAATGCTCACTCAAGAAATTCTTGTATGAATGAAAACCTGCAATCATTGCTAAAGCTAAAAGAGGTAGCGACACAAAATATTGCAAAGTTTCCTTTTTGTAGCTTACTCCCATATTACCAACTAACGACATTGATTGTGTAACTGACCCCAAGCTCAATACTACGCGCTCTGCATGCACAGCTTGTCTGTGAAGAACCGCAATGTTAAGTGCCAACAAGAGGAACAGTACAAACGCTGTTGATACTGTAGCAGGGGAGAATACGAACAATGTTAGTGTGGCCAGTGTTGCGGCGCTAAGAATCGCTGATACCCCAGATTCCTCCTCACGACTCTCTTTGCTAAATGTAACTTTGACAATCTTTGTCACAAAGAGTATGAAAGCAGCTATTCCTACAATTCCCATTGTACCTATAAGGTTAAACACTTCATTATGTGGTTTATCGAACCTGACATTCCAATATTGCCCGTTATTTTGGCTAATTGATCTGTATCTTGGGTAATTTAAGTAAAATGTAGAAGGACCTGTTCCCAGAATAGGAAAGTCCCTTAAAGTACTTGAAGCTACTCTCCAAGATTCTACTGGGGAGAGCACTACGTCTTTTTGATATTCTTTGTTGATCAAAATTTCTTTTGTTGCTGGTGCAATGAGTAGTGCCAGTGTTAAAATTAGCGCTCCCAGAATTGTAGAGTAAAATGCTTTATTTTCGTTTAGGTATTTGCCTCTAGTTAGTACCATAAGGGCAAATACACCAATTATTGTGGCTGCAATAGCTGGTGTTGCGCCAATCAGCATAACTAGAAAAGCATTTATGATAACTGTAAGAGTTAGAATAGCTTTAGAGATAGAGCTCTGTGCTTTTGCTATGAGTGCTAAACCTACAAGCGCCCCAAGTGCGGCCATTGAGGTTGCCACAATTGTTGAACCTGATAGATTAAAGTTTTGTGCCTGTACAAAGGTTGCTTGTCCTAACGACATTCCAAAGTATCTAAACATCATCACAAAAGTTGAGATTGTAATACCTGCGACTAATGCATACAAAGTGTTAAGGATAGTTTTCACATGAGATACATTACTGGAAACTACGTAGTAAAAAGAAACCAACATCACCATAGCGAATAGGCTAGGGAACCATCTGCCATGGCTACCGAATATACTGGACACTTTGTTCAACGAGAATATGGTAGAAGCAATAAAAGTTACTAGAACAGCAAAGATTGGTAAGTCAAGTTTTGATTTGACTACTGACACTTCTTTAATAATAAGCATTTTTACTACCCACGCTATAAGCAGCGAGATTGTAGTAAGTACGATGAGATTTAATTTATTAAACTCGTAAAATTCCAATGTTAAAGGTAGGAAGAATACCGGTACTGCAAAAGCTAGAAAAGGCAAAATTGCAGCAAAAAAACTTTCTATTGTATTTGATTTAGATATAAGATTTCTTTCAGGCATGGACTAAGCATAGTTACATGTCATATAACATGTCAACAAGCAAATTCTCATAAAGGGAATCACACACGGTTTTTGTTGTTTATTCAATAATCCACCAATTGAATGTTACATCGCTAAGTGTAGGAGAATCCAATTCAAGATAGAAACCTTCTTGAGGATTGATTTTAGATATCCAATATCTAGTAGCAGGAGAATAATCACCCTTGAAAGTTACTTGGATATTTGAATTGTTATATACGGCGCTAGATTTCACAAAAATCTGTTTTCTATTATTAGTAAATAGACCTTCTCCTTGTTCTACAACTGTCACTTGCGTAATGTCACGAGCCTGATTTACCAAGTCTGTTTTGCTCTTGCCTACAGGGATAATCTGCAGTTCTGTGATTGCCACTAGAAATACGATGAATGTCAATCCGTATACGATGAGTCTTTTCCTTGATTCGGCGTATTTAAAGATGTTTTTGAGTACATTGTTACGTGTTTCTTTTTCAAAAAACTTGAGCATGTCTTCGTTCTGCATTCCTGAATTCTTAAGTGTTTCAATTTTAATGAGTTTGTCCAGTACCCAACTTGGATAATGACCCTTAGTCTCTCCAGATCTTGTCTTTTTTCTTTCCATATGAGGCAATAAACCTATTTTTGTATAATAACGCAGTCTATTGTAAGGATCGCCTTTTCCAAAATTGACGCCTTTTTTTATTGCATCCTTGATTAATTTTGATATTTCTATAAGTTCGGGTGTTATTTCATTACTTGTCATGGTCGGATTATAACATAATCTCTATTGTAACTAGGAAAGGTATTCTTGAGTTTAAGACTTAACACGGTACATTGCATTGTATGATACAAACAGTAAACTCTGGTGAGCCTTTATATCCCCAGAAATTGTTAAAATTGTCTACGGAAGCTCCAAAAAGGATTTTCTATTTCGGTAATATTGAGACTCTATCTCGGCCGTGTGTAGGTATCATAGGCAGTCGTACTATGACAGGTTATGCTGACAGCCTTATCAACACATATATTAGAGATTTATTTTCATATGATGTGACTGTTATCTCAGGCTTTGTTCGTGGAGTAGATCTTGCAGTGCATAGAGTAGGTTTGTTGAACTCGGTAGGGTCTGTTGCAGTGTTAGGATGCGGTATTCAGCATCTTAAAGATAGTTCTCCATCAGCCAAAATATTTAAGGAAAATATAGAATATGGTGGGTTGTTTATCTCTGAGTATGATGGGAGTTTTCAGGGTAGGCAGTGGTCATTCGTACGCAGAAACAGGCTCATTGCCGCGCTATCCGATGTTTTGGTAGTTATTGAGGCATCAGAAAGCAGTGGAAGTTTGATCACAGCTAGATGGGCACATAAATTAGGTAAACCCATATACATGTTCTCTTATCCATTAGACAGTTTAAATGCCAAGGGTCTGGCATATATAGGCACACATTTATCCGCAAATGTCATGTTCGATTTGACACCTATATTGATTAATTTGAAACTTAAACCTAAAAACCCTATAAATAATACCTTTGACGTTAATCTGGCATCAGCCATTCTACACACGCTTAAACGAATGCCTTGTAGTTTTGACGAACTCTTTGGTCAACATACTTTTGACGCGGGTACTTTGAACGTTGAGCTCATGAATCTAATGATTCAAGGTAAGATTTATTTGTCGAAGGCTAAGTATTATGCAAAATAGTATTCTTAGCTGCACATATTTAGGTGTAAATTTGTTCCCACTACTTATGAGTACCACTGTACTGAAGAGGGGATTTCCTTGCTTTAAAATAGTGGGCGTTGCAACAAGCAGCATGTCAGAGCATGTCACAAGGATTCGTACGGGGCTAAATTCCGGGAGTGTATCTGGTCTTAACAAGAAGATTATCGTTCAATTCCACTGGGATGATTCTATAAATTACAGAAGTTGCTACGATCTTTCTGTTGCTGCGGGTGTTATCAGTTTATGCATGGAATTGCCCTTGCCGCCTAACGCTATGTTTTTCGGTGAGGTAGGGGTTGACGGGCGCGTATCTTTGGCAAAAGATCTTATACCTCATATGCTGTTAGCAGAACAAGAAAAAATGACACATTTGTTAGTTCCCTCAGCCGCTTTGTCTCTGCAAAAATATTTGAATAAGTGTCGTTTGGTTGGTGTGGACTCTATAGAAGATCTTATCGGAACGTTGAAAGGTGGGTTAAGACATAATACTGCAAACCACTCTAGTACGAGTTTGAATTTAACATTACCCCCTAAACCGTTATCTTTTCTGGAAGATGTATCTTTTCAATATCAGATAAAGCGAATGTTGTCTGTTAGCTTGGTTGGCAAGCACAGTGTTTATCTAATAGGATCACCAGGTTTGGGTAAAACAACACTGGTTCGTGCTATGTATAACTCAATTATTCCTCTGCAGGACAAGGAATTCTTGAATACAAATTTTGCCCAATCAGTATTAACATCAAATATTAATTTGTTCAAAAACACAACTCCATTTGTAGAAGTCCCTCAAGGCGCCTCATCATTAGATATTTTTGGTAGTAAGAATATGCCTGGTTATCTTGCACTTGCGCACAACGGGTTTGTGCTTTTTGACGATGTGCACTTAATGAAAAAGGATTTACTCGAAAGACTCAGGCACCCTTTGTCAGATAGATACATACTTTGTAGTAATAAACGCTTGTCAGAGAAATGGCATTGCAACTCGGGGTTTGTTTTTACAAGCAATCCCTGCCATTGCGGATACAACGGGCATACGAAGCGTCAATGTGAATGCCTGCCTTTAAGTGTCAGATCTTTTCAACAGAGAATATCCGGAGCTTTTAAGGATAGAATAGATTTGCGCCTGTTTTTTCGAGGCATGGATTTTGTTTCACAAAACTACAGGAAGGATGTTAGAACTGCCAAAGTTCTAGAGGACATTATCACTCAAGTACTTAATGCGCGGAGGTTTAGGTTGGCTCGTTTAAACTCTACACAGAACAATCTGCAAAACAATGACATTAAAGACAAAGAGACACAACATTACTATGACAAAGCCGTAAGCGCCTTAGGGATATCTTTTAGAGATGCCGAAAGTGCCTTAAGCGTTGCTCGTACTGTAGCTGATTTGGAAAAATCTATGTATGTAAAGGAAAGACATTTAGCAGAAGCATTGTCTTACAAAATGCCGTTAGCAGTGTAGTGCCTATTGTGCTCCAAACCTGATTGCGCTGTTGTTGTAAAGTTTTTTGGTTTCATCGGCACTTAATGCGTAATTGAAAACTTTGATATCGTCCAATTCTCCAGCAAATGGGGTAGCCGAGGCAGTGTCGCTTTCACCGCCTATTCTGAAGTCAACAGAGTTAGTTAGATCTCCTATGTTAGAAATTGTACCTGTGTGTGTCTCATTATCATCAACGCCGTTTATGTATATCTTTGTGTTAGCTGCTGAACTATCATCCCAAACAATGACAAAATGATTCCAACCAGTTGCGGTAAATGTTGATACAGATTCGACTTGATATTCATCGCATCCGCTTGTAGCATCGCATACCTCCATGATTAGTGTGTCGTTAGTGTCATCAATATATACAATATATCCTTGATCTGTATTTGCCACGCCGTTTCTTTTTGCAACAATAGTGTCGTCTGTAGTGTAGGTTTCTCTGTTAAACCACCCTGATATTGTAAAATCTTGTGATGCTCCAAAATCTAGAACTGCTGCGTCATTCATATCTACGTAATCATCTCCTCCATCAAAATCCAACGAGTAGCTCCTTTTTCCGGTGTAACCGTCGTCCCACATTTGGCTGGCAGAGCCAGAGTTACATGTGCCAACAGATGTGTGTGTGCTTGCTCCGGGGGTGATTGTTCCGTTTGTGCCTCTACCACTGGAGTCATACGCTGTTGTGCCAGAACACTCATCAAATTTCCACCAGCCTACAGGTTTGCCTCTGTTGTATATATATGACACCTGTGCTGGAGTAAGCGCATACATGTAAAATCTTGTGTCATCGATTTTACCTGAGAAATTTCTGCTTGAGGCTGAACAATCACCTACACCGCTTCCGCTACGTCCAATACATAGTAATCTTGTGTTACTAAGGCTGCCTACGGTGGTAGGGGAACCTGACTCATATGCTGCGTGCTCTGCATCAACACCGTTTATATATATAGTGCTGCCTGCAGTGGTAGCATTGTCATAAACTACTACAATATGCTCCCATGTACCTGTTGTGATTGTGGCATCATCGGGTGTACATGTCTCATATTGATTTGCGCCATCAGATACATACAAACAAGTGTTGCCCCCGCTACCGGATCCCCACTGATATATGCTATATCCGCTGTCCGAGCTGCCGGCAGACAGTTTTTTAGAAATTAGTTCCTGATCAGAGCTTACACTAGTCCTGTTTACCCACATAGAGATAGAGAAAGCGTCGCTGTTAGTCACATCTAAGTTGTCACCTATATTTATGGAATCATTGCTTCCATCAAGGTCTAATGCACTGCCTATTTTACCTCGTACCCAGTCACTACTTGTCATACTTCCCGCAAGTGTTCCCGTATAACCGTTGCCTGAGCTATCAACTATGCTTGATGTTCCGGTGTTATCGTCAAATTTCCACCAACCAGAGGGGGGTGTGCCTGCTCCATCGGCTAGATCGTCAGATTCAATGCTACCTGTACCCGCGTTAAACGCAGCGCTTGAATTTTTATCTATCTGCATCTGTGCTGTAGTAAGTTCTGTTGTGTACACTTTAAAATCGTCTATACTCCCATCAAAGTTGTTCGTTGTGGTTCCTCCAATCAGGAGGTTGTTAGTATCTCCTGTTGCAGGTCCTCCCACACCGTTTGTTGAGCTTCCTACACTTGAGCCGTTAACATACAAGGTTATTTCGTCGTCTGCATCATCTGTATAACCTATGCTAAAGTGTGACCAAGTGTTTACCGGAAGTTTTTGAGATACGTTTACTGTTGCATCGGTAGTAGCTAGATCCAGGCTGCATTCTATGTCCGAATATCCACCAGACTCTGTGTCCGTTCTGCACCATGTGTTTGTGCCTTTGTAGAATATTTGCCCTTGATCACTTTCTCCGTCCGTATCGGGATTAATCCACGCGGCAATAGTGAATGCGCTAGAAAGTCCGCTGTCAAAATCGATAGAGCTGGCATTAGTAACGGTTACAACATCATCGCTTCCATCAAAATCAAGACAACCATCAATCTTGCAGTTGTTTTGCACAAACCAAGTAGCTCCGGAGACAGATCCTGTAATACTACTAAGCTGTGGGTTGGAGTTGTTAGCTGTGGAACCCTGTCTTTCGTCTAGTTTGTAATGAACAATTTTTGATGAAATAGGGGAGCCGCCTGCCGGATGATCGCCGTTTAAGTCTTCTATGACTTGCGTATCAGATCTGGCATAACTGTAGATCTTTACTTCGTCGATGTAGCCGTCAAATGCATTTGACTGACTATCAAGTATTTCGTAGTCTATGTGAAGTTTTGGGGCATTAGTTGCAGGAGTGCCGTAGTCGTATGTTCTGTACGTCTCACGCCCATAGGTTTCTGCTGCCCCACTATCCTGATCGCTGTTGTTTACTATGCCAAGATCGTTGCCGCTAGCCCACCCGGACCTGTTGACTACGACTTCTATGGCAGCTCCAAGGGTTGCTCTTAATCCTGAGGTTGTGGGGAATGAATATGCCACTCCCGCTGTATGCGACACGTTTGTGTCTTCGCCTGCTATGTAACTTGAGGTGATAGGTCTGGACCCAGGAGGACTCCCACTCGAAAACGTTGCAGTATCATCCTCATCAATCGCTGTAAATCTCCAATCAACATTTTGCCACTCCGTTCCGTTTTTCATAAATGTCATATATGCACTGGTTACAGATGCTCCCTTTGGGATGGTTACATTGTTAAACCTAAATCCTTGTCCGTAGTTGGCATTTGGTGCAGGTGACACACCTCCTATTAACATCGTTGTATCCGTGTCGTTATAGGCAGCTTCGGTCAAAGTAGCATCATCAGAACTCGCTGCCACTGTAAGGTCCAAAGATGCAGCACCTGTTCCGTCTGTGTTTAGTGCTCCTACATACAGTTTTGCGGTTGAGTCTGAAATAGCAGTTGGTATTGTTCCCGTAGTAGTCACTGATTGTTGCACACCGTTTACATATATTTTCACAGTTTGTGCACCTGCATTGTAAACTCCTTCTATATGATGCCATGTGTTTGTTGTGAGGTTCGCCGCGTCTGTAGTAACGTAATTGCTGGCAGAGTTTATATACATTCTTATTTCATCCCCATATTGTGCAAGCAGGTAGTTCTTGTTAGAAGCATCCCATTTACCCGCTATGGTATATTCTGTTGCCGCCGTATTAGCTCTGGGTCTAATCCACGAAGATATAGTTATGTCTCCCGTTACTGAAAGTGTAGTGCTATCCGCAACTTCTACATACTGTGTGGATCCATTAAAATTTAGTGAGTTACCAAACTTACCTGGGGCGCTAAATGCAGTAAGGTAGTTGTTTAATGTTCCTGTGTTGGCGTTACCTGTGACATCTGCTATTGTGCCTGTTTTGGTATAGGTTACCCATATTGGATCATCTCCTGCAGAGCTAGAGTCATCTCCTAAAGTTGCTGTGAGGAATTGCTTATCATCTGTCACAGTTTGTCCTGTACCCTCGTCTAACGGAAAATATGCTAAAAGGTTCGCACTGTTATTATCAACCCCACTACTATAAAGTGTTGTTACCTGTGCCGAGGTCAGTGCTGTATTGTATACCGCTACATCTCGGATTTTTCCTTCAAAGAATTCTGACTCTGTTGTAGCATCGGTCTTTAATGCTCCTAACGTACTTGGAGCCAGGGGATCTGTATTGCTAATCTGATCTGCGCCTACCGACGCACTCTCACTACTTCCATTAATATATAAATAGTGTGTGTCTGATACAGAGTCAAACACTGCCACAACATGATACCAAGTATCCTCGTTGATAGTTGTATTGCTGTCTACCCACGTTGTTAAATTGTTGGCATCTAAGGATCTGCCGGAAAATAACAGTTTGTTATCTGTATTGACTGCCAGTTTTACTCTTGTAACTGTGCTTGTAGCTCCTCTTTTTTCTTCATATATGGTGCCAAGAGCGCTATCCAAGTTGGTTGCGTAAATCCATGCTGAAACACTGTATTGAGTAAGATTCTTTACTGTCAAAGTACTTGGCAATTCAACAAATGAGGCACTACCATCAAATTGTAACCCGCCGTCAGTTGTTGTTAGTGTCGTTGGGTTGTCCATATTGTAGTATGCAATCGGACCTTGTCCTGTATTAAAAAGTTTAGTAATTTCTTCTGGAGTTAATGTTTTATTATAAACTCTTACGTCGTCAATAATCCCATCAAAGTGGTTGGCTGGTGTGCCTGTTGTGTCTTCTGCGCCTACAGAAAATTTGCCTGCATCATCTCCAATTGAGGTGGGGATAGTACCTGTAACACTAGAAGTACTCAAGATACCGTTTACATATATTTTCACGGTTTGTGTAGCCGCATCATATACCCCTGTGATCATAGTTTTCGTATTTGCTTGAATATCTGCTGCGGTAGTAGTGGCATAGTTAGAAGCGGAATCAATATACATTCGTACTTCATCGCCTTCTAGTGCAAGCAGATATGATTCATTTGATTGATCAAATTTACCAACAATATCTTGGCTTCCTGTTGTATCATCAGGCTCAATCCACGCACTTAGCACTATACTGCCCGTTACTGATAACGCTGTATTGTCTGCTGCATCAAAATATTGTGTTGTACCGTTTAGCTCTGTGCCGTTGCCGTATTTAGCTGTAGCGTAAGTGGCAGTATTGTTATTGGTCAATGTAGTAGTGTACCCTGATTTGTCACTAGCATTTCCGCTTGTATGATTAAATGTCCAATAACCTACAAGTCCACTGCTCAGGAATACATCGCGATTGTTTCCAACTGTTATAGCCCCACCAGCGTACTGAGTCTTTACCTCATCTGCGCTAAGTGTGGATGTAAAGATCTTTGTCTCATCAATGAAACCTTTTAAGTATGTAGTAGAGTAATTCCCCAGTTCGACAGCAGAACCTGTAAGTGCTGTTGCTGTGGTCACTACTACCTGTTGCCATTTTCCAGCTTCTATAGCCGTTGTTGCAATACCATTGACATAAATTGTCGCATCTGTAAATCCTGTGGCAGAAATTACTCCTGATGAAACTGTTACTCGCGCTGTCCCATTAAGATCAATTAAAGCTGCAGAGGATACGTCAGTGGGTTTTACCCACATGGTTATACTTCTTACTAAATTTATATCTTCTGCTACCGTGACTGAGGAGGTACTTCCGTCAAAAAATAAACATCGATTTTTGTAACACGAGTTTTTATCTTCCCACGTAGGTAGGGTAGCTCCTGCTAGTGTTCCATCTGCATTTGTACTTGTGTTGTCACTAGCTGTAGTACCGTTGCCTTCATCAAATTTCCAATATGCTGCTATCTGTGGGGTAGTAGGTTGTGATTCAATTGAAGAACCCTCTGAGGAAAATACTGGTCTTGCTCCAGATGTAGCTGTTGGGCTTGTAGTACCTGATGTAGTTGAGTATAAATTGTAGATTCTACCTGACCCTCCCGCGCCCGCGCCCGCCACGTCTGTGGTATCAGCTACTACTGCGCCGCCCGCGGCAGTTACAAGTGAACTTCCCAATGTTGATGCAGCAGCATTTATATATACAGAGCCGCCTGCGCCGGAACCACCGCTGCCAGCGTTGGCTGTTGCTTGCGTGCCGTTGGCGCCTGTTGCACTTATAGCACCTGATACTGTAAGTGTATACGCTCCTATATAAATGATACCGCCGCCATCTCCTCCGTCGCCACCTGTTCCGGAAACTACGCTATCCCCGCCGCCACCTCCACCACTTCCCAGATAGATATTGGTGAGAGTAGAGGAGCCATAACTACCTCCGCCGCCTCCACCCGCTCCTGAACCACCTGCAGCGTTGGCACCACCACCACCACCTGCACTGGTTGTACCACTTCCCACAGTACCACCGTTTGAGTTTGATCCACCTTGGCTCCCTGCAGATCCCGCCGGTCCGCCGTTACCTGCTGTACCTGTTCCGCTTACACCTCCGCCTCCGCCACCTCCGTTTACGCTGGTTGTGCCTGCTGCACCTCCGTCGCCGGCATTGTTGTTAGTACCGTCCGAGCTTCCGCCACCTCCACCTCCGCCATAGCCATAGGCTCCGCCTCCACCTCCGCCACCGCCATTAGCACTGCTTGTACCTCCGGACGATCCGCCACCTCCACCGCCACCTCTCACTGCGCCTGATGGTACTGCCGTAGCGTTTCCACCACCATCGCCTCCACCACTGGTACCAGCGTTAGCGCTACTCCCGCCACTACCAACGGTTCCATCGTAGCTTTCTCCATTAGTGCCACCAACGGCACCTCCGCTTCCTGCAGCTCCACCTCTATAACCTTTGGCGTTTGCATTTATTGTGGTGTTAGCAGCAAGAGATACAGTTCCATCAGCCCTGAACATCATCACCCCACCTTTGGTGCCGTCAAAATCGCTGGCCACAAAGTCGGTATTATCAGTGGTTATTGTTACATCATTATAGTTTGGCACTCTCTGAACCATGATCTTTTGAGTAGTTCCGTCATATCCATTTACTAAATTGTGGTCAAGTGTGAGTGTAGCAACAGAGATAGATTCTATCCGTGCGGTTTCCCATTCACCTACATCACTATTTGCACCGGATGTTCCCATTAAGTTAATAATCAGTACTTCATCTCCTGCTGCTAAACAGCCGCTTGAGGGGGTAGAGGAGAGTACTACCTGATCCTGTCCTGCCGATGTGTTTGCCGTTACAGAATAATTCACGGCATCTCCACCGTCTGCACAGGAGCGGCCGCTTATCTGATTATCTGTGTTTATATTTTTGTCTGTTGAAAAAGATATATCTCCATCGGTGCCTATTCCATAATTCAGACTTCCCACAGGACTTAAGTATGAACTGGCAGAATTGGCGCTGCCATTACTAAAATACATGTAAATTGTTGAAGAACCTACTGCAATGGTTGGTATTTGTACCCAAAAACTGGTTTTTGTGGTGTTACAGCCGGCTTCATAATAGTAGCTAAGTGTTACCCCTGCTGTGGTGGCAAAACGAGCATCGTCACAATCTGACTGCATTTGTCCTGATGAGATTAATGTTTGTGTATCTATAATAAGTTGTATGTTGTAGTTTGTTTGTTCACTGCCGTTATTTGTAATATTGATGGTTTTTCGCTTGGCCCAACTGTAATCGAACCATGCCGCGTTTGCCGCGCCTGAGTCGTATATACTCCACACAATCACAGGGGCCAATATAATCATCATGCCCAAAATGAAAGGGAACAGTTTCTTTTTAACTCTTTTGATCTTGTACAAGTGTCTTTTGGGCATATAAAACCTGTTTAGTACTGGTATTGTCTCAAAAGTTTAGCATAAAAATGCTTAGTTTTGATTGACTATAAACCAGTCGAATGTGATGTCATTCTCTGCATTATTTTCTATTTCTACTCTAAAGAAGCTGCCTTTTGATTTTTGAGTAACTACAAGTGCTTCGCCGCTTGTTAATGATGTAGCTGTTACAAATATCTTAGAATTGCTGGTTACCTTTGTGGTGGTAACTTGCACGGATTTTGTTCCAGCTTCTATAGTAGCTGTTCCGATTGTTTCAGCATCTGAGATTGATAATTCTTCGGTAGATATCTTGGTAGCATTTACGGTTCCTTGAACCTCAATATCTCCGTTTGGCTTCATTACGATTTTGCCGCCGAAAAGGTCAACATTGCCTGCCAAGTTGCCTTGTAGGTATAGAGCTTGGTTTTCGCATTGTGCATTGTTCAGGCTGTTTGTAGCCTCACTGTAACAAGAGGCACCAAGTACATTTATGGAATTATCAAGTGAATTTATGGTCAAAAGGCCTACTTTTAGATCACCAGTAACTGTTGTGTCTGCAAGTACTGTGTTTCCGTTTACGTTGAAGTTGTTTAGTACATTAAGCGTGTTGGTTTGGGCATTGAAGCTTAAGTCTAGGCTGGATAGATCCACTGGTGTAGTATTTGCGCTTTGTGCCAATAACTCGCTTGGGTTGTTCCACCATGTAACTTGCATTATAGCCATAATTGTCTTCTTCTCGGCTGCAAAGTCACTTTGTGTGTAATCTTCCAGAGCTCTAGCAACGATCATTCCTGATGTGGTAGCTTTGGCTGCAATTCCGGAAGTAGAGGATACTGTTAAAGGATCTCCGGCTTTGATTGAGCCATTTTCTAGGCTTACTTTAACAGGTACGCGTCCTGACAATGCTACTAGTACTTTGCTCTGAGCCATACAGCTTTCGGCAGCCTCTTTTTTGGCTGCGATCTTGTCTTGTGTTTGTGCATCAAGAATAGTAGAAGGGGATTCTACATCAGTTGCGTTGGTAGTGCTTTGTTGTGCACCTTCTTGTGAGATTAACTCCGTTTCGTATTCTTCAACAATTTTCTCTACGCCTTTTGTAACAACTTCTGCGCAGAAGTCATTTGCAAATGATCCACCACCTAGAATAAATCCTGGTGATGTTGAGACTATACCTGCTACCAAGTCTCTGCTTTGATTTGTAGCCTTTGATACTAATGGAATATCTGTTGACTTGTTTGTGTCAATCATAACTATGTCACCTGATGTCATAGTTGCATCGGCGGTTGGGAATGCTTCTGCCAAGTCTGTAAGTGAAGTAGAAACAGCTCCGTTAGAAGAGTTTCCACCTGTGTCGAATCTGAACATTTCGGTGTTATCTACATATAGTCTTATTCTATCGTTGGTAGCATCGTGTGTTAGGTAGGTGTCGCCACTGTCATTACTATCAAGGCTGAGTAGTTCTCCGGTTTCTATAGAGAATCCGCCGCCTGCAACCATTACCTCGCCAGTTCCATATGTTTGTAGTGTAAGGTCGTTGTTTTCAAAAGATTCACCAGCTTCTATGGTTAAAGGTCCATATGCCTCGATTTTGCTGGAGGTTTGATTTGAAAGTATTAAATCGTAGGAGAAACTTGCGTCACCAGCTGCTGTGAATTCATGGGGTAGGGCAGAGGTGATTAAGGTTTCGTTTACGGTAAATAGTTCAGTGCCATTATCTTCAATTGTAAAGATGTCACCTGAAACTGTTAGGTTAGAGCCAATATTGATTCTAAAGAGGTCTCCGGTTAAGGTTGTTGCTCCACCTGGTGCATGTTCAAAAAGTACACCGGTTCCGCTTGTTAGACCATCTAGTGAGAAGTTTACGGCGGTTCCTGTAGTTATAGTGTCGGCATTTAGCGAGAAGGCTGTTCCGCTTGTGATTCCGCTTGAAGCTGTGGTCATTGCGAATAATGTGTCTCCTGCATCTGTTGAGCCGTCAAAGGTAAAGTAAGTGTTTGAACCATCGCCTAATGTAAAGGCAGTTGCAGAGGTTGAATCAAGATCTAAGTAAGAATCAAGATTGATTCCATCTGAGAAGACAAACTCTGGGTTTGTGCCTGTTAGATCCATAGTCAAGTTTCCGGTTGATCCCGTTGTGAAAGAAGCATAGTTGCTATCATCGTAATCCAATCTTAGTTGTTCGGTTGTTGCTAAGATGTTGAGTTTTGCGTCTGGAGTTGAATCTCCGATCCCAACTCTGCCTGCACTTGTGTCAACATATATATCATTTGTATTTACAACAAAGTCTCCGGTAGTGGCCAATGATACATTTAGATTTGAGCCAGATGCAGGGGAGAGTGTGATAGCGCCGGTTGTTTGTGTAAAGGTTGTGGAAGCGCCGTCTAAAGAGATGTTGGTGTCTGCTATAGCCACGTCACCGTTCACATCTAATCCTGTGTTGAACAAAGCATTATCTTCAATATACAAACCGTAATCCCATGCGGTTCCGGCTTGGTAAATTCCATATTCGTTGCCGCCAGAAGCCGTTCCGCCTAGATCAGCTACCTGCAGCCCGTAGATAACATCACTGTCGTTGGCGCTGTTTGTCATGGTTATGCTTAAGCCGGTCAAGGTATCTATTGCGTTATCATCGATTACTTCTGAATCAAGGTTGATTGCTTGTTGAGAAGATGTTGCATCAAGATTTAGATCAATGATGCCTGTTGTTCCTGCGTTGTCTGCAGCTGCTGCGTCTATAGTGAGCATTCCGGCAGCGGGGAATGTAACATCGATTGTAGAATCGTCATCAAAAGATACAAAAGGAGTTCCTGCATCAGAAATGTTAAAGGTTCCGGTTGTGGTTAGATCGTAAGTTAGTCCGCCTGTGTCATCAATTTCCATTGTAAGTTCGCCATCTGATATAGACTCGGCATATACCTGATCAAAGTTTGGAGTGCCACCACCTGCGGTTAGTTGTGACCAACCGGTATTTGCGGTGTCGGTGGTTTTTACATATATAGCACCGTTTGTTGTGTCAGTAGCGATAGAACCAATATCAGCCGCAATATCACCATTTGGATCACCGGCAAAATTATATATGCCAAAAGTATCTGTGCCATCTGCCATACCTAACCATTGTCCAGATGCAGTTCTGGTTAATGAGATTGGATTGGTAGTACCGGTTGACAAAGCTATCTGACCATTAGCTGTTATAGCACCTATACCGGTCATATCTCCTGTGGTGGAGATATCCCAGTCGGAGGTATTTACTTGACCAGTATCGCCACCATCGCCCAGTAGAATTGCCCCACCTGTTGTGAGTGTAAAGGCACCTGTTGTTGTGAATGTTGTTGAAGCACCATCGAAAGCTACGTTTGTGTCAGCAATTGCAACATCTCCGTTTACATCAAGACCAGTATTGAACAAAACATTGTCTTCTACGTACAAACCATAATCCCAAGAAGTGCCGGCTTGATAGATGGCATACTCATTTCCATCTTTAGCTGAGCCCCCAAGATTTTGCACATATAGACCATAAATATTGTCATCTGTTGTTTGGTCTGTGGCATTGTTATTGGCCAAGATATTAAGCCCGCTGAATGTATCTGCATCATCGCCGGTATTGCCGTTAACATCCAGATCAGTAAAGATTGCGTCGACTCCGCCTGTGATTGTGCCTATATCTATGGTCAGTGCGTCATCGGTTGCATTAAAGGTGTCGGCGTCAAATAAGACCCCGTCTCCAGAATTCAATACTACGTTGAAGTCACCTCCGGCAACGTCTAAGTCTCCATCGGAAAGGAGAATGTCTCCTGCGGTTATGACTAATTCGTCTGTGCCGTCGGCAGAGCCCGAGATCTGTACGTAGCCTGTGCCAACAACATCTGGGTCAAGAATCAAGTTGGTGCCGTCGTAATAGATGGCAGCATCTTGGCCTTCTCCCAAGATGATATCGCCTCCGGTGGCTGTGCCTCCGGAAGTACCGCCACCATCTTCATCAAGCACCCAGTCTCCAGC
>CAYNBT010000011.1:3605-26747 GCA_964396025.1 uncultured Candidatus Saccharibacteria bacterium | reverse complement strand
CCCCCCGCAGCTGCCTTGGCCCTTTTGATTCTTGGACTCGTAGCTATCTTCTAAGCTACCTCGCTTTCAAGCGCGTTCAACCACAAGTTAACGCGCTTTTTCTTTTTTGCTCTATCTTGGCTATCTTAATTTTTTACATGTTTTTGAGAATTTTCTTAGTTTCCACTTTATAGTGTTCCACATCTGGCTGATCAAAAGCGTTTACACCCATCAATTTAGCTAGGTACATGGTTTCAATCATTTTAAACTGCATGAATTCCCCAATAGATTTTTCGTTGATGTCATCCAATATAAATTCCACAAAGGGCAGTTCGTGGTTTTTGAAGGCAGTTTTAACTCCTTTATAAATTGCTTCCATGACTTGCTCGGGGGTTTTACCTTTTATCTCCTCCATCAAAACCGGCATTAGTGCGGTTTTTGGAATTTCCACTTCCACTCCTTGATGTTTGCCCCAAACAAATTCAAAGAATTTATCTTTTGGGCCGCCCAGATACAATTGTGCAACCGAGTGTAAGTCGCTTGATCCTATAGATACGGTTGGTGTAATACCTTTTCCGTCTTTGCCCAAGCTTTCCGCCATAAGTTGTCTTTGCCACTTTCCAAGTGATTCCAGTTCTGGATGGAAGAAGAAGTGATCAACAACACCTTTTCCGGCCTTGTAGTGTAAGTAAGTTAAAATGGCTGAGAGCGCCGCGTGGTTTTGTTCATATTCACGCGCAAGCCCTTTTTGCGTTGCCATCATTGCGCCTTCTAACAATTCCACGATGTTAAGTCCTACGCATGCAAGCGGAAATAACCCTACGCATGAGAAAACCGAGAATCTGCCCCCCACCATTTTTGGTATGGGCAAAACGGGAATACCCAACTTTTTTGCTTGTTCCCAAAGCTGCGATTGTTCGCCGGTGGTGATTACTAATCTTGATCTAAACTCTTTTACGCATCCGGCTAGAACTTCTAGATTTTCCAGAGTTTCGGATGTTTGACCGGATTTGCATATTACGTTGATAAGCAGTTCGTTTGGTTCCGGTTTGTATTTCTTAATGAGTGTTTGAACCTTAGATAAAAAGTACGAGTCATTTGTATCTGCAAATATCATTTTTGGAAATCGATCCGGTTCTATGAAATCAGTAAAACCTGCAATAGTATCATAAACGGCTTTGGCTCCCAAACTTGATCCTCCAATCCCTATATTGATGAAATATTTGAGATTTTTATCCACCAGCTTTTCTTTCAATTCCATCACTTGTTGAATGTTTGCCACATCAAACGAAAGCCTAACTGCACTTTCGGGCGTATTATAATCATCTGCCGACATTGCATTATTTAACTTTTCATTGTAGTCAGAGATTTCTTTCCAGTACTTTACGGTTTTATCAAAGCTTATTTTTGCAGTTTCTATATATTTATATTTCATATGAGCAGGAACCTACCTATAATACTAGCTAAAATACGAGTTTATCGCCAGTTTTTACGTTGTTTGCCTTTGCCCACCCCGCATTAACTTCCAGAACATACTTGGCTTTTGCATTTGGTTTGTATGTTGTGCAGTACGAAGCGAAATTGCCTGTTTGGGTGCACGGTGGGGTATTGTGGTTGATATGAACTATCTGTTTGTTCTCGTCTGCCCAAATGATATCCAGTGCTATTTTGGTGTTTGCCATCCAGAAGGCGTGTTCTGCTTGATAGGGGAAGATAAAGAGCATACCTGCATTTTCTGCCAGCGATTTTCTAAACATTAGTCCTTTTGTGCGTTCCATTTCTGTGTTGGCAATCTCTGCAACAACTGTGCTGTTATTCACCTTAACTTCCACGTTGTTTTTGGTGAAAGTACTATCTGATTTGTAAGCAATAGCATATACAACTATTAAGGCTAGCAATGCAATCAACCCGTAAAGATACATCTTTTTTTTCATTCAAGCTGACCCAAAAAATACATTAAAGCTATGCCAAGGAGCATAAAAAGCAGGCTTTTTAGCGAGACAATGATATTTGTCTCCTTTTTGATTTCAGGCACCAAGTCTGACATTGCAACATAAATAAATCCGCCTGCAGCAAAAGGAATTAGATATCTTGTGAATTCGCCTGAATTTGTAGAAAACACATAACCAAAAACAGCGCCTGCAAGTGCTGTAAGGGCTATGCCAAAGTTTAGTAGCAAAGCCTTCCTTTTGGAAAAACCTGCATGAATCAAAACACTAAGGTCCCCAATCTCTTGAGGTAGCTCGTGTAATGCAATGGCCAGTGTGGTTGCAATACCCACTTCTGCGCTTGTGATAAAGGCCGCGGCTATCAAAGTGCCGTCTATGAAATTGTGAAAAGCATCGCCTATAAGAGACATATAACCGAACGTATGCTCGCTACAGTCTTCGTTGTGACAGTGATGCCAATGCAGAAACTTTTCTACCACAAAAAACACAATAAAAGCAGCTATCACATATAAAAAGTAATTTTCTTCTTGAAACAATTCGTTAGCTTCGGGAAGCAAATGTAGAAATGCGCCACCAATCAATGTTCCTGCCGAAAGAGACACAAAGTATATTAAGTACTTGTGTATGAGATTTTTCTTGGAAAACACCAAAATCACGCCTATTACAGACACAGCGCTTACAAGTATTGTGGCCAACATGATCGATGTGAACATGCTGTTATTTTAGCACTTGCTATAATTTATCACATGAGACTAACAGCAAAGCATTTTTTATATGGAGGGTTTGTTGCCTTTGCTTTTTTTATGTACAGAGACCTATCGCTAGGGAATGCTCCAACCCAACTTGTGGATTTAGGTAGTTCTAATGACATTGATGATGCTGGAAAACTTTACAAAGCAGTTTTGAGCGAAGACTCAGCTAATCAGTTTTTGCAAGAAATCTTGGAGACAACTTCGTCAGCCACTGCACCCAAAGACGTAAAGTTGGATTTAGGGTTTCGTCGCGCTACTGTTTTAGCAATACAGCAAGATGGCAGTGAGTTTTTGGCAAACGTGCATGTTTCTTCAGACAGAAAAAACCTCCAAATAACCGATTTGCCCCAAAAACAACCGGAAGTCAAAGAACTCAATGATTATCTTGCTTATATAATGCGCCGTGTCGCGCAAGACGCAAAAGACAAAACACTCAAACGCATAGAAATGATTGAAGATTCGCTGATTCTCTACTATTCTTTAGATGATGCCCAACAATAATGTTTTGTCTTTAGTTTCTAACATAGTCGATACACAAAGTTTTAAGGTTCTGGATTATGACAGGCTTCGCGGTATAGTAATAGATTCATTGGTAGAGTATGCCGTGTTTGGAAAAGATGATGAAAAGACTACGGCGCGTTGGTTAATCTGGAACATTGCGCACTCCGTAGGTATATTTCCGGCATCAATTGAAGGACTATACCTAGCCCGTGGGCAAGATAAGATTCAAAAACTTTTTACTGTTCCCGCAATCAATATTCGCACTCTTACCTTTGACTTCTCACATACCTTATTTTCTGTGGCCAAGCAGAAAAAAGTAGGAGCTGTGATTTGCGAGATTGCACGAAGCGAAATGGGTTATACCGACCAATCCCCCGAAGAATACAGCGCATGTATCTTGGCTGGAGCTATCAAGGCGGGTTGGGATGGACCGGTGTTTATTCAAGGAGATCATTTTCAGGTTAAGGCTGCGGCTATGGGAATTGCCAAAAGCGGTGAATTAGAGAAACTTACCACCCTTTCTGCAGAAGCTATGTCTGCAGGATTTTACAACATCGATATTGACGCCTCTACCCTTGTTGATCTTTCCAAGGAATCCGTGGACGACCAGCAGCGCCCTAATATTGACGCGACATGGGAGTTAGCCGGCTTTATACGCGCAAACGCCCCTCAGGGTGTATCTGTCTCCATTGGGGGTGAAATAGGGCATATAGGGGGTAAAAACTCTACCCTAGACGATTTTAAAGCCTTTATGGGAGGGTTGTATGACCGCTGGACTATAAATGCCCCTCTTCTTAGTAAAGTAAGTATCCAAACAGGCACAAGTCACGGTGGGGTGATTGATGCAACGGGACATGTGCAGGAGATGAACATTGATCTGGATATCATAAAGGAAATTTCTGACTTTGGTCGAGAAGATTATGGTATAGGTGGTGCTGTGCAGCATGGGGCTTCTACACTGCCCGACGAAAAATTCCATGTTTTTCCAAACTATCACACCTTAGAAATTCATTTGGCCACAGGATTTCAAAATCTGCTTTTGGATCATCCGAGGTTTCCGCAAGAACTTACTCTAAAGATGCAAAAATGGATGGATGATCATAAATCAGCCGACAGGGAAGATTCTTGGTCTGATGAGCAGTTCTATTATCGAACGAGAAAAAAAGCCATGGGAGCCTTTAAGCGTTTGTTGTGGAATATGGATCCTTTGATAAAAAAAGACCTCTTTGAGACTGTTTCAAAGCGTTTGGCATTTTTGTTTGAACAATTGGGTGTGGAAGATACTAAGGATGTGGTGCAAACCTATGTTAAGACATCTAAATTTTTAAAACCTGTCGAAAACTTTGGCAAGGCTTCTGTGACTAAAGAACACATAGAAGGGGTTTCGGGTTAGATTTATGCTAAAAAACTACTCAAAGAAAACGCTCATACTGTTTGTGTTAATCTTTGCGGGCATAATTTATGTGATAAGCCGTGGAAAGATTACCACCTCTCAGCGCGCTGTAGATCTTGGTGGTTATTCTTCGGTAACAATTTTGGGTAATGATATTTATACGTTATCGCCCTCTGGTAATGCAGATAAACTTCTCTTTGAGTTAAGTGCTTTTTCAAACGAATACGTAGTTAAGTTCTCTGACATAATTGTTTCTCCTAACAACGCGGGGTTTTGTTTTTTGGGTCACTTGGTTGATGGAAAGACAAATCTTTATGCGGCTTCTGTTGGTGGTTCAGGTTTAAACAAAGTAGGTATAGGAAAAAACTGCGTATGGTCACCTGATAGTAAGTATATTGCGTTCAATAGCTATGAAGGACCCAAGGATTTTTCTGATGTATTTGTGTATCGGATTAAAGATGGGAACCTTAAAAATTACACAGAAGGCAGCGCCCCTGAAAATACCTCCAGAAACTTTTTGGCACCTGTGTGGCAAGATAGCGATACTTTAAAACTCGGTTACAAAGAATTTAGTTTAAGCAGCGGTCTGCTTAGAAATTCGGGGGAGCTTCTGCTTGCCGTAGAATAATTGTTTATATGAAAGAACTATTTTATAAAATTTACGCATTTAGGTTTCTTTTGACGTTTTTGATAGTAGTTGTTTCTGGCGTTGTTGCTTCTGTATATTTCTATTCTCAACTTAAAGATATTCGCCAAGATTTTTTGACACTTGATAAAAGGCAAGACGAATTTGATAAAACTTACCTATCTGTACTTTACGAAGAGCATCTTAGAACCTCGGAACGAATCAGGCTGAGTGGGGAACTTGATAAGCTAAGTCTTCAAATGGAAGAATTGCTTAAGAAGCAAGATAACAAAGAATTTACCGAAATTCAAAAGATATACGCCCAGTACAAGAAATTTTCCGATACTGTTTTGCGCAATAGTGCCGCCAAGTTAGCTACCGCCGATTATGAGAAGAAAGTGGCCGCTTGGGGAGAGCTGCTGCTAAAAAAGGACTTCACCAAAATTACAGAGGAAGTTACTGCGTCACTCGCTTCTTTGGATAAGCAATATAAAGACTATTTGGCCACACTGCCCCCTCCTGCAACTAGCGTAGGTTCAGGTTACAATTATGTGACTGTAGATACGGAAAAAGGCAAATTTGGTGTGTATTTGATTAAAACCTCACTTTCCAGCGTCAAAGTTGTTACTGCAGCTGCTAACGGAGACGACTGTTCTGATAACTGCCCAACCAAGTCACTCGCACAACACGTTCAGGATAACGGAGGATATGCAGGAATGAACTCGGCTTATTTTTGCCCGCCAGACTACGCATCCTGTAGCGGGAAAGTTAACTCAAGTGATTATGCTTTTTACAAATCAAGTTCAGGCAAGTGGCTAAATGAAGATGCATTGTCTTGGGGAGATACTGGACTCGCAACATTCAATGGTTCATCAGCGAAATTTTATAAAAAATCGCCGGATTATGACGGTGATGGTGTAACTGCCGGTGTTTCGAACTACCCTAGTCTGCTCAAAGACGGAAATGTTGTGGTAGATACTGGTAAACTCACTTCATATCAAAAGGATGTTAAAGGTTTACGCGGTGCTATCGGTGTAGGTAAAAGCAATTTGTATTTGGCGATAATTTCTAATGCAACTGTGGTTGATGCTGCTTATGTTATGAAAAGTTTAGGGGCTCAGGATGCACTTAATCTGGATGGAGGAGGCAGCTCTGCCATGTATATAAATGGTTCTTATGTGGTTGGTCCTGGAAGATCTTTGCCTAACGCTATCATCTTAAAGAAGTAGTTTTTTGCGAGCCTCATACGACACCGCCTGTTTTTCGTGCTAGAATTCCGGCAATTTCGCCATAGGAGGAGACCATGACCCCGTCCGAGACACGGTTTTTAGAGGAAGGGCCAGTTAGTGTTTCTGTGCAAGGATACTTTATCAACTACTTAGAGTTGGTGTTGGGCCTTGTACTAGTTGGAGCTGCAGTAGTATTGGGCTTGTCCACGGAGTATATATTCGCATTGGGTTGTAGCTATGCGTTGCTAGCTGGTTTAGGTGCACACATTGCCACCACCTCTTTTAAGGCAAGATACCTTAGTGCGTTTGAGAGCCGTTTTCGCTTAGCGCCTAACGCTGTGGTTGAGTCCACAGGGGCTAGGTACGGTTGTTTACCCATATTTTTGTCTCTTATCACAGTTTTGCTTTACTTATTGTTCTACCTATCCTAACGGAGGACGCAATGAATCTTGAAGATGAATATACACTAGAATGGGCAACGCAGACCGCCGCTACTTTGGGACTTCCGCCGCAGGATCCAGATGAGTCTGCTGAGGCTTTTATAGATCGCGTGGTATCGTACCTTGTGCATAGTAAAGCGGATGCATAAAAAAAGGGCACATGAATGAAGACCTCAAGTCTTATCATGTGCCCGTTCACTACCGTCGTTTAATTTCGTCTAGCATTGCCATCACAGCTAAAACATTGAAGATCATAATTAATCCGGGAAAAAAGAAAAAAACCACCGAAAGCATATGTCCCGGCCTTTTCACCTTGTTGCAGTATATGTACCAGACCAATGCTAATGCAAAGGCAAGAGGTAAATTTAGCGCAAGATAGGCATAAAGCAATACCATAGTAACCTCCTCGGTATAATACGCGTATTGTACTATAGGGCGTAGGGTTGCGCAATTTCAACAAAAAACATCCCCTTCTCTGCATACGCATTAAAGGGGACATTTTTTATATTACAAATTAAGCACCGAGTCTTGCGAGATCCTCTTTGCCTAGGAATTTGAAAAGTTTCATACCGTCCACTTCTGCTTGTGCAGCTTTTCTACCGTTTTTAGTAGTAACTACGGTAACTTTTTCATCAGGGATTTCAACTGTTTGTTTAGTTTTGATATTATAGAACTTCAGACTTTACCACCTCCGTTACTATTTTTAAAATTACTTGAATTAATTGTACATGACTGCTAGGGAGAACAAAAATTTGTTAGCCGTGAGTTTGGATATATGGCGGATGCAACACTTTGATGATTACATGCCTGATAGCAAGCCGGAGCCTCTCTACCAGGCAAATAACCACCAAAACACGCTCTATCTACATAGCGGCAAAGAAGGCAAGGTGCAGTGGGCTATAAAAGAAGATATGGTACAAAGACAATATCCATATCAATGATAGGATTTAGATTATGCAGGAAGTCTATCATATTATAGGGCATTTGGCAAATACTATAGGCACTAAAATTCGTGTTGAATATCTTTAGTTGGAAGGTAAAGCGACATAGGGCGTGTCTCAAAGCCAGTAACGGGGAAGAACACATAACCGGGTTTAGCATCGAATATTGCAGAAGTGTTTTTATAGTATTTACTAAGTTCTTCCGCAGGCATGATCCAATTGATATCGTAATCCAACATTAGTGCGTCAAATTCCTGTTTTTTGATTTTTTGTTGTATCTCTTGTATTAGGTCGTGGCCATTTTCGTCTATGACTTCCCCTTTTCCGAGTAGCCCTCCTATTTCGATTAAGCTGCTCATTTGGACATAGGGTTTCTTACCTGCTTTATCAGCCAAATATCCGTGGCTTGGTACCCAGACATCGCTGTCAAAACCTTTGATCTTGTTTACAATAAAGTTTCCTGCATCCCGATCTTTCTTTGTCGGGATCTGTTTGAGAGGATTGTACGCAAATAGATAGAATTGCGCGATCAAAAAAATCCACGGCAGCAAGAGTGCCAAAGATTTATTTTTGTTAGTGATGTTTAGATTTTGTATTTTTGAAAGAATTTTGGGCATATATATAGGCACAATCAAGGATATTCCTAGGTGCATGGAAATAAGTGCGTTTGTGTAACCGCCTTTAAACAGTCTTCCGCCGTAACTAAGCGCCATCATCAGCCCAAGGAACAAAATGTATTCTAGATCCGTGCGTTTACCCAGTGATATTTTTCTTGTTCCAATCAATAAGAAGGTGATTCCCGTTAGTGCAAAAGTGGCACCTGCACCCAGAATCACGTCGCCGGTCCAAAACTTCAAAATCATGCTCTGCTCCACAGTGTGTGCCTGCACCAAATTCACAATAGTGTATCTGTACCAGCCGCTATGAAGTAAATCAAAGTAATAATTAAAAATGGTGATTTGAATAGCTGACGCTACCACAAAAAGCAGTGCATAATACTTGTGCTTTGCAATATACAAACAGGCAAAGGCAATTCCCACTAATAGTGCCGATTGTTTTGTGATGGCAATGAGGAAAAAAATGAATGCAGCACCCAATACGGATTTCCAGTTTGTGGGCGCAAATTTCACTATGTAGAACAAAGAAAGCACTAAAGCATGAAAGAGCATATCTACTCTTGCTAGGTCAAACCACGCGCCTGCGGCGCGGAAAGCGCCAAAGAAAATCCCCAGAGCTAGCACGGCATAAAAGCGCTGCTTTGTCTCGTTTAGAGTTAACTGGTAAATTAAGGCAGCTATAACGCCGGTGCTTACAAGCGATACAGCCCGTATGGATGCAAAACTGGCTCCGAAAACTTTGCTGACCCCAGCCGCCACATAATAGTAAAGTGGTGGGTATATAAGCTGCATATGTTCTATGCTGGGTTTTATATAGACTTTTTCTCCTGCCAAAATCCTCTTAACGTGCAAAAGGATATTTCCTTCCAGCCACTCTAGTTCGTAAGGGTATGCAATTCTACTAACAGTTATGAACAAGAACATTAGTATGTACAGGATGCTAATGATAAGCACGGCTTTTTTGAGGGTGGTGTGGATATTGGTTATGAATTTTGGAATCACTCGTACATTATATTAGTTTACGCAGATAAAAAAACTGCCCGGATAGTACGAGGTTGCACTGTCCGAGCAGATAGTTTAGGTTCGTTTTGGCTGAAGTTGGGTTTTTTGGGGAGCTAGATGTGCTAGTTGTGCATCCAGCATATACTCAATCTGTTCCAGTTCCTTCTTTGTGCGCAAGCCTTCACCGTACACAAAACACGTATCACCGTCTTGCATTATGCTCAGGAGATACTTGACAGCCTTGCGGTAAGGGACTTCCATTTGTAATACTTTACCTCCCATCCACACGCAATACAGGTCTTGTCCCAAAGATGCTGTTGCAGCCCTACCTAACTTGTATTTGCTACCCATTAGGGTCCTAAGTTCGGCTTGCGTAGCTTTCATCTCCTCTCTTTGGTAAATCACAAGAAGAATAAGCATGCATAAGAACAGACAAAAGATTCCGAGTAAACTGAAAAACTCTGGTCCTAGCGTACTTACATCAAGCGAGGGCAACCCAACAGCAAGAAGGAGAAGTCCTATTACTGCTGCTAACAATGCTAAAGCTTGCATGATAATCATTAGAGGCTCCTTTATGTGTTTTTTTGCATTATACTTTGTTCGTCACACGGCGTCAAATACTATGAGATAAAAAAAGCCAAAGACGCAAGTTCTTTGGCTTATGGAGATTAAGGCAAATCGTAGTGATTATCCCAGAACCCATGACAGAATGGCATATCCGAGATAGGTGGTTGTGATTATCAGAGCAGTCTTGCTGGCAACGTATCGAAGCATACGTTGCTCTGTGATAATTATCTCATCGCCTCGTTCAAGCTTAATGTGTTCGTACACAGCGCTGATTACTTTTAGACTAGCTACTACAAGGGCCGCATATCCCAGATAGGTCCATGGGATGATACTGGACTTTTCTGCTTGTACAAGAGTAAGCACAATACAAAAGTTCCAGAGATGCGCACCTGCGTTACTAGACAGTAGAATAGCTCGTGCAATTGTCTTTGCCACGCTCGTGGTGTAGCCATACTTGGCAAGAGACGTTGCCACAGCATTTGTAGTTTCAATCAAACTTATCGTTTTGCCTACAAATCTTTTGGAGGGTTGCAGAAAATTGTATAGTGACCAAACAAATAATAGCGCTCCCAAGCTGATTGCTGTAGGTGTAGCTTGAGTTGTTACTATCGCCACCGGTATCACAAACCATAAGACTGTTGTTACAAGTGCAAAAATCAATGGTATCATTCCGTTCCTCCTGTGTAAGTTAGGCTAATTATAGCATATGCTATAGGATTCACTAGATCATGCCTCGATATCAAGGATTTCCACACCAACCGCGCTGTATACAATTCTGCCTGCTGTGGTGATTGTTATATCCAAGCTATCCTCAGTGGCAAAATAGATGGTGGCTAATGGTAAAAGCCGCTTTTTTGCTTGTGCATCGTTCCGGAAAAATCCATATTTTTTAACAGTTTTTGCTGATTTATTTGGGAATTTTACAACCATTGTGTACAGCTTTTTCTTGGAGTTGTACCAAAGCCACAGTGCCAGCACTCCAATGAGCAAAAGTCCGCCTGAAATAACCACTTGTAGGCCTATACTAACTGTTTGCGTTTGCATTGTTTTCTCCTTTTTTGAGAGTATACATTTTATAGTCCAAAAAAGAAAAGACCCTCCCAGATACTTTTTGTATGTGGGAGGGTTATTGCTACCAGTTGAGTGGGATTTGCTTCAAGCCTTGTTTGTAAAGCTTTTCTAGCGCTCCTACGGTTTCTTCAGTAATACAGTAACCCAGTTGGGTTAGAGTTTCTATGTTAAACCGCAGTCCCAATACAATATGGCCTTCGTTGTGATAATAATTGGCTACAAGGTATTGGACATTCCACAAATGTTCTACTTCCTGTGGATGAGTTATAAAACCCCCCTTGGAGTTCATTATTATCTTGTATGCCACCTTTAGCAAATAAACTATGTGTCCAATGCACACATAATACTCGTTCGCTTGGTTATATACCGGAAGGGTTAGGTCGGCAAATGGCACAAAATAGTAGGGGAAATTATCCAAAACCCCTGTTTCCGTGCCCGCTTCATCTCTTAGCCTTTGTACAAATGCCCGAGCATCTTCGTACTGTATCCCTGCCATAAGTGCAACATTATCTAATGTTTCTTCCAGTACGGGAATCACATCTTGTATGCGTGTGCGCATGTTCACGTTCGGCAGTCGAAAAGTGCGTTTCATGTCTATCCTCCAAGTAAAACGTTAAGATTATGCTGCTATCTTACACTAAAATTACCGCTCTGTAAACTATAGGTTTCTAGAATATGTTTGGGGATTATTCGTTGAATTTTAGCCGTGTTTGAAGGATAATCTCTCAATGGCTACACCAAAATTCAAAAAACACTACGACGAAATGATGAGGTATAACGGAGATTTGTTTACAGAATATCTGGCACTAGAGGCAAAATACGATTCTGACCCCCAGACTTTTAAAGAAGAACTGCGCGACTTAAAAAGAAAACTTATTCGCGTTATTCGTCAGCACGAAGACAATCTATGTGCAAAATCCGAAAACACAAAGTTTGGTGTTTACGCTGCAAATCTGGCTGCAAAATTTTGGGAGGAAATTAGGGCAAACTTTCCTAGAATTGATGAGAGTTTGGAATAACCTTCGTTGCGGCACTGACATCCAAAAAAATAAAACCGCCTAGTAACTGCCGTTGCAGCTAAAAGACGGTTATTTTGTTCACCAATTTTACATTACCAGTGTGCCTACCAGCATATGCACATACCCTGCAATTTGCTCCTGAGTATTGTGCACGCCTTGAATTTGTGCGCACACCTGGCCACCTCGAATGATAGCTACAGGGGTTGCGCCAAAAGGTGCCTGCTCAAAGGGATGTGTGACCAATACAAGTTCTCCAACTTTGTGTTGTTCAGATTTTTCTAGTATCTCGTATAGGATGTAATCGTAGTCCCATACTGTGACGTCAGTCAGGCTGACCAAAGCACTTCCTTTGGGCAAAATACTCAAGAGATTTGCTTGTAGCATGCGCCCGTTAATCGTATACCAAATTTGCATGATTTTACTCCTTTTGTGTGAAACATTAAGCCTGTGGCGCTGGTGCTGTTGCCGCGACTGATTCGTTCGCACGCAGACTCTGAACTAATCTGTACATTGCGTATAAAGTCGTTGAGGCTACAGTGATTCCGGCGGACAGTAACAATATTCTGCATAAAAACAGCACGCTAGTGCTTGCAAGAACTGCGCTTGTGTCTGGGCTCAGAACTGGGAGCAAATTTAAGATAAGACTCACGGCGATGCTCAAGCCCACTGTGACTGCACTGCTCATTGCAACAAGGTTCTCCAGCACGTACCCTACGGCTTTGTACTTAATGATCATGACAAGGCTGCTTAGGAGTACAACCCCTACGCACCCGAGAAACGCAAAAAAACAAATTACTGGAATGAAGATCTCCATGTCGTTCTCCTTATTCATAGGAATGACGATGTAAAACTTTTGCGTAGTTTATCACACGCACGTTGTCTTAGCAACCTATAGCCGCTTAGTTGTTACAAAATCGGCTTGTAAGAATACTTTATTTTCCATTGTATTAGGGGTTGTTGCGTATAGATTTGGCAATGTTTTCTAAATCAAGGGGTTCTCCACCATGTGTCATTTTTTCCAGTGCTAGGTAAGTAAGCCTTTTTGCTTGTGTTATCTCCATTGAGGGAGGAGGAGCTATATAAACTTTATATCTATGATTTACTTCTAAGGTATCAGCAGGAGATTCTTTTGCTATTCCAGCTACTACAGTTGCCCCAATACCCGCTTCATCGGTTGGGCTGTTAAAGTCAAGCACTGCTATCAAGGCGTGCTCTAGGGTATGAGCGAACTCGGAATCTGCGCCAAAAGTATCCGTGCCCCCACAGCCCGTTGGTTGTATCCCTATAGCTTTCTTTCTGTTGTTGAGGGTTTGTTCTGCTGTATCAACGGCCTCCTTTAGTTTTTGCAAGGGTAGCATTTCGGCGACTCGCTCTACTAGGTCGCGCGGTAGTTCAAAATATTCGGAAGGCTGTAGTGTTTCCCATGACGCAGCTCGGGCTTGTGGTGTTTGCAAATGTGGTTCTGACTCATATAACTGCACAAACATATAATAGTAAAAAAAACACCGTAGTCAAACTATCTTGTTCACAAGATGAATGTCTACGGTGATGTGTTCTAAAGCCCTTTGCGCGCGTTTTGAAAATCTATCCAAAAAGTGTCTCCCATAAGTGCTTGCGCTTCTGCATAACTTAGCCAGCGCGCTTCTTCCTTGCTCCAGTAGGCAATATAATCATAAGGGTGTGTTGAAGTGTTTCTTACTGTGTTAAGTTCATCCATGTTTGTTGCAGTTCCCCGATCCACAGCATTTGTTATGTCCCCTAGTTCCCGTGTTTTCGCTGAATCAAACGCATATACTTGGATTGCCATTGTCATGCCTCCGTTTATTTACTCAAATGAGTTTCCAGAATTATACTGCTCGTAAGAACGTAGGTCAACCTGTAGTATTTGCCATTCTTAACTTTGCTTGCTATAATGGTCAAAATCTTTGATATGGAGGCTATGAATGAAATATTTGATAATGCCCGCTTATGTTTACAAACCCACTCAGGAATGGGTGTATCAAGTACGGCAGGGCAATGCGCAGGGGGAAATTGTCTTTGGAGGCAGCCATAATGAATGCATTGAATATGTATTAAAGAATATGCATTTCTTTGATTGGGTGTCCGACAGTAACCTGCCGTTTATTTATGTGCTGAACCTACACTGGCAGCACTTTGTGATAGGCTTAGCGGATTATCTGGGCGATGGTAGCACATTGAAGTCCCGATTGGGATGGCGGTTCTATTGGTGGCTATCCGGCTCGCGCACCCGCAAAGCCAGTTAAGTTGAAAAGCAAAATTTATCTAAAACCATCACGTGAGCAATCATTTGATGGTTTTTTTGTACAAAAAAACCGCCTACATCGTTGATATAATTCAACATTTTATGTAGACGGTTGTTAAACACTAGCCTTGCTTAGCTTCCAATCAACAGTTTGTATACATTAAGCGCAATACTAGGCACTGATGTCAGGAGCGGGATGCATATGAGTACTTCTGCGACTTTTGCTCCTCTTGCAGTCCTTATCAGTGCAAATAGTGTTAGTAAACACACAAATTTCACCGCTTGCAATATAAGCTTTAGCCCAATCGCTACGTCTTCTGTGAAGATAGTAAACAAACTGATAGAGGCAATGACAACAATAGAGACAGCGATGACTCTTAAAACTACAGTTGCCTCTTTGGAAGGATATGGAATCTTGGCAATAAATGAGTTTGTGTTAAACGTGTCTCGCACTGTAAAGATAATGCCAACAAGCAGAAAACCAACTAAAATCGCAAGAATTTCCGCATAAAAATTCGACATAATCTATTCCTCCTTATGCTTCTTTTGTAGTGATTATACAAGACACTGCACGCATGTCAAACTATGGGGTTGCCTGATAAATTAATATTCCTTCAAGTAGTTTTTGAATATCTTGTCTTCGCTCATTTGGTTTTCGACTAAATCCCTAATAAGTTCCGACCTACTTTTTGCGTATTTTGTTGCAGCCCAATCCAAATAATACTTATGTTTTTTAAGTAGGATTATGTTATAGCGCCCCTGTCCTTCTTCCATGCTCGCGTAGCCTAAAAACTCATCAATGACCTCTTTATAGTTATTTTTGGTGTACTCGGTAACTTTAAGCAAAGGGGACTCCAGTGCCTCTATATAAGAGTCTTTAAACGTGTTATCTCTATGTAAACGCATTACCAAGGTAGGTACACGTTTTTGAATTGAGTAAGTGATTTGATGAGAAGTACTGAAATTGGGCACAGTGAATTCTATAATCGAGACATCGGATGCGGTAATCGCTTTGAGTACCTTTTCATACACAGTTTTCATGCCTCTTCGTGCGTTTGGGTTTTCCTCTAGCCATTGTCCATGCTCGCCAATCCAATCATCTGTAATGACGTGTCCGGAGTCAATCAAGTGCTGTCTTATCCGTAAATAATATTCTTTGTACTTCTTGAAATTTAAAGTTGTAGTGCCAAACCAGATTTTCATGTGTATATTTTAACATTGGTGTGTAATGACTACACACTCGCAAAATGTTATTTTGTGCCCAAGGAGTCTTATATGAATACTAAAGCAAAGAAAGTTATGACCATATGTTTTCTGATACAGATACGCGACGATGTGCCCATGGTTTGTTTGGCGAGGAAGAAGCGTGGGTTTCTTTTTGGGAAATTGAATGGCTACGGAGGTAAGAAGGAACCCGAAGAGACGGTAGATGCCTGCGCGTTAAGAGAGACATGGGAGGAATCAACCGTTACCCCACAAGTGTACGAAAGGCGCGGCATAGTGACTTACTATGATCATGCAATCACTCATGAGTGCCATGTCTATGTGATAACCGCATGGGAAGGGACACCTATTGAAACTGAGGAGATGGCACCGAGCTGGTATCCGGTTGCAGACATTCCGTTTGATCAAATGAATCGTGAAGATAGCTTATGGGTGTCTAGTGTGCTAGCAAATCAAAAAGTGACAGCAAATTTCTATTATGATGAAGCTGGTTCGTTGTTGCGTTCCGAAGTGGAGTTGGTGGATAAACTTTGAGCTTGGACGTAACCGTGGTTGTAGAAACAATGAAGCCTCTGACACTTGGATTAAGTCTCAGAGGCTTTGTTCTATAGTAACGCTTCATAACTTAGGATTTTGTTTAAACCATCTTTGACGGTTAGCGTAATCCCTCCCTACGTGTATATTGTAGGCTTAACTTTGCTAGACTAACTCGATACGATGTAAGACTCCCGTATCGCCGGCAAGACGAATCCTTTTTGGCAGGCCATACTTGTGAAGTAGCTTTTCAATGCGTTCTTTTGACATGACTCCGTGCAACAGCAAATGTTGTATGGTTTGCTCAAGACGTTGCTGGTCTTGTGAGCTTCCAACCAATGTGCCATTTACAATGCACCCCTTATCCATTAACTGTTCCAGCAGTGCTTCAAGGCGCCGATCTGGTCCAACCGTTTTATCTCCTGACCGCACCACAGCACCGATAATCATTACACAAGCAAGCACAGCGGTAGCTAACCAAACTATTGTAGTAAATACCCCGACAGCCGCCAGCGTGAACGTAATGTACGGTGAGGTGTGAGGAGCCGGAAACCTGTTCATCAGATCCAGATTAGCATTCCAAAGCCACACTGAGAGCCATACCAAGCCCACGAGAGAGGCAAATAAGTACCAATACCGCTTTGCCAGTCCAAACAAGTTAGAAGACATATTTCCTCCAAAAATAATGGGATAAAAGTTTGGCAGAATTATACCCCATAGGGAGCACAAAGTAAAATGAGCTATAGGTTGCTGATCGTGGGTATTTGTGCGATAATTCAAAAAATCCCTTTGGAGGTTACACATGTTTCAAGACTTACGTCAGTATAGTGGTACTCTCTTGCTGTGTGTATTGTTGTTTGTTGCTCTATTTTCTCAGTTAGGAAGCAATATTTGGCCACTCTTACTTGTGGTGTCTTTGGGATTAGTCGGTGTGGCAGTTGCATACAGCATTATTGTTGGCTTGGTATACATTTTAGTGGGTATGCGTGCAGAAGATCCGGCCAAGTTCGTTCATGTGAATGTATATTCGATTACGTCCGGAGATGAACGCTTTGATCTATGCAAGATTGCCCGCCGGTATGTTGTTTTTGGCAGGATTTTTTACATTGGTAAAGTTGGTAAGCTTGCCTGCCGTGGAATCCGTGAAGGTTGGTGCTTAACACACCCAGCATTTAAGAATGGTGAGTTAGAGGTTACTTGGATGGCTTCTGAGCTGTCTTTGAGCTTCCATGGTTACGAACTAGTGCAAGAATAATAATCTATAAAACGGAAGAACCTTTAAAGTCCTTCCGTTTTTCTTTTCTGCACGTAAAAAAAGAGCCTTTTGGTTTGTACCAATAAGGCTCTTGAGATAGATTACATGTATTTTTTCAACCGTTCCTGTTTGTGCACCCACAGAATTGCTGCCCACAAAAGTGAGAGGCTGTGGATACAGTGTATTTTTTTATCAGCAAGCTCATTTCCTGTCGTTTCTTGCGTCCTCGTGGTTTGCTGGATCATGTCATAAATCTCACTGGGTACATTGAAGCGTACAAGAATGAGGTTGATACCCAGGGTCGTCTTTTGAACCTCATCTTCGCTTAGGAACGCGATCTGGGCAATACGTTCTACTCGTTTTCTTAGTCTGCCACTTAGCGTATCCCTCCATATGTTGATTACACCCAGACTTATAACATTGCTGTGGTCCGTTAATAGGCTCACAAGTTCGCTGTATTCCGCGGGGGGTAGGTGCTCAAAAACTTCCTCTGAGCGTTCTCCTTCAGCCAGTCGCCGAAACATAAGTTCCATGCCCATGATGATCTCCTTTAGTCTAATGGTACAACACTCTCATTTGGATCGATCTCTTCCCCATAGCCGTCCCCTATCCACCGTCCATTTTTTAGGTATACCTTCACGTGGCATTGTTCGTTAAGTTTCAAGTAGAGTGGAGAGCCCTTTTGTGTGACACGTGTATAAGCGTGGTGCGCAGGAACACCCCCAAGCTTGACTATCTGTGCGTCGCCGATTTTCTCTTGATCAAGGCCTAATGCTGTAATTGAGCTCGAGACGCCTTGCTCTATTTGCAGTATGACAAGACGAAGTTTTTCAACGAGTTTGATAAATTTCAATGTACCCTTCCTTTAGGTCTTTTACCTTATAATTACCACCCGCTTGTCTTCTCTTTCTACAGTAGAAAGTGAGGTATTTTGAAACATTTTCATATAGCGGAACAACCGTAGCATGAATTCTATAATGATCGCTTCAGGGGTTTCGTCTGAGAAGCGTATATTGAGCACTGTACGCTTCTCGAATGGTCTGATCCAATCACTAACTTTTTGCATAAGGTCTGCAAATGTGTAAACAACAGGCTGAGAAGGTAGAGTTGCCGGTTGAGTTGTTGTTGGTGGGTGCAATGTGTATGCGTAGCCCTCTGCCTCAATCCAATTCACAGTTACCGGGGTATTTGCCAAAATGTTTATATTCATTTTTCGCTCCTTTTCGCTCACGCGATTTTAAGCGATATTGTACCCTGTAGTGTAGAAATTTGCAATGTGAGTACTATTATGAAGACTACCCAAAAGTAAAGGCAAAAACCTCAACATTATCATCGTCGAACTCAATCTCAAGTTCGTGCCTACCGGGTGTGGTGAGTTTAATGAGCTTGTAGAGCCGATCAGAATCTATCAGCACAGTACCGTTGTTGTTGTCTTCACCAAACTCTCCAACTTTGCCGTTGATCTTGATTCTAATGGATGATGTTCCGTTTTTAGGCCGTGCAACAAGAAAAACCTCTCTCGCTTCAAAGTTCACATACAGCTTCGCGCCCTTACTTGGTGCTGCGAACTCCGAAGATATTACCCAGTTTCCTTGGTAGGCAAAGTAGTTGTTTTTCAGCGATGTGGGGCGGGAGTAGTTAGTACTTTTTGTTGAGACTTGCTCTGGCGAGTCAAAATACTGCATCCTTCCATATCCGAGGTAAAGTTCGGGCGTTTGTGAAAACACGCTGTATGTTGGGTTTTCTATTTTTTGTTCCGCTTCAATTGTTCCTGCCTCCTGTAGTAACTTTTGGATCATGCTTTCTGTTTCATCGTATTCACCTTCACCAAAGTGAACATATCTCACTGCGCCATCTTTATCTATCAGGTATTTTGCCGGCCAGTAGCGGTTTTCATAAGCACGCCATGTGCCATACGCATTGTCCTGCATAACCGGATATTTCAGCCCAAAGTCATCTATCGCCATTTGTACATTTTTAGAATCTTTCTCAAACTCAAACTCAGGGGTGTGTATACCAATAATAATCAATCCTTTGTCCTCGTACTTTTCCCACCATGTTTTTAAGTAAGGAAGCGTACGGATACAGTTGATGCAGGAATATGTCCAAAAATCTACCAAAACCACCTTGCCCTTGAGTTCCGAAAGTTTAAGAGGTCTTGAGTTAAACCACGCACCACCTTGAACAAGTTCTGGAGCCTGTGGATATTGAGGCGAGAGCATAGGTTTGCCTATCAACTCCTTGTCTGTTGTCGTATTTTGCTTTTGCAGCTCTTTTTGAACTTTCTCATTATCCTCGATTTTGGTAAGTCCGGTTCCATAGTTGGGGAATGCGTTAAGAATGTAGGTTTGGAACTGCCTGTCTATTCCAAAATAAATTCCTAGAGCAGTTGTAATCATCAAAACACCAAAACCTTTTTGAATGTTTCCGGAGTTTTTAACTAGCCAAGGAACTTTTTTTAGCGCTGTAGAACCGGCCAGCATAATGGCAAACATTGGAATTGCTGTACCAGCAGCATAGGAAAGCGTGATAAAGAAGGCTTGCGCGGTTACAGTTCCTGTAATGGCCAAGCTAATCACAGACGCCAAAATCGGCCCTACACAGGGTGTCCACAAGAGCCCGAGAGAAAACCCGATAATCAAGCCTCCCGCAAATCCTGTTCTGTTTTGTCCTGAAGGGGCAAAAGCCGCCAATTTGCCAAAGAGCGTTTCCAACTTAACTTGAAGTGTTGGAAGCAAAAGCGTAAGACCAAAGACGCCAAGTATAAGTACTGATACAAATCTAAGTGATTCTGCTGGAATTCCGCTAATGCGCACTAGTGTGGAAAGAAAAAGCGTGAAGATTGTGAAACTTGCTACAAATCCTGTTACTACGCCAATAGGTTTTTGATAACCTTTGCTATCACTTGACGACAAAATGATTGGCAGCAAAGGAAGTATGCATGGTGACAAAACTGTTATCACGCCAGCTAGAAATGCAAAAAAGATGAGTAATAACATAAGCTACTTTATGTTCGCTAACAATTCCTCGAGTTTTCCGCCGTTCCATTTGGTTACTGCATTGCCCAAAGAATCTATTTGTACAAATGTGTGTTGATACGTGATCTGGTACTGAGCTGCTAAATCTTTTTCTGCTTGGTCTGTTTCTGTGTCGTTGTAGTTTACTCTTAATACTGTTACATCGTCTGGAATTTTATCTTGCTCTTTCATAAAACTCGCATCGGCGGGTATGCAGGTGGGGCACCAGTTAGCATAAAAGAACAGTACGCGCCTTGTATCTTTAGTTGCTGTAGATGCCTCGGGGGAGTAGGGTAGATATTTTCCCACTGTAGGGGCCTCGGTGGTTTTTGTTGTTGGAGCAACTTTCCTTTCCATATTTTTTACATTAGTTGGAATCAGAAAGACCGCCCCAATTATCACGAATATTACTATAAAAATTATGAGTGAAGTTTTATTCTGCATGTGTCAAAAGTATAACGTAATGTGGTTTTTAAAGAAACAAAAAACGGCATCTTATCATTTAGATTTCTCCAAACTTTAAGATGCCGCGCAAGTTAAGCTTGCTTAAGAGTAGCCTTAGCTGTTGTGGTTTACAAAGCTAACGCATTCACCCTGATTGCGGAATGCGGGGTTGTTGAACCCTTGCCACCCACCGTCTTTGCACTGCTCTTTATCTGTGGGTGGGCCAACCAGTGGAATCACATTGTACTTTTCGGTGTTATCCACAGCCAAAAAGCTAAATCCGCTGTTCACAAACCAACCATAGCGATTTCCGCCTACCGTTGTGCCAACGATGTCGGTGGGGTCAGAGAGTGTCCAAAAGCCCAGCACATTACCTGCTGAGTCTAGAACGTCCATTACAACTTCCAGCACGCCTGCGTTCGACTGGAACGTGTGGCGGAAAGTGTACCAGCCGGTTTGAGAAACCGTCAGTGGATTTCGCGCGGGGTTTCCTGGCCAGCCGGGTGAGTTGTTGCTGGCGCTCATTACCCATTGACCACTTCCTCCGGGAACTGTTCCCACGCTAAAGATAAAATCGCGGCGGTGTGTTCCGGATGGGTTGTTGATGGCCGAAGAAAAATCAAAGCGTTTGTCTGATCCATCGGCTAGGGACATGTCAAGGTAGATATCCACCTGAGTCACATACCCGTCGGAAGGGAACACGCTTTCGTAGCCACCCCAACGCGTAAATGCCCCGGCGGTAACTTGAGCATGATAACTTCCATCTGCCGAAGTAACGCCGTTTGTTCCACTAGCAACACGATTGATCTCGGCTCCGTCATTGAACCAGCCATCTGTGTTTGTTTCAAATCCATTCAGATAGTTGGCCACGGCAAAAGCAGATCGCGCTTGAAGTAAAGCGAACATCAACATCACCACTACAATCAAGATCTTGATTGTTTTCCCATATACTTTCATTGGTTTTCTCCTGTGTGTGTAGTTTCCGATTGAAACCATTGCAACAATACAACGGCTATAGTAAATATGCAAGGCTATAGGAAAAAAATAAACCCCAAGTGATCAAAGTGACCCTTGGGGTTAAAAGATTTTTGCTTACCTGTTACGGCCGTCCAACCACTCGGACATCTATTGTTGTTTGTTCGTTAAACCATACACCAGGTGCATTTTCTGCGCGATACCACAAATCCAATAAATGGTGATTTGTTCCACGCGCATTTGGTGTCAGTGTGATAGTGAACGTAGCAATCTGACCTGGATTAAATCGGTACAGATACCAAGAGGCGCGATTGCTATAAATAAAACGAGGTTGTGGATTGTACGAGTTGACTGTGACATTGGCAGGCCAAAGCCATTCAACATACGTATCCCACGCCTGTGTATCCCCTACGTTTTGAACTGTGATAACAACCGTGTAGGGTTTTCCTGCTACAGCTGTGCGGGTTGCGGTATCAATGCGTCCGTCCAAATCAAGCCCGGCGGCAAAAACTACGCCAACAGTTAACAACAATACAACTATCAAAGCCGCAAATCCAAGTCTTGTTTTCATTCTAAACCTCTCTCTTTTGTGAATACAACCGAAGATAATTACCGACAAGGTTAGCACAAATCTCATCAGATGTAAAGTGCTATAGGATGTAAGAAGTTCCGATAAAAAACACCCCTGAATCTGCAGATTTTTGGGGTGTTGAACATTGAAACAAATTTATTTAGCTTTCTTAAGCGTGTATACGGTGCTTATAATGTGGATACCTTGCTCGCTTTGCATTACATCTACACGTTCTATCTGATAGCCTTCTGCGAGAAGGAACTCCAACAGCATCATTCCTGCTTGCCCGTCACGACCCTCCATGTTATGGAATTCCCCTGAAACTGTTTTTCCACGAATCTTAATTTCTTCTCGTAATGCAGCTTTTTTAAACTCCCTTTGTAAGAATGCAAGACAGCGATCAAACAGTTCTGTGTCCAGAGTTTGAAGAAAGGTACACCCTGCCAATGAGACCGGAACTTTAAGAATGGCTGTACTGTTCATAGTGTCACCTTTTGTCCACGCAAAACCATAACATGCGGGCTGTCTGCCGGCACTTGCCTTACTGGTTTACAAATGAGGAAATATGACTCAGTTGCCTCGATGATAAGAGCGGTTGTGCCGGCCTTCATAAGTAAACTGCCTTTCGGATCTAGCACGTCTTCTAGTGCAAGCAAGCGTGGTGTGTACGCCACCGCAGTTTTTTGCAAAAACCCGCCTTGTTCTGTGCGTTGGCGATGTTTTTTTAATCCCTGTGCTGCCGCTAGATAAAGCACCCAGCCTAACAACCCGCAG
>CAYNBT010000011.1:0-3505 GCA_964396025.1 uncultured Candidatus Saccharibacteria bacterium | reverse complement strand
AAAAAAACACCTCATCCGAATAAATCCAAGATGAGGTGTGCGGTATCATTTACCTAATTTTAATCCCTTAAGCCTAGTACTTAGAGTTTCAATCTCTTGAGCAGTAAGCATTTCTGCCAGCACGGCCTTGTAGACTTTGGTGATGGCAGGATCTTCTTTTAAACCCAAAAATTGCGGCGGCAGTGGTGCTTCCACTTCGTATTCTAGCTGTAGGTCGTACACTGTGATTTCAAGCTCGGGCACTAGTACAAATACATTGTATTGTCCCATGCGAAGAGAGTACGAATGCTGTGCCTCTTGCGCTAGTGTTGCCTTAATCAATGTAACGTAGACGCCGATTATGAGGCCTGCAACTATTGAATATATAAACACAAGCAGCGTGCTGTTGCCTGCCTTGTTTTGCCAAGATGAATTGCTTGGATTCGCTGGGTCGAACCATACCTTAAGATAAACTGTTGGACTGTCTGACATTCTGTACGTTACCGGGCAATAACCACAAGTGGCAAGGTTTTCGTAGTTCTTGTCATTGTAACTGAATTTGTATGCGACAGTGGTCTTTTGTCCAGTTGCGTCATACAATGTAACTACAGCGACGGTGCTTTGTGTACGTGCCAATGCCTCTTGGTTTTTTTTGTACCCGTCTACGAACCACGAGATCCAAGCCCCAAATGTTACTAAAAATACCACCGTAAAAATTGCGCATTGAACGACTTTTTGCTTGCGTGTCATGATTTCTCCTATACTATGTTTCTCCCACTAGATGTTAGATTTTGCTGATTTGAAAGGAGTATAAGGGGTTGCGCTTCTGCTGTCAACCCATAGCCACAGCGCTTCCGAGACAATTGTAACGCAAAAAAACACCCCGAACTCTTTATAGAACTCAGGGTGTTGTAGATTAATTCTTAGCTTAAGGACTTAGCCTCGTGGGTCATATTTGATGTCGAATGCTTGCTCCTGCATTTCCTCAAACCACTCAACCGCTCCACTTCCAAATTGGCTTTCCATTAGTTGTAGCAACGTTTTGTCACGTGGTTTAGTAAGCGCACTCCCAACTATTTTTTCTATATCCATATGCCCGCGATCATTATTCCAACAGTCGTCAATATTAAGCCCAAAGCGCAAAGAGAATTCTTCTCTGATGCTTTCTTTAAAACGATTTTGCTGAGCCTTCCGTTCTGCCAAGGCTGTTCTTATGTTACGAGACGTTTGTAAGCTTGCCCCAGCAATGTGCCCGCCTGCATAACTGCACAAAAACATAAGTCCGCTAAAGAAACAAACTAAAAGCACTATATCCCAACCTTTAAGTTGCTGACTGCTGTAATTGAACGGATTAGCAGGATCAATCCACACAGTCATAGTAGGGGTGGTATCACCCTTTGACCAATCGATCTCGCAATCATTACAAGCTAGGGTAGTTTCGACTTTCTGGTCTCCGTATACATAACTTATGGCGAAAGTAAGTTTATCGTCATTTGGAAAATATTCACCACCTTCAATTGTGGCTTCCACTGTAGTTGTACGCGCTAGACCATCTACTATAGCCTTACGGGCAATGTTTACACCGGTAAAACCAAATAACATTAACGCAGTACATATTGCAAAGCCAATAATAACTATCGTTGTTGCTCCAACCTGTTTACGCATGTATTTCTCCTTTTAGCGAAAGATTGGGGTTATTATACTTTGCACAACAGTATTAAGTCAAACCTATAGCCGACCTAACGTTAGTTTCCCTGTGCTGCGCTTTCTAGCTTGGCCAAATCAAACTTTTTCATTTGGAGAAAAGCTTGGGTAACTCTAGCCATTTTTTCTTTGTCACCGCTCATGAGCTCTTCCATGTTTTCCGGCACAATCTGCCATGAGAGTCCGTACTTGTCTTTGAGCCATCCGCATTGCTCGGATTCTGGCACTGCCGAGAGCTTTTCCCAGTAGTAGTCTATTTCGCTTTGATCTTTGCACTGAACCATAAAAGAGATGGCTTCGTTAAAAGCAAAGTCGTGTGCCTGTGCACTTTCCATTATTCCAAATTTTTGCCCTGCCAGTGTCAACGCCCCATATTTAACATTGCCTTCTTTATCTGGCGCTTCGTTTGCTTCGTATCTCATCATAACTACAACTGCAGATTCTTTAAAAACAGAGGCATAAAAATGCATCGCTTCTTCGGCTTTGCCATATACTTGCTTTGTAAACATTAACGCTGGAGTTACTTTTTGTTTTGCAGGATGTTTGTCTGTGAGCATTATTTGCCAAGAGAGTCCGTACTTGTCTTGTGTCCACCCGTATTTTCCACTAAACGGATATGTGCCAAGTTCCATTAACACTTGGCCACCTGAAGAAAGTTTAGCCCAAAGATCTGTAACCTCTTGTTCTGTGTTGCACGCAACCATAAAGGAAATAGCAGGTGTAAATTTAAAGAGAGGTCCGGCTGAAATTAATGTAAAGGCATGATCCAGGATTTGAAGTGAAACAATATCCACGTTTCCAGAAGGTGTTCCCTCCAACGTATTAACACTGTTTATCTTGGCATCTTTGAATGCATCAACATAGAATTCCGCAGCTTCCTTTGCCTCTTTATCGAACCATAAGTGTGTGGTGATTTTTTGCATGTGGTAATTATACAATACGTTGTAGTTACAAAAAAAAGCCTTGTTCAGTGCACATATGTACATTAAACAAGGCTACATTGATTTGTTCGACTAAGCGGTGGCGCTGCTTGGGAGTAGTTGTGGCAAGAGGTCTTGTTCAAAGACTGTTCTTGGATCCTCTACTTCTGAGAAAAATTCTGCTGTGAACAGATGAATGAAGATTTGATGTCCATCATCCCAGCCTAGCGCCCATCGCTGTGTTTCTACCGGTTGTCCCTCAACAAGCTTTGTACAAACCAAGACATCAAGGTCAAGGTTGTCGGCGTTTGCGTATTCCCTAAGTAGAGCTTTTAACCATCGTAGCCCCTTGAGGGGAATGTTAGGGATAGCTATAACCGCTGTACCGTTTGACCAAGCTGCCGTGATGAGATCATAGACGCGTTTATACAAATCAATAATCTCAGGTCCTTCTTCGACTGCATTAACAGGTTCATCAAAGAAAAGCACACAGTGATTCATTTCCGCCTCCTGTTGATTGTTAGTTCTGTGCTAAATAACTGGCCAGTGTCATGAGGGAGTCGTACTGCATGGTCGACAATTCCGTAGCTGCTCTGGCCACTTCGTTTTCTGGATTATAGCCAGCTTGACGTATTCCTTCCTTTAATGCAGTGATTTTCTCTGGTGAGTAGTGTTCACTAAGCATTGTGAAAGGCGAATCAGGTTCTTGTGACGATTGATACACGGCGATTGCCAGTGCATTAAAGTGTGCTAGTGCCCTACGATCAGCTTTAGTGAAACCCTCTAAGAAGTTTGAGTTAGGTGGCACTGTAACAAACGTAAATACATCTTTCATTCGTGGAAGAAAATACAAAGCATCCATTTCTGCTCCTTATCGTTTCAGGAAGAGTTTTGCTGGAAGT
>CAYNBT010000010.1:26054-28949 GCA_964396025.1 uncultured Candidatus Saccharibacteria bacterium | reverse complement strand
CATGTTAAAATACAACTAAGATAAGCAAACCTTAAAGGAGGCCGATATGCTAAGAGTACAATCTGTTCAGCGAGTGCCCAACTTCTTTGTGGATTACTCCGTAGATGCTCGTGCAGTTAGTGAGCTTTTACGGTATATGCCCACACGAAAAGTAAAAGAACCTTTAGTTGGAGGGCGACGCCTTAAGTTGATATATGTAAATGTTGCCACATACGATCTGTGGTTCGTATTGGCAATTTTGCGAAGCGTGTTGGGCGAGCCTGCATTTAACTCCAATGTTGGTGTTCGTTTGTGGGCTCCTGGTGAATACCAAGTTGGGGTAATTCCGTTAAGTCGTGCCCAGCGGGATAGTGCCTTGCGCGAGATTAGCAGAATCATTGAACTTGCAGAACGTAGTGATATTCACCCTGCGTTAAAGCCCTCATGCAAAGCAGAAGGTCTTGCTAAGCAATGTGCAGGCTACTTTCTTGAGATGTGTACTTTACGGGATCGTTGATGCAACAAGTACAGGAGAGGTCAACATGCTTACGTCAGAACCAAAAAAGAGGAGTCAATATCTTTTGATACGGGCTCCTCTTATGCGTAGTGTATTAGGCTAATACAACTTCAAATTGTATTGATCCAATATCAACTTACCGTTTGTTCCCTGATTCGGGTCCCCACGGTATATTGTAACGCCTGCATTAATTGGGGTTTGATTTTCGTCCAGTTCAAGAAATTGCTGCGCATTTAACCGTTCAAGATTGGCGCGCACTGCAAGTATTGTTAAGTGATGTGTGACCACCAAAACATGTTTACCCGCGAAATCTCTAATCAGCGCACCAAACCAAGACCTAGTTCGCTCGCGAACATCTTCTACGCTTTCGCCTTGGGGAAATCTATAATAGTATTTTCCTTCGAGTTCGCGGAGATCTTTTTGATCTGGATAGATTGCGCAAAGCACTCTCCAATCGTTGTATGCCAACAAAAGGCCATGTTCTTGCTCTCGAACTCGGGACTCCTCAATTGTTCGTACTTGCGCTAATTCTGGCCAGCCTTCTTGCATATGTGCCAGCGTGTGTAGGGTTCGTTCATACGGGGATACAAAAACAATGTCAGGCAAATGAATAATTCCCTTTAACTGTGTTGCCATTGTTTTTGCTTGGTGGCCGGCACCTTCCGCAAGAGGTGTGTTGTAATCTCCTAGACCCAGGCGCTTTGTTCTTTTGAGTTCTAGTGCGAGTTCGCGAGTTCGTGGGGATGTTGGATCCAGCTCAAATTCTCGCGCAAATTCCATATATAAGGGATCTGTATTACGCGCTTTCTTGAGGGCGTTATATGCTGATTGATCGTGTCTAATCAATGTTACGGTTAAGGGCCATTTCATACTAAGTTCTCCTGTTTAGGGGGTTTTGCGTTCAGTCTTACATGTGATTTTACCACAATTATTCCCTAAATTTTTGCTGCAGCGTCATATACAAGCAACGCTGCTGCTATACTCATAATCAAAAGTGCAAGGTAGATTACAGTGCTGGAAAGCTTGCTGTTTTTATACTCTCCCATAATCTTTTGGCTGCTCCCGATTCTGGCTATTATAAAAAGTAGTGGTATTGCGGCAACTCCATTAAACACTGCCGCAAAGATCAGGGCTTTGATAGGGTCAATACCCAAGAAATTGATACATAAGCCAACAAAAGTTGCCAGTATTATCACTCCATAAAAACCATGCGCTTTTCTAAATTTCCTGTGGAGACCTGCTTTCCACCCAAACGTTTCGCTGATTGCGTATGAACTGGATCCGGCCAGCACAGGTACAGCAAGCAAGCCAAGTCCGATAATCCCAACGGAGAATATAATCTTGGCAATAAATCCTGCATTAGGAAATCCAAATAGTAATGGTTCAAGCGCGCGCGCAGCATCCGCGGCATGTTCTACTTGAGTTACACCGTTCGCATTGAGCACGTTTGCACAAACAATAGTAATAAACCAAGCTGTAGCGCTGGCGAGTGTCATTCCTATAAGATTGTCTATGCGTAGGTTTTGCAAGAATTTTTTGGAAAGCTTTGGAGCGCCTCCTTCTGAGTTTAATCTATGTGAGGCGATTTCATCTTCAACAACTTCAGACGTATCCCAAAAGAATAAATATGGGGAAATAGTAGTTCCAAGCATTCCTACCAGAATGTAAACCATCTCAAAGTTTAGATTTAGGGTTGGAGCGAATGTTGCTTTTAGGATTTCACCCCAAGGAGGGTTACTGATAATAGCAGTAATGGGATAAGCCAAGAGCATAAGAGCGCACCACTTTAGGAGTTTAGAGTATGTTTTGTAGTTCACTGTTATCTCAAGCAACACTATGCACAACGCAAACATTATTGCATATAAGCTAAACGATACAGGAAAGATAAGTTGAGCTGCCGCAGCCATAGCTCCAAGATCCGCTCCTATGTTTATGGTGTTGGCTATAACAACAAGTGCCACCAAGACATGTAGTATTGTCTTACTGTAATTGTCTCGAATAATTGCAGCCAAACCTTTTCCATTTACCGCGCCTATTCTTGCACATGATTCTTGTACCGCAACCAACAGAGGATACATAAGCGGAAATGCCCAAAGCAGTTTGTAACCGAATGCTGCACCCGCCTGTGAATACGTGGTGATTCCGGACGGATCGTCGTCTGCTGCACCAGTAACAAGACCAGGGCCCAAAATTCTTAAAAATCGCGTGAGTTTATTGCGGGGTTTTTTTGTTTTAGGCAATGAGGTTTCTATAAGAGGCGATTCGGGATTCGGCTCTGTATTGTTTAGCATAATCTAAGAGTAGAAGTAAAAGGGTTATTTTGTCAATTTAAGTATGTTGAGACAATTTTGCAAAAAAAAACTGGAGGGCATCTAGTTTGTAGATACACTCCAGTTGTA
>CAYNBT010000010.1:24242-25954 GCA_964396025.1 uncultured Candidatus Saccharibacteria bacterium | reverse complement strand
TATTCCGCAGTCTTTTCTTTTAGATACAGAAAGTATCTGCGTAAAGTCTCCGGTGACCACGTCGCAAACATTGCAAAGGGATCTTTGGGGTAAGTTTCCGCAAATGTTTCCCCACGATCGTAGTACACGTGTACTTCCGGCACGAGAGTTCCGTTCAGTGCTGTGATGCTAAATCCAGTGCTTTGATGTGGTTCTCCCTCATCAGGTTCGAATGCTCGGATGCTAAGAGCATATATGTCCATGCTAATTGCCGAAAGGTGCGCATTTAGTGGATCGATTCCTGCGGCCATCATGCATGCAATAAGTTCGTGCAATGTGTTTACGTAGAAACTACCCGGAACCGGCGTAGATGCTTCCAGCGCAGCACAGCTTTGCAAGAATGCAGTTTTATCTCCATCTCTAAGAAACACATCGATCGCTTTTCCTGATTGAATAAGGTTATCTGTAAACACTTGTTCAGTATAGTCCTTAGCCCTATTTCCTATGCTTGCCAAGTACTTTCTGAAACTTCGAATGAGCTTAAAATACCTTAGCCAACCTACTTTTGCTGCAATACGTCTGCGGGCAACTAAGTTTGATTTCTGCATTATTCTTCATCCCCAGGTTCTGTTATCATTTGATCTGTAGTATCTTCGGCCAAAAGAGTTAGAAAGCGCCGCAGTGTATCCTCGGACCATAGGGTATACAGATTCCATTCGTCGTCAGGTTGAGGTGCTCTAAAAGCGCGTAACCAAGCCCTTATTTTTGTTGTGTGCACTGGTGGGCGAACATGTAATGTTATTATGTAAGAGCCATCGCTACATACCAATAGCCCGTAGGCGATATCAACACTGGGTTCTCCGTACCCAACACTAAAAGCCCTGAGCTTGTTTGCCCGTACCACTGCTTTAATCACTGCATCTACAAGATTCCCCTTGAAATCATCGAGTCTGAGCATATATACCAAGCAAGCGTTCAGCTCGTATGGATCTCGCAGATAGAACACGTTAGGGGATGGAGCACTTTTCGCATGTCGCGCTGTCCAATCGATAAAGTACTCTCTACTGATTGTGTGATCTAGCAATTGCTGAATGTGTTCCCAATAGGCGTCGCATCTTTGCACGTAATCATCTGCAAGAAATGGTTGCTTGCGTTTAACAGCCGCTCGCCAGTAACGGTCAAATTGCCATAGAATACGCAGATATTTGTCTAGTCCTAACTCACTAATACTGCGATTTACATGCCTGCGAAGTCTAGCCGTTGACATAATAAAACTCCTTTATTTAAGTTGGCACGAGTATATATGTATCCCATAGTCATTGTCAAATACGTTCAAAAAAAGGCTATGCGCACATTCGTGTACATAGCCTTAGTACTGTCTAGATGGAGGGCATTACCTTGTTGCCTAGCGCAATCCATTCCAGCCGTTCGTCATTGAATCTGATGATTGTTTCCACGCTCCACGCTTCAAACAATGCTGTTGGGCGATGCAAGTAGGATCTTTTGAATCGCCAATAGCCCTGCTTTTTGTACACTACGGCAGAGGGTATTCCCAAACCGTCGTTTGTAATCATAAAGCTAAAACCAACACTTACTTGAGGTTCGTTGGGCAGTGGTTTAAACTGCGCGGCCTTGTCTGCTACAACTCGTACAAACTCCAGAGAGTACGGTTGTTGTGCATAGAATGTAGCACACGCCTCAAGCTCCTCCACGCTGTTTACAAAGAATTCGAT
>CAYNBT010000010.1:14982-24142 GCA_964396025.1 uncultured Candidatus Saccharibacteria bacterium | reverse complement strand
ACTAAAAGAGGGGAATTTTACTTGGGCAAGTTAGAATGTTGCTTATTGATTCACTGGGGGTTAATTCAACATTCTCAACCGAGTAAGAAGTGTATACTTTGGAGTTTTCTTTGGCGCATGTGAACACCACATTGCTTGGGGTCTTGTTTAGTAATCTTGGTGTGTTACTCTCTTGATTTGTAAATTGAGAAGTTGTATACAACCCCAGACTCACATAACATACAACAAAAACTGCGATCATAGCCTTTTTGGCATATAGATCATATTTTTTGGCAGTCTGTGCTGTAGCAGTGACTAATATACCTACACATAGAATCAAGATCCAAACTTGTGCATTGTTGTATGTAACTGAAATCTCGTGCGTCCATGGTAGCAACTTGATTCTTGTTCCGAGCACATTGAGGTAAGTACTGACTTTTATATACTGCGCCACATTGCTAAAAGCGTTTGTGCTGATAAACGTAAATCCGGCTAGAGTGTAAATTATGCTTTCGATCCTATTGTAAAAGATAAAAACGGCAACAAGTGGAATCACAAAATACTGTCTGGCCACAGTAAAAGATAGCGCAAAAAACACGGCAAGATAAAATGGGTAAAAATATTTAGTATCAATTTTTCTCTTGATAAACATCAAACCCGCAATAACAGAAAAAAGCATGTAGTAAAACATGTAACCTTTGAAGATAGGAAAGTGCAAGGAAAGTTCAAAAAAGTTTTTTGGAACCACTAGATCTGTGATAACCGTTCCTAGAGATGCTCCGTACCCGCGATACATAATCACATTTTTTAGTATTCCTGCTAGGATTTGTTCTTTGTGATCAAAACCTCGCAAAACTTCAAATGCGAACCCAGCCAAGAAAATTCCATAAATCGAAGCTATCTTAAATAATTCATGTAATTTTTCTTTGCGTGATTTGCTACTAAGTAATTCAACAAGCACCAACCACAGTGGAAAAAACAGAAGTAGGTGTTTAAAGAGCATCGAAATGCCAAAAAACACATAAGCACGATTCTTTTGATTTAGCATATACTCGTGCCAAGCTAACAAACCAAAAAATATCGCGACATTGTCAAATTGACTGTGTGAGCCCGTAAGTACCAGAGAGATAGGATTTAGTAAAAACAACATGCCCGCCGTTTTGTTGAACATTCTTATCAAAAGTATTGCGATTCCAACATCTACAAGAGAAAGTATTCCTGCAATCAGTAAATGAAATGTAGGAGTGTACACGTTTGGTGCACCAAAGGATTTTACAATCAATGCAACAACCCCACATACATACGCCCAAGCTGGGCCGTAGTTGTACCTTGCAGTGTTGTCGTAGATGGTTTTGCCTTGGCTTGTTATGTCTCCAACTATCTGCCAAGATTCTAGGTCGGGGTTGGTGCCTAGGGAGGCCATCAGAACTTTGGCAAATACAGTGATTGTTGCGAGCACGATAAATATACGATGTTTCAAAAACAGATTCTTTAATTGAATAGTATACGACCCAGACTTTGACACTGCGATCATTGTACCTACAACACCTGCAGCTGCAAAGAGGAAAGACTTGTTGCATGTGCGTAGGGGTTACAGACTAAGCGCAAGCTGCTGTATTATATAATTATGAATACAGAAAACCTTCCTCATCTTGAGGAAACCGCCGAGAACTATATGTCGGAAAAAATACTAAAAGAGACAGGTTTAGATTCCAAGCCTGTGAATGACCAGCTCCATTACCATGAATCCGATGAGCATGGGCCAACTCTTATTCGCACACTTTCTACAGATATTCTTGAAGAGGACATGGCCCAAATGGAGCGTCACGAGACTCTTTTAGATGAGAGCACACATAAGAAGATAGTTGAAGAGTCTTTTAGAGATACTTTAAGAATACTTGGTGAGTATGTTCCAAGTGAAAGGTTGCAAAATCTCTTCCCTGGCATTACCTTGAATGACTTAGATTCCTATGATTTCTCGTTAAGTAAGGTGAAGGTTTCAGTTCTCGAGAGTAATGACTTTGCCTTTCTTGCGAATGAGTTCTTTGCTGACAAACAAAATGCCAAAGGAGTTGCAGGTTTCACTGTGGATGACAGGAGTAAACGGAGTCGATCGGTTGCCGAAACTGAGAGGGATATTTTCCTAGGTGAAAAAAAGCTGATTGTAGTTGCGGAACTATATTCAGGTGTAAAAAAAAGAATGGAGGAAGATGGTGGAAAATTTCCTCGCGAGTTAACAGAGTCCGAAGAATCGTTTATCACTAACAATCTTAAATTTGCCATAGTTCATGAGTTTATCCATAACCTTAATGTTGCAACAGATTTACCTACTCCGCTACGGGAAGGTATTACTGATTGGTATGCGCATCAGGTAGTAGAGGGCGAAATGAATGACGATAACTTCTTTATCAAGGATAATCTTTTGCCCGGATATGCTCCAGAGGCTGAATGCGTTTCCATACTGGTTAATGCTATGCAAGAGGGTGGTGTTGAATTGGAAACTATCGATAAAGCTTTTATTTCCTCGGATGCTAATTCTCGCAGTGAAGTGGTGGATTTTATCTCTAATCGTTATGGTCAACAAGCTCAGGAAAGAATTATGAAGTGGGATTTTAAATCCCCAAGCGAAGCAATAAACTACATCACTGACCTTGAATCAAAACAAGATTCAGATATTGGGAGATTTTTGCGGACCTACAAGCGGAAGTGACGCGAAGACATGCTTTTTAGCTGGCTTGTTTTGCATAACCATAAAACAAATAATTATCAGAAATCACCGGACATTTTACTTTTACCACACCAATATTTTTTATATAAGGGCTTAGTTGAGATTCAAATTCGCTGATTTCATGCTGCTGATCTTTTTTAACCACCTTGTTAAAAACTAGCAAAGTTTCTTGTTGAGAAAGTTTAAGCAGATTTTGCAAGAAGATCCCAGTGCGGATGTTATCGGGGCAGATGTCTCCCAGGTAGGTGTCTACAATAATACAATCAAAATTTCCCTCAACGCCATATTTGTTTGGATTTGCCACAACCTCATAAGCATCCTCACAAATTACTTTAAGGTTCTTTACTTCTTCAAGTTCAAAAAACTTGTAGGCAACATCAACTATTTCTTTATCAATTTCTACACAAGTAAAGCGCGGAGAATTCTTTGCCAGTTTTTCTTGCAGAAAGTGAATCATGGTTCCTGCACCAAGTCCTAGTAATAAAATATCTTTTGCGTTAGGAGCTTTTTGTGCCACAAGGCCTGCAAGTTTACCCCAAACCCTCTTTTTTGCAAAACGAGAATTTTTGCTAAAAGACTGTACAAAGCCATTCACAATCAGCTTCATTTCTCTGCCCGCTTTGATAACTCTTATGCTTTTGTTGTATCTGTTGCCGCCTTTATAAACTTCTCGCGGAAAAAGACCCGTGAAATCAAACATATATGTCATAATACAGCCAGATGAAGATTATCGATATAAGGCAGTCACATGCTTGGTCAGAGTATCTAAAATTATATGGATGGAAATCTATAGAGCTTTCGAATTCTAACTACATTAGAGTTAACAGCTTTTTGTTTACAAATAGAGCCTCCATTCAGTTCCCAAGTGGTTTTGATGTTCAAGAGTTGGAAGAGATCAGCGCGGTTTGTAAGCAACATAAAGTTTTGTTTCTAAAAATCTCCCCTGCAGATGACTGTAACGGCACTTTGTTGAAGGAACAGGGTTATCACCAAACCAAGCAAATTGAAATTGCGCCAAACACCGTGCGTATAGATCTTGCTATGCCGGAAATGTCGTTATGGGAGACTTTTTCCAGTAATTGCAGATATTCAGTTCGTAAAGCAGTCAAAGATGGGCATCGCGTGGAATTTATTCAACTTCCCTCTCAAAAAGACCTACAAATGTGCAGAGAGGTTTTGGAGTTTCGTGGCAAAAAGATGGGGTTTTATGTGCCGAGTATAAAAGATCTTACTAAAAAGGTTCTAGCTTTTGGTAGCGAGGCTTTTGTTTGTAACATTTACAATCACAACAATCAGCTCACAGGATCCAAGTTTTTCTTGGGATACAACGGAGGGATTTGGGGATTACATAGTGGTACCAGCGCTGTGGGCCAAAAAAGTACAGCAGGTTATATGTTGCTTTGGGAATGTATGAAATATTTTAAAAGTCTGGGTTACTCGTTCATGGATATCGGGGGAATTTCGGACTTGCGCCTAAAACATTTTTTCAAACAATGGAACAATTATTCAAGCTTTAAGAAAGAATTTAATGGCGAACTATATACTTTTGATCTACCTTATATAAAATATTTTGGAGTATTTGCAAATTCTCTTGCGAAAATTCCCGTTTAGTAATTTTGCTTTGTAAACACAAGTGGCTTTAGGCAATAAAACGTCCAGTTATGCTCCGGACCGCTGCATCTGCTTTTTCTGTAAAATACTGCGTTGAACTGCATAAAAACTGACCACAGCATAAGAATTGCTAACGCAATCTTTACTGCGCGCTTTTGTTGAACCGTATATACATAAGTAAGCAATGCAACTATGGGAACCCATTCTGTAAAGAATCCGTAACCAAACCTATCAGCACCGTACCAACACCACCATTTTGAGTAAACCAAGAAAACTGCCAAGAACGTAATGCTAAGCATGGAGAAGATGTGGTCGAGAGGTGCTTTTCGTTTTTTTAAAATGCTACTGATAGTTGCAATCAAACCTATTACCAAAGGTGGCGATATAAACAAAAAACTTCGCGATGGGCTAAAAAGATGACCTACAACCCCTTCTATTATTGGCGTCGAAAAACTCGTATCACCCTTTGCAACATACTCGCTAGTAAAAGGGCTTCCCAGTGCACTTGTATTATATGCAAATAACAACAGCGCAAAAGGTAGGGCAAACAATATATACTTGGCGAATTCCTTTTTGTAATGCAGCAAAACATAAACACTAAGAATAGTTACAAAGATGATATTGAGTGGGCGAGCTATATAAAGAAGTGCCGCTAACGCTCCAAGCCACTTAACATACTTTGGACTCTCTAGGCTCTTAAGTAGCAAAAATATTATGAGAGTGATTAGCAACAGAGAGGTGGTGTGTTGCCATAATACTCTACTAGCAATTGAATATATGTTTGTACCAAATGCATAAAAACCCATAAAAACGTACAGCCATCTGCTTTCCTTATACCCTTTTAATCTGTTTACTTCCTGCAATATCAAATAGAAAATGGCAACGGACATTGCCGTATAAAATGATGCTGCAATCCTCCCCAGTGTCAGTAGTTTTGTAAGGTCCTCCACGTAGTGAAGTGCTGGTATTTTGTTTAGTAACAGGGGAATCATGTAGATTGGAAGCGCAAATATTCCAGCGAGTATTGGGTACGATGAAAACGTTTTTCCGTTTCTCTGTGTTAAGGAGTGAATGTTATCTCCCTGCACGCGCTGCATGCCTTCCACAGTCTCTTTGGAGAAGTAAAGCGTGCCTTTCTCAATTATTTCGTAGGGTAAAAATGTGGCTGCGGTGACATCGTACGAGGTAAGGAGTCTTCTGTATGTTCCAGTTTCAATGCTTTTGGAATAATCAAGTGGAAGGTTTGCAAGGTAGCCTGCGAACACAAGCACAAAAACAAGAAGCGCTATCCTAAAATGTTTTTTGAGTATTTGCGTCACAAGATTGTTTCGTAGCTATGAATACTTGTTAGCATTGATGTATTATATCAAACTAATTTGCAGTGAATTTTATGGAAGAAAGCATTTGGGTTGTGGTGAACGACACTGAGCGCGCCAAGAACGAGTATAGAGTATCTCCTTGTTGCATTAAGTACCATCCGCTTTCTCGTTCGAACCACTTTCCGTTAGCCATTTCCAAAATCACACAAGCGTTGTTGGGATTAGTATCAGGATCTTCAACCTTGTTTTTAATGCATTCAGCCTGCAGTTTTTCTATATCAAAATCTGTATACAGTGGAGTGCACGCGATTTCTATGATATCGCCCTGTTCTACAGAAGTTGAAGGTAATCCGGAATATCCGGAAAAGTCCTTGGTTTTTAGACAAACGCCCTTTACATTGTCGTCGTAGCCGTCAAAACAGTTTGATCCTTTTTCACTAGAATACCAATCGGTTGGGATGTGCATTTCAAATCCGCAGTCCGGTACTTCAACTTTGCTCCAGTCTGAAGGTACCTCTACAGTCTTATGATCTCTTACCTTTGGAAGATCCACCTGAATGCTTTTAAGTGTTTTTTTGTAGTTGGTTGTATATTCTAAATCTTTACTTGGGTTACTAGGTTTGAGCTGTGGAGCCAAATTAAGGTTGATACCTATTATTATGCCCGCGCACAAGAGAACTGTAGCAATTAGTAGTGTTTTCACAGATTAATTATGTTCTTGGCGTGGGTGGATTTCAAGTGTTTTTGAAGAGGAAATAAAAAGCCCCGAAATGTTTTGCATTTGCGGGGCTTATGTACTAAGAAGTGCTAGTTGATTACTTCACATGTCTTAGGTAAATCATCTGGTGCGGGTAAATCGTACCATTCGTTGTTCCACTTAGCTTTGTAGCTAGCGCATAGTCGGTTGTATGCAGTAACCAGATTTGCACGCTGTGTAGCGAGCTGTAGGTATTCGTCAGCCTTGCCTTGTGGCCATGTTTCGCTGTTTTCACCGTAAAGTTCCACCATTGTGCTCATCTGCCGTTCCACAACCGTGATGTTCGCCAATGAGGATTCTAAGGAGGCATAATGCTCGTTTGCATCCCTAGCTAGTGCGCGAACTTTGTCAGAACTTGTGTTAGTCAGGGGCGCAGTGATCCACCCAAAGACATATGCAAGAATTGCGATTGCAATGGCGGCAAGAAAGAAGATACCAAGCCATTGCAATACTACAGCAGTAGTGCCTTTCTGAGGTTTTAAGTCGTCCATTTAAGTTTACTCCTTGTTACTCACATGGTACTTCAACAAGCGTTTGCATATCAACACACTTGCCCGCTTGAAGAAGTGCCTCAGCCTGTAACAGTCGGATCTCTGTCTCGAAATCTCGTTGAACTGTTGCATCAGGGAATGTATATGATGCTGAGGTGACTAGGTAGGGCATACCAAGAGCTGGGAAGTCATAATAATGACCGTCTACACTTAGACACTGTCGAAACGGTACAGGATCGCCAAAAGTACCATCCCGTCCAGCCATTTCGTTTGTCAATACATCAGTGCCGTCGATAGGTACTACCCAGTATGAACCTGAATCAAAGCCCCGTGGAGAACCCACATTTGGTTCTAGACTTTCTGTTGAGCTTGCCGGTACACCTTGGCACTGCACAGGGGGAATAAGCAGCCCGCCTGTTACAGTATTGAATATATAAACGTTGACAATTTTATCTGGGTTGTCTTTCCATTCCTCGATATTTTGAATCTGCTGTGCTTCAAAATAGTTAGAGGGCACGCTGCTTTGGTTGTCGCCGATTGCAGCGTTACGATCCGCTATGGTTTCCTGTTGTTTCGCGCAGGCTGCCAAGACTATGGGAACAAGCAAAATCAATACAATGTACAAAGCATACTTTCTGTATTCTCGCCCTATACTCATTTGACTTTCTCCTTGCTGAGGTTGTTGGCTAAATCCTATGGATTTTATCATATACTGCAACGAAGTCAATTCGCTATAGGACTCGTGGCTGTCGCGTGTACTCGTTCAGACAAAAAAAACAGACAATCACCACTGGGATAATTGTCTGTTTGTGCCTGCTTTACTCTACAGGAATTCTAACTGGTTCTTTACGAGTTTTACTTGGCTCCAGCCCGTAGGAACTTAGTAATATATATTCTAGATGGCTTCGATACCGCACAGGTAAATTGCGATCATCCCCTGCACTTAGTAGCTCTAATGTCTTTGTAAAAACATCTCGGGCATCATTAAGCCAGCCAGTGATTTTACATTCAGGCTGAATATTTTCAGGATGTCCGTAAACGCCAACTAGGTATGTGCGTGTCCTTGTGTGCAGTTCGAACAGCGTAACAGGCGTCTGTGAATCTTCTGCATAGGTCCGTACAATGTTATAGGCTGTTCCGGATACCTTGCCAGTCCGTTTTCCTCGTACAAATAAAGCAACGTCTACAATGAGTATCCCCAACAAGATCAGAAATGCAGTGACTAGAATCGATTCTATAGTGTTCATATCAAACCCCTTTACTATTCGTTATAGATTCTTGCCTATGATAGCATGCACAACCGCATCGCGCAACCTATAGGGGTAAAGCCTTTCTTAAAGCTTTCCTAAAAACCTTTGTTTTAAGATAAAAGAATCAGGGTTGTTTAGAAAAAATTTGCCAGCAGAATACTATATATCATTGCAAGTCCAGTAAGCGATGAATACACAATTGCACTGAGTAATGACGCACCGTCATTTGTTTTAATAGATATAATGCGTCCCAGCGTTATCATAATTCCGTAGACTAACAAAGTTGTCACAAATAAGTTATCCGACCAGAAAAGTAAAGGAACAATAAACGTAAGTAATACATACAACAAGGTTTTAAACTCCCCAAAAACTACACCAGTTGTGTTGATGTTAGCCTGCAAGTCAGCTTCTCTATCTGTTAGTGTTGAAATTACGTGCGCACCGCATACCGGTAAGATTAAGAATATATAGTGCCAATTTAATGTAATCAGCCTGCTATGTGTTGTATAGGCAATTAAGGCAGGTAATAGGTATATAGCAGCGCTTGCGAAGCCGTCGAGAATCGGTATTCCTTTAAGCCTGATATATTTACTAGAATATGCAAAGCAGAGAAAGATAAAGAGGGACATTAACATAAAATGATCCAGTTGTTGCAAGAAAATTGCGATCCCCAGAGCTACAAGTGCGGGAATAGCTACTGTCTTTTTGACTTCAGACATTTCGTAGGGCGTTATCACGCCACCTTGAGTACCACCGGATTTTCTGGGATTTAGTAGATCGGTATCCCTGTCATAATAATCGTTTATGGCGTACAGAAAATAGTTTAGCGGAAAAGTAAACAGCAATAACTCAATTATAGGTAGTGGTTTTAACATGTTGCTGTAATGACCAATACCTACAAAGTAAGCAAGTATAATAGGCACCCACATTATTGGGCGACTCATGTGCAATGCTCGTGAGAGTGTCATGTAAGTAAGATACTACACTAGTGTTCAGCAAATTTGTAGTTTGATTATTTCTTGTGG
>CAYNBT010000010.1:12376-14882 GCA_964396025.1 uncultured Candidatus Saccharibacteria bacterium | reverse complement strand
TTTGCTTGTTCTCTCCCTGTAGACGAAAAATGTAAAGGAATGCTTCTACTGGAACCTTGTTTAAGTGCGCGTGATTTACTAGGGTCTCGCCTTTATTTTTCCGCGCTGAAACTTTTTTTCGCGGTGTTGTTCTATGCCAATGTTTATCAAAGCTTGTTTCGTTCTAGCATATTCAGGATGTACCTCCATAATGTAAGTGGGAATTTATATCCTGACTTTGCCCACATTGTCCAAAACACTATCAATCCTTATGCATTCTTCAAACTTGCCCAAGTCATACTTTATACTCGTCCATTGGACCATTTACCAGACGTACCGTTTGTAGTAGCAGTAAACCCCACAAACGCTGTGTTAAATGTTGCTCATTTAGAAGATTGTTTCAGAAACTGTTCGGAGCGAGTCACCTACCTGCATATACCTATATCTCACAATGCCGCTACCTTGCAGTACTACAACAGAGTGGTAACTCCCGAACACAAACAGCGTATTATAAACATTTTTAGGTCGTATTAGCGCTGATTATCTTATGTGCGACTTTTTTTCCGTTTGCTACGGAAGTTTCTATACAGGGAAACGTCAAACTATCCCCAGCAAAATGAATATCATTAATGCCATTAATATTGTTAAGAATGGACGTGTTTATTTTAGTTATGGTGGGCATCATGTATTCCCAATTTTCACTTGCTAAAAGTTCTACAGAGTTTTCTGCTGACTGTAGGAAATATTTGCTTAAGGTGCTGTTTATGAGTTTGGCCAGATCTGGATGTGTAGCAAGATCCCTTCTTGATGCGTTGTAAATGTAAATCAGATATATGGGTTCAGGTGTTTTCTGATTCACTATTAGCTTTGGTGCGAAATCTGTACCTGTATCTGCAAAAAATATTCTATCCCAGTTCACCTCATTCCTCGAGCTTATTGGCGTGAGTTTTTTAGTAGTTCTAACAAGTATACTGTACATCTGTGTGTAATCTACTGCCGGCAACTTTAAGCCCCCTGCGTTAGTTACTAATTTGCCAAGTACTGCTGCGGGTACTGTTGATACAATATAATCAAAGCTTTTGCTACTATCTGGTATATGAACAGTTCTTGTGTTGTAATCAATTGTTTGTACAGGCGTGCCTGTGTGAATAGTAACGTTACTTTGTAGTAATCTGTCGTACAAGGCGTTCGTCATGTTGGCAGGACCTCTTACAACATACTGAATAAAAGGCCGCTTTCCCTTAACAGTGTTAAGCAATACTTCCCTGAAAAGTTCCATAGGTATATATCTTGTCGGTGGATATCCAAGAGCACAGAACAGAATATTTATAAGCTCTAGGATTTCAGCATTCGACGTATTGTTTCTGATGTATTTTTCTGTGTCTAAATGCCACATATCTAGGTTAGGTTCATAGATGCTGTTATTGCTCCTGTGCTGTGTAGCAAGTAGATTTAATATGATTTTGATTAATGAGGGTATATGTTTTGGTGCTACAAATTTCTTAAGCATTTTCCCATCGCTGATGAAAGTTCGGTTATATGTGCTAGCTTTGTCATGCAGCAGCTGAATGTTTAGCTCCTCCAACAGGGCGCGTGTATGCTTATACCAGTTCATTATCAGAATCCCGCCCATAGATATGTTACTTTCGTTATGCGTGTAATCGTAAATTTTGCCTCCTATCCTGTCGTTCTTTTCAAATATATGAATATCGAAAAGATCGTTTTTTGCAAGGAAGTAGGCACAAGTTAATCCTGATATACCAGCGCCTAATATACATACTGTTTTTTTCTTGTTAGAAATATACATATACTGTGTTATTTCTTACTGTACGATCTAAATACTAGCATTGGCGTTATCTTTTGTCTTTTCGTTAAACCCAGATCCAGATTCAATATCAGCATCTATGAGGCAGTTGTTTCTGAGATTGCTAAGGCAAAGAACCCTAGAATTGCTCTCCTGCGTATAATCGTCTTATGGATGCCAGATATGCAAATAAAGTTAGCGAGTGCTGTTGAAAGTTTTGGTAGATATTTGAGCGCAGATTCAATTTTGTTTTAGACAAAAAAACAGACAATCACCACTGGGATAATTGTCTGTTGTAAACGCTCTCATTCAACTTTGACTTTCTTGGGAGCTTTCCTAGGTAGTACTTTGAGTTTTTCTATAAGTGTGTACTCCAACTCACTCGTCAGTCGCACCGGAATGCCACTCTCGTTATTACGGGTGCTTTCCACAGTTTTTGTAAATGTAGTGCCGGTTCTAGGCCAGAATGTGATCTCTTGCCCTGGATGAATATCCAACAAATGCCCGTACAAGCCTACAAGATGTACTTTTCGCCCCGAGTGAACTGCAAAGAGTGTAACATTCTCTCGCCCGTCCCTCACCGTTGTTTGGATAACATTATGTATTGTGCCAGAAATTCCCCGAGGAACAGTTAACGCAAAGTATACAAAGATCAACAGAGACACAACCAGAAATGTGCCAAGTACAATCCATTGTGCAGCAGTCATATCAAACTCCTTTACA
>CAYNBT010000010.1:0-12276 GCA_964396025.1 uncultured Candidatus Saccharibacteria bacterium | reverse complement strand
TTACCCGTCAAGTGTATTCCACTTCACTTATTTTTCCCTCTGTTGCCATCTATTCTGCCTTTAGAAGCTGATCAATATTCACAAAAAGGAGAGAAAAGATGGCTAAAGCAATTTCCCCTTCGGATGTTGCCGGTGTTAAGGCTGAGTTGTTCCCCGACGCTGTGTTTGAGGCCTTCAACGAGTTGATTGCCGCAGGTTTTTACGGCAATGCAGCCACTGTTAAGCAGGAAGATGTAGTTAAGCTCATGGTTGAAAAAGATCTCAAAGTAAAAGACATCTATGCCAAGCATTGGCTGGATGTTGAAGAAGTATATCGCGCGGCCGGTTGGGTTGTTGAATACGACAAACCGGGCTACAACGAAAGTTATGCCGCGTATTTTGTTTTTCGGAAAAAATCGCGGTAAGGTTTACCTCTAGTCCTAGGCGGATATCATTTACAAATGGTATTCGCCTTTTTCTTTCATGTGTCAAAAAAAAGACTCCGATGCGTTAACATGGAGTCTTGATGACAAGCCTTGTACTAAAGTTCGATCATGTTGGCAAGGTGGCGTGTAGTTGCTCCCGACCTTATTGCTATTCCGGCAAGTTTGATGATAGGGGGCTGTTGAGATTCTGTGCTTCTGTATAGAGGGTCGATTCCGGTCTTAACTACACAACCGCACTGACTACAATCAGAATCTCGCCCAAAGATACACTGTTCCTTGGGGTTTCCGTGAAAATCATACGATTTGGTTCTTTGTGAAACCGCACAGTTACTGGGAGTGTTTCCTCTTGTGTAGTCGGGATGCAAGCTCACGATCTGCTGGTAGCTCATGTTGATTCGGGCACCAGCTTTCTTTGACCTAAGCAGTAGTTCCACGAAGTCAGCTCTTTGTTGTTCGGTAGGTGACCACGCTGGGTAAGGATCGCTTAATGTTGGCACCGCTGTGCTAAACACCATGCCATCAATTCCCTCAAACCTATCCAGTTGCCAAATTGTATGCTCCATAACATCGTTGTTTGCTGCCAGCAGAACGGTATGAGAAAACACTGGATATTTTTTCCCTTCAGCGTGTGCCTTTTCTCTTGCAGTGGTTATGTGTTTACGTGCTCGTTGTGCCAGTCCTGGGACCGCCCGTAGCTGATCATGAATCTCATCTGTGCCATCAACACTTACTATATACGTTACGGGAACTTGATTGCCGCCGCGTTCAAAAGTAGGCATTTCGTAGAAAAAGGTTGTTACTATCCACGTGACTTTGGTCAATCCAACCACATGGTGGAGTTCTTTTCTGCGCGCGCCGGGTTCGCCTCCCACAATAGTGAGGTGCGGTACGCCTTTGTCTGCCGCGCCCTGAATTATTTCAACCCACTTCTCAATCGGCAATCCATGTGGCCCATGTTTTATAACTGGGACATAGCAATCCGGACAACTCATTGGGCATACTTGGGTAATCTCAACTGAGATTCCAAACAATCCGTTTGGGTCCATTTGCGTGACATTTCCAGCCAATCCATAAAGCACCTTCAACGTGTGTAGTAGACTCATTAGCAGCTCCTTTGATTACAGTTTGTGGAATTTATAGCACAGAAGTTCTTTGCAAGCCAGTCGCTATGTCTCCATAAATGCTAAACTCCTTATATGGCAACAAACATAGAAAAAATCACTTCTGATTGGAAAACATTCAAGGCACTTAGATTAAGCGCGTTCAGAAACGAGCCCACAGCGTTTTCTACTTCAATTGAACAGGCCGAGTCTTATGAAGACAAGTATTGGATAGACATGGTCAGTGATCCAAACAACATAATTCTTGTTGCAAAGGTTGATTGGGTAAACGCCGGTCTTGTACGGGCTGCGCTTAAGGATGAAGATGTAGACGAACACACAGCTTTTATAGGCAGTATGTATGTAGAAAAAGAGTATAGACGCCAAGGGATTGCAGCAGCGCTTTTAGGCGGATTGCTGGTTGAATTGAAAAAGCATCCCGATATTTTGAGAGCAAAGCTTTGGGTTAATACTCAGCAAACAGCAGCAATAAAATTGTATGAGGGATTTGGATTTGTACAAGTTGGTGTTGAAACAGGTGAAGTGCAGGCAAACGGGTTGCCGGTGCAGGAGTTGATCATGGAAGCGACGCTACAACATACTGGTTAAGTAAGAACAGTACAAAAAAAGGCAATTACTTTTGTGGGTAATTGCCTGTAAGATATTTAACTTCCTGCCACTTGATTACAGAATTTGGAACCGATCAAGGTTGTAGTATTCACGCTTGCTAGTGATAGCAGATTTTGTGCCGTCCTCGTTAGTTATTGTTTCGTTGATGTATACAAAACCTTTGACCTCGAATGATGTCCAGTACCGTAGCTGAGCCCCTGCCCTGATTTCGCACACATGTCCAACTAGAATAGCGTAAAAAACAGGCATGTTGGATGTGTGGATTTCAAATACTGTGGCCGGTTCTTGGAAGATACCACGTTCAGTGAAATGTACATTCTGAATTGTACCCTCGCCTTGTACGGCCATGCTAGTTGTTGGCGTTTCCTGCGTTGTAACTGGGGTTTGTTTCTGGGTTGGAAGTGGAAACGATGGTGTATTTTTTTGCAGCCATTGTTCCGCTGTAACATCGTTCTCTGCTTGTTTCTCAAATTTTGCGCCCTCTTTTGATCCAGAAACGGTGTTGAAAAGAAACCACAATCCAATCGCGATTAACATGACGCCAGCCACGGATAACAAAGTCCAATCTCCATCCATGATATAACTCCTTTATTCCGTTTAGTCTTTTGCGATTGTACTATAGGAACACATCACATGCAACCTATAGGTAAAGAATGCATTTATACCCGCTGATACTTTGATTCTAGCCAGTCAGTTTGACGTGTATCCTTTGAGGATGCAGCTTGGAGAAAAATGCGGGATTTTTGGAATATATGGTCACGAAAGCGATCAAGCCCGTTTGGTCTACTATGGTTTGTGGACTTTGCAACATCGTGGCCAGGAGAATTCTGGAATTGCCTGTTCCAACGGCAAGAGAATTCTCGCTCATAGAGGTAAAGGTCTTGTAGCCCACGTGTACAGCGAAAAGGATCTAAGTTCACTAAAAGGACACATTGCCATTGGCCATAACAGATACTCAACATTTGGTAAATCTCATACAGATCATTCACAACCAGTTTATTACAATCAAGACACCTTGGCTCTGGCGCACAACGGTAACCTTCCTGTAGTGACAAAGCTAAAAAAATTTCTTAGTTCGTTAGGAATATCTACTTCGGGGTTAAATGATTCTGAAATGATGCTTAAAGCCTTGGAGTATTGGGTGGTCAAAGGCGTGTCTTTGCAAGAAGCAGTGAAAAAGTGCTATTCCTTGTTCACAGGAGCTTTTAGTCTGCTTGTTATGTCAAAGACTGAGTTGGTTGCCGTAAGAGATGAATTTGGAATTAGGCCTTTATCCTTTGGCAAGTTGAATGGTTCGTTTGTTTTTTCTTCAGAAACATGCGCTTTTGATGCAATTGGAGCTGTGAATATTCGTGATGTAGCTCCTGGAGAAATGATAGTCATAGATAAATCAGGTGTTCATTCCACCCAAATTGTTCCGGGAAATTCAAAACTAGATATATTTGAGTTAATTTACTTTGCGCGGCCCGACTCTGTTTTACTAGGCCAAAGCGTTTATGAGATTCGAAAGAAGTTAGGCATTGAGCTAGCTAAAGAATCTAACATCAGGCCCGACGTTGTGATTCCGGTTCCAGATTCGTCAATACCCGCCGCGATTGGTTTTTCTCAGCAGACCAATATTCCACTAGAGCATGTGTTGATAAAAAACAGATACATTCACCGAACATTCATCCGCCCTGCGCAAAAACAACGGTCGGTTGGCGTTCAAATGAAGCTGAATGTGATTTCTCAAAGCATAAAGGGTAAAAGTGTGGCTATAATAGACGATTCAATTGTTCGGGGTACAACTTCCAAAAGACTTGCTAGTTTAGTTAGAGCGTGTGGAGTAAAAGAGATTCACATGCTCATACCATCGCCCCCAGTTTGTTACCCGGACTTTTATGGAATTGACACGCCGACTCAGAAAGAGCTTATTGCCGCCACAATGTCTTTGTCCAAATTGCGCGAATACATTGGGGTAGATACTTTAACCTACTTATCTTTTGACGGTATGATAAGGGCAGTTGGCATTCCAAAAGAGAATTTGTGCACTTCGTGCTTTACAGGTGAGTACCCGATTAGTATAGGCACTAAGGCTGAAAAGATTCGTAGGATTGATTTTAACTAGTTTTTTAAAATTGCGCGTCTAGATAATACAGTAGCTTAATCCGGGCTTATCCAACAGGCACCCCAAGTTATTGGAGAGAGTTGCATCCAGGAAATATAAGAATTACTATACGATTATGTCCCTTGTACGTGATATTGAAACTAAAATACATAATCTTGAACATACAAAAATTGAAAAATACGGCAAGGACATTCAGGTTGTGTTGGATCACTTTGGTGCAGGCAAGCTGAAGGGTACAGAGTATATTTATTGTATCAGTGTCGCTAAGAACTATGTTCCTATAGGAGTTGTTAACACCTCAAAGGGTACTTTCTTTTTTATTGAATTATCAACATCTGCAAAAGATAGGGACAATATACTTGAGTTTATAGATAGTAAGCTAGATTTACAAAACCCATCCTTTGCTCATGCATTCAAGAAAGGTGTTCGGTTTGCACATGTGGAGGGGTTATATTTTGCACTTAGGAGTTTATAGATAAGCTATTCTTAACTCTAGGGCTAGATGTTTAAATTTAATCGGATCACTAATGCTTTCCTGGAAAGAAAAAACTCTGCATATACATGAGTATTGCAGAGTTTAATATAGACTAGCGACTGAGCTTGGCTGTTGTTGTAGCAATAACACTTCCCACCAAAAACAACAGCAAAAGCTTCATGTTTCTAGAAGTGCTTGGAGCTTGTTCAGCCAAGTCTATCGCTGGAAACACAAAGTACTTGCGAAGAAACGCACAGACACGAGGTAATCGCTGCATTTTAGCCGCGACTCTAGGGGCTGTGTTACGATACCTTTTGGACAGAATGTTGCCAAAAAAGGTTGTTTCTAGCACATCATAGCGCCATTTCTTCAGAGGTACCAATATATCTGCAGGGTAGTTGTCTTGTAGAGTTGCTGTGGCAATAAAGCAGCCGCTAGACCCTGCATAATCGGCATCATCATCTGTCTCATAACTGTCATCGTCATCATCTACAACACCCGAGTATTTGCCGGAAGGTCCTTGCACGCTTATAAAACGCTGCCCTTCATGGCGAGGGTCTTGTGCTGGACCACTTGTGATACTTGAACCATTTATCGTGAACCTCGAGTTACCAGGATGTTTCGGATCACTACCTTGCTCATCCCACGTGTTTATGGGGTACTTGCCTCCCATGATATGTCTCCTTTGGTTGTATTTTAGGGTATCACCAAACCAATTTCTCAGTGAGAAAAGTGTAAACGTTTAGTAAGATCCTAACATGTGAGTAGTAGGTATTAAAGAGGTAGATTCACTCCGGATAATACAAGTCCTGTATATTCCGCTATATCCTTTTGTGTTTGCCTATTTCTCTTGCGTTTAGCGGTTAAAACATCTTCCCCAAATTCAAGGAGCATACTCCACTAGTAACTCTTATTAGTAGTTAGAGTAGTGTGATCCATTTTATATATACTAAATCACATAATATGCATAGAATGCATAAAAATCAAATAAAATGGATTAAGTTAATAATTTTGAAAGGTAAATTATGCCAAAAACTGATAAATTTGCCATGATTGATCTTGGGTCAAGTACAGTAAAACTCAGTGTTTACGATCTTGATACTCAAGAATTGCTGCATAAAGATGCAAAAACAGTCAATATGGCCGAGCGCTTTTATCCAGACATGCTCATAGTACCTGAAGCCTTTGGACGTGTTCTATCTGCACTTGTGGACTACAAAAAGTACATTACTGCTGAAAATATAGAAAATGTTAAGTTAGTTACGACTGGTGTAGCTCGTAAAGCCAAGAATGTTGAGCTTTTGACAGAAGAGATAAAAAAGCAAACGGGGTGGGATTTGGTTGTTATCCCTGCAGACAAAGAAGCCGAGCTATTTTATCTGGGAATTGCTCATGATTTTGTACCAGACGTAAAATTAGCAGCTATAAATGTTGGTGGTGGTAGCACTGAGATAACCTTTGGCACCAAAGATAGTATTTTAAGGCGTCTAAGTTTTCCTATTGGTGTAAGCAATCTAAACGAGAAGTTTTTGCAAATCAGTCCTCCGGCAGAGGAGGCCATAGCTTCCATGTTTGAACATATTCATAATGAGCTACAGTTTGATTTAGATGATGCAATTATACCGGACCTTCTTGTTCATACAGGTGGGGAGCTTGATTATATGGAGATTACAGAACATCCTATGGATGCATCCTCCTACTCACCCAGTCATCCCAAACAGATTTCAAGAACAAAGTTTATGGAGAAGTATCATGAAATCAAGAAAAAGACCAAAGAAGAGCTTTACCAGTATATGCCGCACAATCCAAAATGGATGGATGGCGCCGTGGCTTGCACAGCAATAGCCCTAGCAATTGCAGAGAAATTAGGAGTAAATTTGATTGTACCTAGCAATAAGAATCTGAATGATGGTCTGTTGTTAGAATATTTAAAGGAGAAGGCGCTTCATTGAGAGGCATCTAATCTGGCACTAACTCATTTATACACAACCTTCACTGCCAGCTCATGCTTGGTATGATTTTTTTGATAATCTTGCACAAGCTTTGCATAAACAGGAGATACTTCAGTTAAGCGCTTGAGTTCCTTTCCTACCAAAACCTTGGGATTTACAACTCTAATCTTTTTAGGAAACACAATGTCGGGGTTTGTGCGGTCTTCATATACAACCAATCTATTGTTATATTTTGCCAGCCATTTTTGGATCGTTTTGTTTTTTGAGGCTTTAAGCTTGTTTGTGAGATTTATGTCATCTGTAAACCAATCATCTTCCTCTAGCACATTGTGTTTAACTGCATACTTAACCAAACTTCCGAAGTCGTTGTTAAAGTGGGCTTCGGTGGGGGAGCCGTAAAACATTAGATTCAACAGATAAAAATTGAAAGAGTAAGTAAAAGCTGCTTCTATGTTGGAAAATACAAATTCATGGTCATGTACTTTGAGCCCTTTGATAACTTGCTCAACTTGTTGTCGTGAAAGAATCTGCAAGTGCAAACCGTCCCTGAGTGCATAATCCAACCTGTCTGCGCATATATCAGGTAGGTCGTTTTCGAGCAAAGTGAATTTTTTCTCGTGCAAGAGGTGATTTGCGTCAAACCCCAGTTCGTTAACTAACTGTGACAAGCCCGAGGTTTCCATGAATCGCTTTTGTTGCAGTTCGTGAAACTCAACTCCTGTGTATTTTCCTTGAAATGCATAAGTAGATACGTGTGATAACGCTGTGTGCGAAACATCGTGAATAAGTCCTGCAAGTTGTTCTTCTTTAGAAGCTTTAAAATGTTTTAAAATTAGATAAACGCCTACACTATGATCATAACGTGTGGCGTTCCGTTTGAGTTCAAAAAGATATCCGTATGTGGAAATCCAGATTTTTTTTAATCTCTGCAAAGCATTGTGTTTGATTACTTTTAGCGCATCCAGATCTGTTATCTCTTGCTGTCCCCATATTATGTCGTATGTCTTCACCCACTCATTATATCAAAGAACTCTGTGTACGATTTCGTTTCCATAAGCTTTTGTCTCAGATCGTTAGAGCCTGCAATCCCTTTTACATATATTTTGAAGAATTTTTTCATTAGTTCAAAGTTTTTGGTGTTTCCCCATGTTTTGTTGAACAGTTCCGTATGTTTCATCAAAAGGTTTATGTGTTCTTCATAGGTATGTTCTACTGGGTTTTGGTCTTTTTCAAATATCCATGGATTATGAAATATCCCTCTCCCTACCATCACGCCGTCAACTCCGTAAGTTTTATGTTTTTCCACAATTTCTTTGTAACTCATTACATCACCGTTTCCAATCACAGTTACTTTGGAGTTAAGCTTGTTTCTTAGTTCAACCGTTTTACCCAATTCCTCCCAATCCGCAGGTATTTTTGAGAGATCTTTTGCAGTCCTCGCGTGTAGCGTTAGTGCAGAAATATCCTGTGAGAGTAAAAAAGAAATCCATTCGGATGTCTTAGATCTATCACTGTCTAATCTTGTTTTTATACTTAATGGAATATCAGGTGCCGACTGCCTAACGGCGTTGATAAGATCGCTTACTAACTTTTGATTGTTTATTAACGCTGCACCACAAGATTTTTTCATGATCTTTCTGTCGGGACAACCCATGTTAATATCTATTCCATCAAAACCCTTATCTTGAATGTATCTGGCGGCAGTGCCGAATGTCTCCGGATTGTTACCCCAGATCTGGGCAACAATAGGACGTTGTACTTCTGTGTAAAATAGCTTTCGCGCAACACCCTCCAAGCCCCTAGAAGAGATTGCATCAGCGCTAGTAAATTCTGTGAACATCACATCAGGTTTAGCTGTTATAGCAACAATCTCTCTAAAGACAAGATCGGTGACATCGTCCATTGGCGCAAGCACGGTTATAGGGGATTTTAAGGTTTTCCAAAAATTAAGCACGCTGGATTATAGGGTTAAATATGTTGATTCCGCAAGGCTATTCGGATGAATACCAACCGTTAGGATATTCTGCAAGTGAGATAGCTTGTGAAACATCTCCCGAACGACATCCGTTGAACGCTTGCAATTTGATGCTTTGAGAGGTGTGTACGTTAGGTAAAAACTCTTTACCGTCATTAAGCGTTTTAGACACTTCCCAAAGAAACCTACTGTTACCATCATCTATATATATTGATACTTTGTTTGCGTCATATTGTGTCCAAGTTACATTTATGCCGCCTGCAACTGGTGTAATCTTGATCCATGTTAGTGCAGGTGGTTTAGACCATCTGCATTTAGTATCTTTTTTGAACACGTTGGCAGTCGCAGGTGATAGCATATAAAATATTGTAGAAGGATAGTCTGAAGTAATAGTATTACTGTCCTCGTCGGCTGTCCTAAAGTATATAGTATGTGTGCCTGAAGATAATCCCGTTGTGGAGAATGAGCAAGAGAAATCTCCAGAATATCTGTAGTTAAATCGTCCAAAAAAGTTCAAGCCAGACGAGTTGAAATTTGAGTAAAGTCCTGCAAGGTACATTTGAGACTCATCTATCAGTGTCATTCCAAAAATCGAGTTGTTTAAAAGGCTGCCGAATCCCAAGCTGCTGTCAAAGCTACCATCAGAATTTATTCTGGCAATTCGTGTTGCAGCATTTCCGTCGTATGTGGTGAAGTTACCACCTATGATAATTTTATCGTCGTCTAATGCTGCAATTGCAAACACAGTACTGGCGCCTCCTGCTACTCCAACTGTTGTATCAAAAGATGTATCAATGGAGCCGTTGGCCTCCAATCTTGCTATTGCTCTTGCATTAGTACCGTTGTAAGTACTGAAATCTCCGCCAATTAATATCTTTCCAGTATCTAAAATCTTAACATCATATACAAAAGCACCAAACGGACCCGTACCGGAAGAAAAACTTGTATCCAGTGTTGCATCTGCTTTTAACTTGGCAACTCTAATGGAAGACACACCTTGATAGTTTGTGAATCTTCCACCAACAATTATTTTGTTATCATCGAATATTTCAAGAGTTCGGACTTGGCTTTGCGTGCCTCCGAACCCTAATCCAACAGGAAAATCGGTATCTAGCGTACCGTCGGTATTCAGTTTTGCAACATTTACTGAAGTTGTGCCACTGTAAGTAAGAAAACTTCCGCCAACAAGAATTTTCCCATCATCAAATAATTCAATATCATTTACTACGAGTGCGGTGCTACTGCCTGCGAAGCCTGTATCTCTTGTGCCATCTGTATTAAGGCGTACTAGGCCGTTGACGGTTGTTCCGTTGTAGGTTGTAAATGTACCTCCTACAAGTATTTTCCCGTCAGACTGAATCACTACATCCGACACGATTGAACCTGTATTAAATCCTGTCCCAACTGAAAATGTACTATCGTATGTACCATCTGACTCTATTCGTACAATTCTGCTGCTTGAGTTACCGTTGTATGAGGCAAAGTCGCCTCCTAGTATCAATTTACCGTCATCCTGAATTGCAACTACACGTGTAGTCGAGCTAATACCTGTGCCTTGTTGTAAGGTTGTATCATGAGTTGCTGTACTTTGTTCATTGTCTAGCGTGCAAGGTAACCAAGTTCCTGTAAATGTGTCCAGTTGTGAATCGACATCTGTGACAGTTGCATTATCAGAAACAGCAACCCCAGAAACAGAAAATGTTTCATCAAGGTTAAAAGTATTAGGATTAAGTGTATCTGGGTATACGTTTACCTCTTGTGCATATGCTGCTCTTTGCAGGTATATCAACATTACTAGTACAGTTAAACTGCAAAATATTTTACGTACAAACACGGGCATATGGTCAGTTTACACCTAATATTGGTAACAGGTAACTAGATGCTAAAATACCTGTATCACAATAAAACGCTGTTCCATTTTATTTTTAAAATTGGTTATTATACTGCTGGCCCTTGTCGTGCTTATTGGCCTGTTGTGGGAGCCTCAAGTTGAGGGAAGAAATGTAAACGCCGATTTTGTTACCATCTACTTCCGAGACCCGTTCCTGGCATATGTATATATAGCTTCAATACCGTTTTTCGTGTTGTTATATCAAGCTTTCCTGCTTTTGTCTTATGCAGATAAAAACACGATTTTTTCAGACATTGCTGTAAAGGCAGTTCAGACAATAAAATACTGTTCAACTGCTCTAGTGTGGTTTATCTTGGGAGCGGAAGCTTATTTTTTTATAATTCGCCGCAGTGAGGATGATATTGCCGGTGGTGTTGCTATTGGTTTGTTTGCGATTTTTGTTTCTCTAGTGATAGCAGCTTCTGCTGTTGTTATTCAAAACATTTTGCAAGATGCGCTTGATTTGAAGTCTAAAAATGACTCCTCGAATACATAACGTTATTCAGATCTATTATTGCAGTGTAAGTGTGTAAGCAGTTCCGTTCTGTTCGTCTTCCACAACTTTTACGCAGTCACCCACGGTTGGAACGTACCCGTCAGGAAGCCTCGTTTGTTCACTAAGTGTTACCGTAGCATAGTAGTTTTTTGCGTTATTGCTACTTACCTCGAAAATTTGATTTGGACTGGTCTGTCTGATATTTGATATCCAACCTGCAACTTGGTTGAGGTGTCCACTTGTTGAGTCAGTGCTATTTGGAGGTAGATATAACTTCCAGCCAACCTCGATAAAAGGTTTCTCAATCGATAAGTCTGGATATGTGCCATTGTTTAGAGTTATAAGTTCACCTACTCTTGAGACATTACCCAGTTTATCACCGGCAATTGTTAAGAGCGAATCGCCTGGCATAACTGTATATGTTTCAAGAAAGTCTGCCGGATTGTTTGTGTACCTATCTTCCATACACATAGTCTTCTGCCCGTTGTTTTCAGGCGCTGACACACCCACCTTACTTAGTTTATAAAGCTGAAACGATAATATCCCGATTACGGATAGCAAAAGTGTTGAAATGATTAATACTAAACTTGAATTACCTTGAGATCTCATTGCTTTAATTTTCACTGGGGTTTAACACGAAGTCAATAGTTTTAAATGCCGCTTTATTCCACCACAATTTTTCCTTTTCGGGTACAACTTTTGTTTTCCCTGAACTATCATGACTGAACATCAGTGAGTGTATCCAGCAGAATAACTTATGCCTTCTGTAACTTTAGTGGAATTCATTAGTTTCATATGTGGTGGATTATACTGTATTTATGGCTGGGGAGCAGGGATTTATCTGGAACGTTTACTACCATATCTAGATAGGCCCTTAGTCGCACCTGATTTATTTGAACATGTCTTAATACATCCAGATGTACAGTCTTGGAGTTCAAACTCACAGACTAGTGAGCCAATACAAGATATTTGTTGATTACAATATTTTGTGTGAGCCTTAAAATCTTCATAATAAGTTTCGGGTTCTGGGTATTTTATTAGAATATAGGCCTCGTAACCATATTTAGACGTTAGTATTAAAATAATTAATGCAAGAAGTATATAAAATATCTTTTTCAGCACTCAACTATTATACATAGTTCCAAAGCTCAAATTGGTTTATGTTTTTTAGAGTGTTTTGGAACTTGTTGTTATAAAGAGAAATAATTGTTTTCTAAATTGGCTG
>CAYNBT010000009.1:4237-33971 GCA_964396025.1 uncultured Candidatus Saccharibacteria bacterium | reverse complement strand
TTTTTTTGCAGTTTGTAACTGTAATGTATAGACCCCTACAAAAACAAAAAACCCCGCTTTGACTTTAATGTGCTTAAACATAGTTATTAAGCACAAGGTCAAACGGGGCCGCATATCCCAAATTGGGATTTCCCTTTCACTTTCACATCTAGACAAACAAAAGCCTAGTGTCCGTCTTCCGATCGCCCGGGGCTCGTTATATTGATCTCTGGAATTTAATCCTTGATCTCAAACTACTAGAACATCGGAATAACTCTCACGCGGTAAGGGGTTACACCTTACATGCGATCCAATTTCCAACCTTAAAGCAGGATGGATGATGAGGATGGATTGTCCCCAGATCTGCAGACAGGTCTTTTGGATTTTAGTAGGGCTTTACTCCCCTAACATCAACCCAAAACTCTTCAAAAAACCGTCTCGGGCTTGCGTCAAAGCATCCAAATCACTTTGTGCAAAAAGGTGAGGCCTGTAACTGCCACCAGCCACATACCCCAAAACTCGATGCCGGTACGGGCCTTGCAAATCTACGTCAACAAAATAATTCCCGACATACTTACCACCGTGGTAAGTAGCTTTCATCGTAACTATCTTGTTGCCTTCTGTCCAACCCACCAACTCATCCCCCTCCAAATTAAATTGCACCACACTACTAGATGGGGAAAGAATCCGTATGACAGGCGGGGTCCAGCTCTTGCTTTCCACAGATCCATCTTTAAGGATCACACCCCTTAAGATTCCAAAAGGTCCAGGGTAGCGATCCTTTTGGCTGATTGGAAAGTAACCGTCTACTTCTGAAAAAACACGGCGTGTCTCTCCTGTCACACTCAAAATTGAGTATACATACCCAGGAAGAGCAACAACTTCGACATTCTGTCCTACAAACCCAAGTTTCATCATACACCTCCATTTAGTGTGTCCGCGCGGCTTGTCGGGCTGCGTGATGTGGGGACTGGTGACTGCAATACCATGACATAGGAAATTGCATTCTGTTTTGTTAATGGGGAAATTATAACATATACTATGGGGTGTGTAAACATGGGAAAACGAAGATGCTCGGGTAAATGTTAATCATAGTTTTGCTACGATCAAACACTTACCTGAGCATAAAGGAACTCCTAAGCACTGCTCAACAGGATACTGATCAACTGCCTGTTAAACGCACTAGCTGTTGGATGGGGCCAAAGGTCTTCTGGCGAGGTCAATCCCACCTTTGGGAAGCTGTGAACGATTTTACGCCCGCAAACTTCCACAAAAAGATAGGGCTTCCCATTACGGAAGTTGTACCCCATCTTGAAGCGTATCTGTCCCAGCGCCGGATGTTCTAAACAGTACCATCCGGAGCGGCGAGATTTTAGAGCTACCCCAGTCTCGGCAAGGGTGCTTAAGTCATTACGTAATGACTCAAGACCATACCCATACCCACTGTTCTGGGAGTACTCATCAATAAACTCTGGGCTGGCTGAGTACAATCCGCTCAGCAAGTATACAAACCAGCCCTTCCCCCGTACAACGCTCTCTATTTTAGCCATCGGAATCTCCTTTTCAGCGCACTTGACGCAGAATGTACTAGACCGCTAACATGTAGCGGTTGAGACGATAAGAATATTCTCATTATACATTATTATCCTATAGTTGTAAAAGCGGGCAGGCACTAGCACATCTGTATAGGGAGTTTCTTGCAAAAACACCTCACAAACGAGGAAGCCTCTTTTCGGAGGCTTCCTGCTGATAATTGAGCTTACGCCCACTATGTATGATAAGCTAAAACGATTCTAACAAAAATATTCCTGAAAGTAGAAATGGACCGTAGCGGAAAAATCGCTTACGCTCATACATTCCTTCGGAATGGCGAACAGCTTCGCAGTTCGCCCTTTTAGATCCTCAGAAACAGAACCTCCAACTCGCTTCACTCATTGGAGAACCTGTTTCTGGTGGACCGTAGCGGAATCGAACCGCTGACCTCTTCCATGCCATGGAAGCGCTCTACCAGCTAAGCTAACGGCCCATGAAAAACTTTGCAATTCTTACTCGTTTACTTCTTCGTTACTGTAAAGAGCGATTTCTTTGACTTCGTCTGAAAATACGATTTTCCTGTTTGGTAGATCTGTCATATTATATACTTTCACAGGAGTCTCAACCTCGAATTCTACTTCAGGAATTTCCTTTAGCATAGTCATTAATTTTATTTTCAGATCTTCCAAGCCAAACCCCGAAACGCCAGAGATAAAAACCACGTCTTTGCCTACTTTTTTAAATGCTTCAGCAATAATGTTGGCGGCATGATGAATTTCTGTAACATCAACCTTGTTTACCACAATAATTTCGGGTTTTTGTAGCATAGCAGGATCATAGTTGCCTAGTTCTTGTCGTATAGTTTCATAATCTTTTACAGCTTTGTTGGCCAAATCTTGAGGTGATTCGGCACTTTCAGAGTATGGATCAATCAAATGTACTAACACTTTTGTGCGCTCCACATGGCGCAAAAAGTCGTCTCCCAAGCCTTTACCTTCGGAAGCGCCTTCGATTAATCCTGGTATGTCTGCCACAATAGATTTTGTGCCATCTTTGAATGTGCAAACACCCAAATTTGGCATTAATGTGGTAAACGGATAATTCCCTACCTCTGCATTTGCATTTGTAAGTTTGTTAATCAATGTGCTTTTGCCTGCATTAGGCATTCCAATAAGTCCTATGTCTGCAATGAGTTTAATTTCTAAACGCAAGGTTTTTTCTTCGCCCTTTCCTCCCGGTGTGTACTGTCTTGGGGTTCTGTTTGTTGAACTTTTAAAGCGATCGTTACCTTTGCCACCTCTACCCCCTTGAGCCATTAAAACTTGCTGAGAATCGCTCGTGAGGTCTGCAACAAGTAATTCTTTGCCGTCTTTAAGTTCGTATAATTGAGTACCTACTGGAACTTTTATGATAAGGTCTTCGCCGTGCCTACCAAACATTTTTTTCTTTGCACCCTTTTCACCTTCTTGAGCAGCATATTTGGGTTTTGATCTAAAGTCCATCAAGGTGGCCATATCCTCGTCGGCCTCAAATATTACGCTGCCGCCCCTACCGCCATCACCGCCGTCAGGACCGCCTCTTGGAATATACTTTTCCCGCCTAAAAGTCACTGCTCCATCGCCACCGTTTCCGGCTTTTATTTTGATTGTTGCAGTGTCTATAAGTCTTTTTGTAAGCGTCATATTTCCTTAGTTTATGTAGTTCAATGGATCTTGGGGCACACCATTGAATCTCAAAATGAAGTGCACATGAGGTCCTGTAGAACGCCCTGTATTACCCATGACGCCTATAGTTTCACCTCTGGAAACTTCCTGCCCGTAACCTACATCAATTCTGTCCATATGTCCATACACGGACGAATAACCGTTTCCATGGTCTATCACCACATGTAAACCTAATCCCCATGGATCCCACCCTGCTCTGGCTACTACACCGCTGGAACATGCATAAAGAGGTGGCGACATTCCCCAAGGCGTTGCGATGTCTATACCATTATGGTACCAAGAAAAGTACTGAGTAATGATTCGCACTGTAGTTGGCCACATACACCAACCCGTTCCCGGATCAGGGTCTGTACCAACTGAAGGTATAAATTGACTTGGAATAATCGGGACAATTTTTGGCTGAGGGACTTTTGCATCTGGAACCACCAGTTCTGTACCGACCACAAGCTTAGAAGTATCCAAGATGTAGTTAAAGTCTGCAATTGCCTGAGAAGGTACATCGTATTTATTGGCTATGGACTCTATATTATCGCCCTCTTCTACTTTATGTATCAAACCCGAGAGAGGCGGAATTGTCACTTCTTGTCCTACTTTGAGAATAGAATTATCAGTAAGACCGTTTACATACTTTAGAGCATCCACTGAAATCTTGAATTTGTTTCCAATACCAGACAAAGTGTCACCACCTACTACTCTATATTTTAGAGGATCTGTTCTTTTTCTAGCTTCGGGGATCAAGGTGGTCGCAGTATTTCTTTGGGGAATAATGTCAGTGATGTTAGCCAAATAGTCAGGGTCGATTTCCTGACTATTCACAAACTTGGAGCTGTTAAAGATTTCTCCAAAAAGAAACACAAAAAATGCGACTGTAATGATTATAAAATTTGTTACAGGCCTGCCCAACCTTCCACGTGACCAAATCAGTTTTTGCACAAGTATCTGTTTTAATGCGGCTGAGTATTTACCTAACAATAAAAACGCTCGTGTTAAAGCAAAAGTTAGTCTTTTAATTTTCTTGATTAAATATCTAAAAAGCGCCTTTACAAAACGCATAAACGTGCGAAGGGCTTTTTCAAGCCAGTTGCTACCGTGTGGGCCAAACCCCTTAAACGAAATTTGCGTGAAACGTTCTGATTTTGGCTTTTTAAGGGTAAAAAGCCACGTGGACAAAGTCTCGTCTTTTTGGGGCAAAGGGATCTGTCTGCTATTTTTTCTACCAAACACACTTCTAAAACGCATAAGCAACCTGCCTTGAATAGCAATGTACATTTTATTAACAAGGTTCTTGTAGAATCAAGTTAATGGAGATATTTTAGCAGAAAATTAGCTGGACTGATTGAGAGTCTTTAGGAACTCTTCGTTAGTCTTTGTCTTCTTTAAACGCTCAAGCACTAGCTGAGTACTTTCACGATCATCAAGCAAATCAACCATTCTTCTAAGTCTGATAACAGCATCTTGAGTACTTTTGTCATACAATTTCTCTTCATGACGAGTGCTACTTGCTTTAATATCTATAGAAGGGAAAATTCTGCGCTCTGCCAATGTTCTGTCCAGTCGTAACTCCATATTTCCTGTTCCTTTGAATTCTTCAAAGATAACGTCATCCATTCTTGAACCAGTATCAACCAAAGCCGTGGCAATAATGGTAAGACTTCCCCCTTCTTCAAAGTTTCTTGCTGCTCCAAAAAAGTGTTTAGGAGGATACAAAGCACTTGGATCAAATCCACCTGATAGAGTTCTACCAGAAGGTGGAACTACCAAATTGTAAGCGCGTGCAAGTCGGGTAAGTGAATCCATTAGTATCACAACATCCTCGCCTTTTTCAGCTAAACGCTTTGCGCGTTCCAAAGTCATTTCTGCTACTCTAGTTTGAGCTTCAGCGTTTTCGTCAAAGTTACTTGCGAAGACTTCGCCTTTGACATTCCTTTTCATATGGGTAACTTCTTCTGGACGCTCGCCAATAAGTGCAACCATGAGTTTTACCTTAGGATGATTAGTGGCTATACCGTTTGCAATATCCTTTAGCAACCATGTTTTACCAGCCTTAGGAGGTGCAACAACCATAGCTCTTTGCCCCTTCCCTATTGGAGAAATTAAGTCAATAATTCTAGTGGAAAGAATGTCCTGCTCTGTCTCAATTTTCAGCCACTCTTCAGGAAATATAGGTGTTAATCTGGAAAATAATGGTCTCTTCTTTGCCTCTTCTGTAGTTAGGCCATCTACGGTCTCAACTTTTAACATAGAAAGGTATCTTTCCCCTTCTTTGGGAGGTCGGGCATAACCAGAAATGGAATCTCCCATTCTTAAGGCACAACGCTTAATTTGAGATTGGCTAACATAAACATCTTTAGGCATTTCATCGTCGGATTTTTCGGCTTGTCGCAAAACACCATAATCAGGGAAAATCTCTAATATTCCAGTAACTTGAATTGTTTCACCTGTGAAGTAGTCACCATTGGAATGATCGTAATCTGAATGCCTGGAACTAGAGTTTGAGTATGCGTTTGAACTGCTACTAGCATGGTTATCGCCATTCGAAACCGAAGGCGCTGAGTGTGCGTGGGAGCTTGAATTTGAATTTGTAGAACGTCTTTCGACCTTTCTAGGAGCACTTGTATCTGGATTTTTTGCTATTGGCATATTTTACTTTATGAACTTTTTAAATAATTAAGTGAGAATCGCCGGACATATGTCCGAGGGATTAAATTACTCCCTGAAGTTGGGAGATAGCCACTGCCCGGAGCTACCTCCCAGCTTCAGTTAGGAATCTAAGTCAAAACTTGGGGTTTTACTAATAAGCTCAGCCTTTAGAATCAATCTCTTATTATAAGTACCCTCACCTGCTAGCCAAACACCTCCACAAGTAACCAAAGTAAGTGTAGGACCATCACTTTCTTTTAGAATTTCTAGTCTGTTGGAATCCTTTACATCAACATACACTAAATTAGTGATTTTGTAAGTAAAATTACGCCCTAACTCATCAACCAAAACTACTCTATCATTTAGTTCTAGGTTTTTCAATTCCCAAAATGCTGCGGGTGCACCGGTGTTTGTGTCGTAATGACCATCTACAATTATGTTACCTTCTTCACCTGGTAATGCGCTTTTGGTATACCATCCCGCACTTTGCCAATTTTCAGGAGTACCTAGTGCACCGCTCTCTTCCAATCCAATTTCCTCTAAAACGGCCGAAAGCTGTACATCTGGAGAATAAATCCTAGTAGGCTTAAACAGAACAGGAATCAGTTGCTCCTTAAAAACCGAAACCTTTGGCTCGCTGGCAGAAGTCTTTGTAGAAACAGGTTTGTTCCTAAATACTAAACTAAAACTTTGAATGTTATCTTTTAAAAATTTCCATGTCTCGTTACTTCCTGAGGCATCTACAATACCTAACGCAATTGATGCAATCAAAACGGATAGTATGAAAAACACTGAAAGAAATTTTTGCTTTTTGGATTTCATAAAACACACTGAGCAGGTACTAAATTAGGTGGAAGGTAGAAGAGCCGAGTAAGCATAAGCAAACCCAGCTCTACTACTCTCCACCCAATCGCTATAGTTAATAAACGACCCTTACTCTGTAACCCTTTAAGACTATTCCAGAAACTATGCTAGACAAACCTAAACCAAGTAACATAACTGTGCCTGTTGCACCTGTCTCAGGTAATTCCTTTATTTCTTTGTCACCATTTTCATAACAAACTGTAGCAGTATCAGAACCTTCATAATCACCGTCGTAGGTGAGCTCTACTCTGTTTACTACACACTTTTCAAAGTTTTCATCGTCAAATTCTTTTTTGTCCACTTTGACCTTTATTTTCACTGTTTTCTTATCACCAGGTTCAAAGTCATCCCATTCCTCTGTTAAATCACCGGATAACTTGATCAATTCATCAGGAAGATTATCCTTGATTTTCATATTGTCGAAAGAAACCCCACTTACACCACCATCGTCTGTGGTATTTTCTACAGTAATCTTAAATTCAATTACATCACCTTCCTCAACCCCGGTAACCTTTTCTTCGTAATCATCGTCACCCTCAATGCGTACCTCTTTTACAATCTTAAAAGACTTATTGATTACACAAGTTGTCCCTCCACCATAAGGGGTTGTACAACCTGTTGCATATGCTCTACCTGGCACCACTATTATCAATAGGAAACCAATTATAGCGCTTGCTAACAATATTAAATTGAGCTTATAAATTACTCTTTGCATAACTTTCTATTTGTTTTTAGGCAGGGACAGAATCAAAAGAAATACTAAGTTAAATCTTTCAGAACGCGATACTAACATATATTAACATAATATGTCAAGGCTATAGGACAACTAAATGCTGGGACCAGATTTCAAGCAACTTATTGAGTAAAGGTATTATCTACCTTCCACATTGTTCCTTGTACAACACTACCTACAATACCTGGTCCTTGTAGACTTCCGGCTTCCCTTCCAGTCCAGTAATCCAACTTGTATGTAGAAGGAACTCTTACCTTAACTGAATTGCCGGGAATAAGTTCCCAATTGCAGCTGATGCCTTTTGAAGGTATCTTCTTCCAACGGTCACTTGCACTACCGTTAAAAGTTGCAAATGCTTCTCGGGATGTTCCAGGGCATATAAAGGCTGTTGAGTCTTTCTTGGAATACATAAAAGCCCCCGCAACAAAAAGTGCGGCCAATGATAAAGCTATAGATACTATTAGCATTTTCTTACTCATAATTTTTATCCTTTCCACATACCTAACGTATAGTTACGACACGTATGTAAAAAGGATTACTCACGCCGTTCCAAAAAGAGCTGCGTGAGTAATCAAAAAGGCAGTTACCCATTGTTGGCCCACATTGTCCCCGACACAATGTTGAAAGCATAATTCGGCCCAGTCACTCTCCCAGAAATTGTACCGTTCCAGTAATCCAAGAAATACCCAGGCGGTACAATCAATGTAACAGTGGGCCCGCCTGCAAATGACCAACCACAACCACCACCGGGCACTCTATTCCACCTATCTACGTCGCCTAAAAACGTCTGTGATGCCTGCAAAGCAGTGTCAGGGCAAGCAGGCACTGAGGTTGGGATCGGCGGCAATGGGTTTGACATCGAAGGCAAATACAACACATGATTTTGTGGAGTACTTGTTGCCGTTGGGGTTGGCGTAACCGTAGTCGTTGCTGTTGGACTAGGTGTGGCTGTTGAGGTAGCTGTGGGACTTGGAGTAGTGGTTTCCGTTGGTGTTGGAGTAGGTGTAGGCTCTGCCATCCAAATACTCGCATCATCGGTAAGCACCTCTGCGGGACCTGGAACCTCAATAGTTGCAGTTCCATTCCAATAATAGAGGGTAAACCAGACTGGGACATTCAACAGCTTTTCATCACCCTCAATGTACGCAAACAACCACCCGCAACCGGGGTTATTGATCCGCGACCAGCGCTCCACAGAACCATGAAAAAGAGCGGCAGCTTCCTCAGGAGTCTCAGGGCATTCCGTTAAGACAACTGGAGCTGCGCCTTGATCACTTAAGGCATTAACCTCGTATCCGCTAAACAGACCAGACACACCAAACAAAATCATCAATACAACCGTCAACCCCACTACATAAACTGTAATGCGTTTCATCTCAACACTCCTATGCTCTATTTAATTTGATAGAGCTTTACATTGTCGGTGACGGGGCATTATATCAAAGCAGAAGTAATAATGCAAGCTATGGGGTAATAAGGAGAATAATAATTATTGTGCAGGCTTAAATCTTGGTACGGGCTAAGAGTTTACTACTACCTACACTCTGGGGCGAATACACCGCAACTGCTGCATGCGAGGTCAACAAGGCCTTCAGTTTAAATGTTTCTCTTACTGCTTTTAGTATGACTTTTGGATTTCCACCGGTGGATTTACCAAATTTTCGTTTATAATGGCTAACACCAAGCTGTTCAAAGTTATAACCAAGCCTATACGCCTTCAAAAGGAACTCTGTAGTTATCATAGCACCATCGGAACTTAAATCCCCGATTGAATCCAGAACTTCTCTGTGAATTAGCTTGTAAGCGCAATCAATGTCTTTTATGAACAATGGGAACCCCAGGAAGATTTTGTTCCATACCTTGAGCAATCTTGCATAAAAAGTTCTAACGATGTTATCAGCTCTAGACATTCTATAACCAATGACTATGGTGTCATGCTTTGCCTTTGGAATAAAGTTTTCTAGTTCTTCTATGTCAAACTGTAAGTCTGCATCAGTAAAGAAAATCCATTCAAATCTGCTATTTTTAAATCCAGCCTTAACAGCACCACCATAACCTTTGTTAGTTTGGTCAATAACGCGTACGCATGGATACGAAGCTGCCATAGCATGTGCTAAAGCTGAGGTGGAATCCTTACTACCATCGTTTATTATTAATATTTCATATTTTGTCGCAACTTTAGGCAACGCAGCTAATGCGGAATGTATTAAAGGTACAATGTTCTTTTCCTCGTTGTAGCAAGGAAAAAACACCGATAATTCATTTAATTTGTTATGTTCATTTATCATATTATAGGCTTATTTTAACACATTTTGAAGATAAGGCAAGGCTATAGGTTTTTGTGTAATGTCTCACGAATAGTTAGCAACAGTAAGGCCACTAGTACTCCTAGTCCAAGAAACGAAAGTAATTGTGGATAGTACAATAGAATGACAACATCGCCATCAGCCGTCCAACTATTTCCCCAACTGTTGAATACTCTGTGATTTGAGGCGTTAAACGCTAACCATTCCGAATCATAACCCTGATAAAAAAGTATATTACGCCCCGACAGGTCCCCTTCTACCACATAAAGAAAAGACCCTAGTTCATGCACTTTGTAAGGTATCCTAGGGCGCACTGTGGATGAAGTAACATCTTGTACCGGCTGGACATTTATACTTTTGAGCCAGTTGTATGGTATAGGATACATATCCAAACCTGCAACTCTGTTAACACGAGGCTGATCACTGAATGAGAGATTATCGAATAAAACACTGTAAGTATCATACTTACCACCGGCTACCGGAGGTACAACCCGCTTTACGTCGAACCAAATATCTTGTCCATATGCAGGTAAATCGACAATATCAAAAATCAGGCAATGCCCGGGGGGATCCATTTTTAGACAATATGTGACAGGTCTACCTAGAAGATTCATGGTTTTGAGAACAGAAATAAATCCGGTATTGTATTTGAGCTTAGGCAATAACAGCGAGTCGCAGCTCGAAGAATTTTGCGCATAGTACTGCACATAGGAATTACCCGCAAAATCAGTGCCAAAAAAGCGATTAAATTCCCCGTCCCTAAGAGGGTCGCAATTCTTAGGAGCTTTTGATTTGATAGCTTCTGCAGAAAACCCTATCTTGTCTAGGGACCCACGTACGTACGGGAAATCTGAAATCAACAAGGAGTCTCCCTGCGCTACCTCAAACTTGTTAGCCGTATAATTTTGCTCCGATAAAACTCTTAGCAATAATGACCCCGTATAGACTATTTTGGTCGAATAAGTATATGACAAGTTGTGTAATACGGCTTGGTTTGCAATATTCAAAGTTTCGGCATCAAGCTCAAATTTTACATTTGCAGCCTCTGTGCTAACATCAGGAATCAGCAATTCCGCTTGCCTGAGCATGCTTTTGCTGATAGTAGGTTCAAAGATTATTCGTTCAAAACAGTTGCCAGCTTTCTCTACACATACACTAAGCTCTGCGTTAGACAGCAAATCGAACTTAAGACTCAACGCAAGGGCAGTGGGCTTGCTGGTGCCAACCAAGGCATCAAGAGGAATTCGTATGCAGGGACGACTATTCTTACCTAAAAGAGTTAAATCCCCATCCCCGATTTTTCTTGCATAAGAAGATTTACCAGTTGCTGAAACATCACCACAGTTAGCGATAGTTACATCATCTATCAGTTTTTTATCGACTATGCGATATTCTTGAGAACGCTCAACTATGTTTACAGGTACCTGTGCTAGGTTAGGAATTGTGATTTTCCCTAACACAAGGGGCGAAACTCCGGTGTAAGTAAAGTCTAAAATTTCCGTGCCTAACACTAACTGATAATCTTTATTTAGCACAAGGACTAAATTGGGCAAAGGAACTCTCAATTTGTTGGGTTCTTGCAACACACTTTTCCCATTTATCAAAATACTTGGGTAGACTGGAATCAGCACTAGCTCAAACGTACCATCAACTGATTCGATAGTAGTATCGTATACAGTCACTTCCTCATGAGCAACAAGACTTGGTAAATTAAGCAGCCCTGCCTGTAGTTTGGCGTAAATCCCTACTCCACCTTTGTCATAGTCTAGCAGCAAATTCCGTGAAGAGTCTAAGTCGGAATATGGATACAGGTCTCCATGAGGCTCCGTGATATATATCCCGTGTTTTTCAAATATAGTATCCTCTGCCACAAGTTCAGGCATCGATGCGGTACTGTAGACTTTAACAGGAATTGAAATATGGTCTTCGATATCCAGATCATTGAACTTATATATTTTCTGGTTTTCCGTCTCAAACGCGAGGTAAAATTCTGACGACTCTTCTAACATTGATTTGAGCTCCGCATTATACAAAAGTGCAGGATTCTCAGGATTTATCTGATTCTCATCCAGCCACAACCAAGTAATTCCATACTTACGGAATATGTTTTCTAGCGCAGGGGTGTTTTTAGTGTATAGAGCTTGTGCAACCTGATTGTAATAACTCTCGTTCTTTCTGCTCCAAACATCAAAAGCGCGATCTAAAATTGGCTGTTTTATTCCATACCAAGGAAATCCCGACCCCCTGTATCCCCAGTTGTAATAAACCCAACCATAAAAACGTGGCTGTGGGAAGTTGGCGATTCTGGTATTGGGGTCCTGGCCTTTAAAATAATTAAACACACTAAAGTACTCGTTCGGGATTGCGACTCTAACACCAGAATAAAAGAAATTTCCTGTAAATACTGGCCACGAAAAGTATGTCAACAATACTAAAAGCGTTGCATAAAAGGCTATTTTGAATCTCCTATAATCACCAAGTTTCTCCTCCATATATAAAACGGCATACCCTAAGTAGATAGAGTACAGAAACGCGGCAAGTGGTATAAATTTGGTAAATGATAAACGAAATACCTGTCTAAACAAAGGTATGTTTTTTTGCAAAAACTCAAAGATAACCCCTGTAGGCGGGTTAGTGCTGTTTAACGCCACAAAAGTGACTAAAAATAGAAATAACAATGTTTTACTATGATGTTTGTACTTGAACAGCGTCAGCACTACACCAAGCAAAGTACCTACTGCAAAAATGTATCCAACGGTAACAGCGGAATTCTGCACTAAGTGGTTTGTCCATGGTTGTAACATGCTGACATACTTACCATTAACAAAATCCGACGTACTAAACCAAAGGCCCTTCATGAGAGCCATGTCTTTTATATTTCCATAAACAGAGTTTCTTTCATAGGCATCTGCGGTAAAAACCTTATTTATCCTTGCATCTTGTACATCCGAGGCTTTCCCCGATAGGACATAATACGAGAACGGTATAAACCAAAAGGCATTAATAAGGAAAATACATAAAACTATATAAATGATTGATTTAATGTTCGCACGTTGCCATAAACTACCCATTAAGATAGTACCGACTATAATAAGATAAACTATGAAAATTGTTGGAAAGTAATTCATCGGCACTGCAAGCACATTGATGATAACGAACATTCTTCTGCTTGATGTATCGGGTCTGTCTAACAGTTTCAAAATACAAAGTACTAAAAGCGGAAGAAAAGCAAAAAAATGTGAGAAAGATTCAACCGGTACGTAAAAGTTCTGCAAAGTACCCAAGTTAAGCATGTAAAATGTTCCCGCAAACAGTGAGGCAAAGCAAATTCTACTTTCTGTTTGTGTCTTTGCAGCAGCATAAAAAACTCTACTGGTTAGAATAAATAAGCTGTATCCCCCTAACACAAGCATACCTATATGCCAAATGTATCTCACTAGAGAATCAGGAAATACAAGGGATAAAAGGACAATAAATGGCTGGCGCAAAATCTCTGTAACTGGTGCATTTGCTAGTGCAGTACCTAAACCATATCCCTCCTGCCACACTCCAAACAACGATTTGTTGATTAAATTGTCTGCATGGAGAAATTCAGAATGTACATTATCCCAACCACTTAACCATGTACCTTTGTCATAGTTACAGAAGAACACAAGCAACCCCAACATCACAAAATATACGAAAGCAGGGTTATTAAACAGAAATGTTTTTATACGTTCTTTAAGCATCTATAACATTCAAAAATTTACGCGCCACCACAGGCCACTCCCTACTTCGACTTACATCAATTGAAAACTTTGCAAGTTTCGCCAATTCTTTTGGATGAGATTGCAAATAAAAAAGTTTACTCAACAAATCCTCATTTTTTAAATCAAAAATTATATCAGTGGAATCTACATTATGCGTTAGCATGATGTCTTTTATGTCTTCCGTAGCTAGTACACCACGTAAATTGGATGACAGAATAAAAGGTTTTCCAAAAGACAATGCCAAGGCCAACGGACCACTTGCGCTCATTTGAGTGCGATATGGCAGAATACAAACATCCGCTGCTGACATATACAGGGCAACTTTTTCGTCTGGTACAAATCCCGTGATTGATATATTCTCGCATAAGGAGGCACTAGCACCAACAGACTGATAAAAACTTTGGTAGTGTGGTTCATTTTGTAAATTGGCACTTTTACCTCCAGCCATGATTAATTTGAGGTTATTGTCCCGAACTAGGTTACAGTGCCTCACAAAGGCATCAACAATCCAATCGCTACCCTTGTACCAAGTGATAAATCCAAAACATAAAACCACAAAAGATTCCGGAGGGATATTTAAGTCCGCACGGGCTGAATCATAAGAAACACGGTTTTTATGCTCCCCTAAGCCGTGCGGTATTACAGACACGTGCTTTGTTGTAATACTTTCTAGACGATCTCTTAATATAGTGTCGTGTACTACTATACTGCCAGAGACACCGGCAACTAGCGTGTAGAAACAGCGCAAGGCTATATTTAACAAAACAGTCTTTAGGGATCTTCGACCTAGATTAAGGTGTCCGGAAAGCTCCCCTATGTCCAAAAGCACTTGATGCAGTAAAACAGTTGTTGTGTATCCCTTGGATCTGAGCCACAACATAAACGCAACAAATACAAGCGTACTAATGTTCTTGCCAAACATGTTGAACTCAAATTGAACGAAAATACGGGAAATCTCTGTGAAAGATGCAGTTACTTTTCTTAAATCAGAAAAAAGCAAAAGATTGTTTCTACGCCAACAACGAACGACTAAAACATCGTCTTCCTCGTAAAAGCACGGGGCATCAAGCACCTCTGCCAAAATAATCAAACGCCTGTTTTGAACAGCTAAGTGAGTTTTTAGACTAGGAACCAAATGATCTGTGTATGAGGCAACGGCGTTGAGTTTTTGAATAGATCTGTTGTTTCTATCTGGATAGCTACTGATCATCAAGACGCTCTCCTTGCAGTTGTAGGTGCGCATGATATTGTCGCTAATTTTCATATTTATCCAGAATTAAATTTGTAAAAGAGCTGTATGCTAAAACTCGCTGCAAGGTCTCATGAGTGAAAGGAAGCACTAAACCGGATGATTCATCGATTACTGAAATGGCTTTGAGCCCACACGATTCTACTGCGTCAAAGAACGCCTGTGGGTCTAGCCCAACCAATCTCAAACTGTGGGGATTAAATTCTACAAATACACGCACTTTCGGTGAGTTCATTATTATACTTTTAGCCCCTAAAAGCACTTTTGGCTCAAATCCTTCTACATCGATTTTAATGACATCTACACTAACAATATTGTTGCGTGCGCAATAGTCATCTATTGTCATACAAGGAACTGTGTAATCAGCTTGTTCGCCTGTTAAAGCAACAGCGGATTTCCCCCTATGAACTGGATTGCTTGAGAATGCTAATTCACCTATCTCGTCTGATATTGCAGCATTTATAGCAAAGAAGTTTGTGGCATTATTTTCAAGAACATTAGCCGTTAAAACGGCATAATTGTCTTTATCTGGCTCAAAGGCATGCACTTGGCCATGGGTACACTTTTTGGAGGCTATAACAGAGTAATAGCCAAAGTTTGCACCGACATCTATTACGGTACTGTCCTCGTTCAGCGCTGATATAAATTCTTTAGTCTGAACAGACTCGTAGGAACCTTTGTATAGCAAAGACATTCCTAGGTATGCGTCAGATTTATCAATTTTAAGCCTGCCTCCCATAGGTATAGGCACAACTTCCCACTCCTTTGATTGGAGGCAAGTATAAAAATATTCATAAAGCGTGATTAAAAAAGGGAAATGCTTATCAATCCCCTTACCCATGAATGGAAGCGCTATTTTATTTATTACAGAGAGAACAAAGTGCTTCATAAAGTTATTCTACCTATTTTATCTAGGTATCACCAGTTTAGATTAAAAATATGATAGAAAAAAAGACGCGAGTAACATTCATGAGCACACAGTAAAGTGTATTCATAAACGTACTCGCGTTATAAGAAGCTAATCCTTAAAAAAACTAGGGATAGGCTTCTACGGGTTCTTCAACGGGCAGATCCAGGAAACGGACGTCCTGATAATTAATGCTTTCAGGCCAGTCCTTTTTAGGATCAACGATTTGAGTCACACCGTTCTCATCAACATACTTGACTTCAGCGCCTTCTGGTAGATGGTTGGTCATCACGGTGATACCAGGGTTACCGCCATTAGCCACCCAGCGAGCGTACATGCCAACGGCAATATTTTCTTGCGCACGCTCATGACGATTGTCTGGGCTCCACTCGGGTCCTAAAACAACAATCGTACCTGCAGTGTCAAAAGGCATTGCCACAAATTCACCAGGCCCCAACATGAAGATACCCCAACACTGCTCGCTGGCATCCAGAGGTTCGTCCGTAGGATCTACAGCACAAACGTCGTAACGCCACTCGATGAGTGTCCAACATGTCTCCTCAGGGCTACCCAATTGCCATTCTTGACCGTAATCAGGATCCGATGCCCAAGCTGTAGGCTGAGAAGTCTTCTCACAGTCATCCAGCAGCGCGGCGGCACCCATACGAATCGCCTCGGCTTCTTCTTCGGCCTCAGCAACGATGGCAGCACCCAAAGCTTCTGATGCTACTGTGTCGGTCACCACTAAAGTCTCAGTGAACACAACGGTGTTAGTAAAGACAACCGTTTCAGTGTACACAATAACTTCGGGGGTCGGTGCGGGCTGTTCAGCCAGCAGAGCACTACGACCAGCGGAAGGGACACCGTTGTCATCAGCCACCTGCTTTGCGGCCGCAGCCTGATCCGGATCCCCACCTTGGGCAAACCATTCGCCCACAGATGCCCGAACAACGGGAGAAGAAGCAGCTAAACCACCCATCCCGACAACACCAACCAGCAGACACAGACACAACAACAAACCCATACCTATTACGCCAGCAATCACAACATTTCGTGTTCGATTCGACATGATATCCTCTCCTTTTTATAAGGGATTCATTTTTTCGTGTTCTCATTCAATCTACGATGTTTGCTACAAACACTCCCCCATAAAAGCTATAGGAAGGCATTTGTAGCAAACATAGGTTGTGTTGTTCTCAATGTGCATAGCCAAAGCTATTTTAAAAGTTTGAGAGACTCAAACCCTTAAGATAACTCACTGAATATGGTATTTGCCATGTTCAGTGAGGCTAAGCGTCGCCTGGGAATGTTATTGGTGAAGAACATCCACAAAGTAACTCAGCAAACGTCCAAAGAAACACCCATTTCGTTTTGTCGGTTCTGGGGCAGGAATTTCAGCAGGAGCGGGTGTCTCAGCAACGATTGTGGCAACGGGTTCAGGCGCCGGCTCTGATACAATCGTGACCTGCATATCATCAGGTGGCACTATTTTCAGATCCTCAAAGGTCTCTAGACTGGGTGTGCCATAAGTCCTTTTAAAATGACTCAAAAACCGGTGCCTAGGATCTCCCTTTCGAATGGTAAGCATAACAGCATGAATGATCTGATCGTTAAGTCTCAAGGTGATAGGGTCACCAGAAATCGGATTCTCTATATTTATCAGATCCATTCCTTCAGCAACAAAACGATCGCAAACATCCCCTACTGTCCAAAAACCCAGACCCAAAAGCACTTGCATGGCTGTCTGCCCAACCCAAGGGTCACCAAACCAACTCAGCAGCGCCGTTACCGGTAGTGTATCTATGATATCTACCGTTGTTGATTGATTTCCTAAAGCCGTCATAAATCACCTCCACTAATCGTGCCAATAAACTCTACATAAATAACCATAAGCACTTCCTTATGATCACTTGTGTAAAGTCTAGGATTTTAAGGTGCGTCTTTTAGGAACCTTTTTACGAATAGAGTGGATTTCAAAAGACTTGGCATTTTACAACCTGTTGCGATTTGCGTCAATACAAACCTTTTGTTTTCTTTTCTAACTACGAGCGCATCATATCTCAACAAAGCCGTAATGTCAATGCTATGGGACTTTAATGACATAACATATTTAAATTTAGCAGAAAGCAAAGTTTCAAAACAAAAAAAATCAAAGACACTTGCTGAACATCTAAGACAACACATATATTCAACGAATGTTGGAGCATTATCTTTTTAATCGCTCAGTAATAACCAAAATTACACAACCTCCCAACGAGCGTAGCTTGTTACAAAATTCAAACTATGTAAGTCTTGATATATTCCTGCTTCTCCTGTCCAGAAGCAGAACCAGGACTTATTCGTGCTTGCACGATAAACCGACGCGGTTTTACCGCAACAGAAAAACACTCTGTGGTTGACGCTATTAGTCGCTTCATATGGGGTGTTTTTTTGTGTTTATAGATGCTGCGCAACCTAGCGGTACTCTACTCCTCTTTTTCTGTAGGTGTATCTGCTGATCCTGATTTGTCTGCGCGTGAGGTAAGCATGGTAAAAATCATTTTTCCAGCAGGGGTTTGAATTAGTCTGGATACTACTGTATCCACAGTCTTTCCAATCAAGTTCTTGGCCTCCTCTACTACTACCATTGTACCGTCCTCAAGGTAACCTACTCCCTGTGTCTTCTCTTTACCTTTTTGAACAATCTTTATCTTAAGTTTTTCCCCAGGTAGTACGGCAGGTTTTAAAGCATTAACTAAATCATTTATATTCAAAACTTTTATGCCTTCTATTTTAGCAACTTTGTTAAGGTTAAAATCTACAGTCATTAAACTTGCTTTATGTTTTTTGGTAAGTTGGATAAGTTCTTTATCCACAATAGTGTTTTTACCTTTACTATGAGGGTATATGCTTACTTTCACTATCTTTTTTAGATCTTCAATTATGTCTAAACCCCTTCTACCACGCTGTCTTTTGAGGTCGTCCTCGCTATCGGATATCAAATGAAGTTCATTAAGCACAACTTGGGGTAGGGTAAGACTTGAACCCAAGAAGCCAGTTTTAGCTATATCAACAACTCTACCGTCTATTAGTACCGATGTGTCCAAGAATATGCTTCCATCGTAGGTCTGCTTTAATTTTGCATCTGTTTCTCGTTTTTTCTCTCTCTGACGAGCTCTATGCGAAGTCTGCATTCTTCTGCTCTGTTGCTCCCAAAAATCCCATACTATTTTAGAAACAGTAGTCTGAAGTATATTCTCTATACGCTCTTTCAAGCGCTCGTACAAAATAGGTACAGTGTGAAAACCAAAAGCAGCAAAGGCAAAAGATATTAGAATCTCGGCCAAAAAAGGTATCTCAAATAACGGGTGTTCATTAAAGAACACTGTGTTAGAAAAGTTAAACCCCGCAATAAAGAACACAGCGCCCAATAAACTGTGTATAAAAATTCTAGTTACATTAGTGCGAGATAGTTGAAATATTCTTTTATTAGCCGGTTTTGCATCCAAAATTTCCTCGTTTCATTATGATATAAATTTACTTACAGCCTGTTTTAGAGACCTGGTATTCTGCGCGTTTATTATAACATCGTAACCCAATTTCTTGGCTTCTTTTATTCTGTTGTCTTCATATGTTACATGGCGTATTTCACCGGATAATCCACATTCCCCAAATGCTGCGAGTTTTTCGCCCAAGGATTTATCTTTTAGAGATGACACTATTGCAAGACACACCGCCAAATCACAGGCGTATTCGGCCACTTTGTACCCACCTGCAACATTTATAAATATATCGTGTGAAGACAGGTTTAGGGAACAGCGCTTTTCTATAATTGCAACTAAAACATTGAGTCTGTTCACATTAAATCCGCTTGCAGTCCTGCGCGGATATCCAAACGCTGTTTTGGTTACCAAAGCTTGAATTTCAAACAACAAAGGTCTCATTCCCTCCATTACAATGGTTACGCAGGAGCCAGAAACATCGCTTAGCTTTTCTGAAAGAAAGATTTTTGATGGATTTGCGACCTCAACCATCCCAGAATCCATCATCTCAAACATACCGATTTCAGAAACCGCCCCAAATCGGTTTTTAGTGGTCTTGAGCAAGCGGTACATATGCTGAGAATCTCCCTCAAGATACAATACTGTATCCACAAGGTGTTCAAGAACTTTTGGGCCAGCAACATTTCCATCTTTAGTCACATGTCCCACAAGAACCATTGGAATATGCATACGCTTGGCTAACACAGTCAAGGCGTGAGAACATTCACGAACTTGTGCTACTGAACCCGGCGGGCTGGCAATTCCCTCCATAGATAGCGTCTGTATAGAATCCACAATAATCAGAGCAAAATCACCTGCGGTATCTAGAACACTATTTATAACCAAAACGTCTGTTTCATGCAGAATGTAGAGGTTTTCGGCCTTGTATTTCATTCTTTCAGCTCTAACTTTTATTTGATTGGGGCTTTCTTCTCCACAGATATATAAAACCTTCTTTTCCTGCATTGAGGCAGCTAGTTGCATCAAGAGTGTGCTTTTCCCAATCCCGGGATCCCCTGCAAGTAAAACTACCTGCCCAGGAACAAATCCCCCGCCAAGTACTCTATCGAATTCCGAAATGTGAGATTTAACACGTTCTGAACTCTGTGTTTTTATTGAAGAAAGCTGTTGCAGTGCAATGCCGTGTGCTCCCTTTCCCACAGCCAAAGATGAAGCGCTTGCGGTTTTACCTGCACTCAAAGTCTCTACCAAAGTATTCCACTCTTTACATTCAGGACATTGCCCTTGCCAACTTAGGGATTCGTAATTGCAAGAGTCACAAACATAGACGCTTTTTAGTTTCTTTGCCATAGGAATAATATATAACTGTTGCCAAGTTTATACCACAAACCGGAATCAGTATTTCTCTATTGTAAGTAGATTATTAACAATGCTTGCTTTGAGTCTGAGAGGCTTGATTTTGGTATGCAATAGGACATCTGCCACTTTATCTAGTAACTCGGTTTCAATGATTCTACGTAGCGAGCGTGCACCAAATTCGTTGGAATATCCTTTTTTGAGTAGATATTGCTTTGTTTCCTTCTCTAGCAACAAAAACACATCCTGCTTTTTTAGAGTTGTTTTGACCTCATTTAGTAATACCGAAACAATTTGTAGCTGATAGGACTCGGACAGCCTCTTAAATACCACTACTTCATCAAATCGATTTATAAGTTCGGGCTTTAGTATTTTCTTGAGATTGTTTTTGAGCCGGGTTTCTACAGTTGCATCATTCATAAGTGCACTGTTTTCAAAGCCTATCTCTGACTTATGTAGTATGTCTGTACCCAAATTACTTGTTAGCACAATAACTGCTTGCGAGAAATCGTATGTGGTGCCTTTTGCATCAGTTAATTCGCCTTCCTCCATAATCTGCAAAAGAATGTTTAGCACGTCGGGATGTGCCTTTTCTATTTCATCAAACAAAACCACACTTGCCGGCTTCAATTCTATTTTTTGAGTAAGTTCTCCACCTTCACCGTAGCCAACATACCCCGGAGGAGCACCTACTAAACGAGCAACATTATGCTTTTCAGAAAAATCACTCATGTCCAATCTTATGAGAGCTCCGGCACCAAAGGCAGTATCCGCCAGAACTTTGGCTAACTCTGTTTTCCCAACACCAGTTGGACCAAGAAACAAAAAATTACCCATAGGGCGTTTTTTAGCTCTCAAACCAAGCTTGGAGCGAATCAGGCTTCTAACTATAGTGTCTACAGCTTTATCCTGACCTACAATTTTCTTTTTTATCTTTTCACTTATTGTAGACAGATCTTCAATACTGGTTTCATCGACTTCTTTTAAAGATGTTAAGTACACAAGCGCCTTATCGACATCTGTCTTAAGCAAATTAACGCGCTTTGAGACAAACATCTTTTCTTCGTCCTTTAGCATTTTCTCCTCCAGTTTTACTAATCGATCACGCAGAGCTGCAGCATCATCGTAGTTACCTTTTTCCAAATTCGTATCTATACTGTCAGCTAAATCGAACGTCTTATCTACCAAGTTTTTATACGTGGCTGGCACAGTGTGTTGACGAATCACAGATTTAGCACAAGACTGATCTAATAGGATTAATGCTTTCTTTGGAAACTTCAGGTCTTTTATTTCTTCCTGAGCTTTTTCTTTAACATAGGTGATGATATCTTTTTTAATAGAAACATTATGATAGCGAGCCAAAACCCTAGCCTGGGCCTCAATAATCTTTAGCGTGACTTGCTCTGAAGGTTCTTCTACGTTCAGAACTGTAAAATTTTCTATAATGTGCTCGTTCTCAGAGACAATCCTGTCGTAAAGGGAAGTATCCATAGTTGCGATGATTCTAATGCCTGTAGAGGTAAGTCCTGATTTTAGTAAGGAATATACCATAGGAACAGCCACACCTGCATTTGTTGCCACAAAGATGTTCTGAAAGTCTTTGATGCTAATAATTACTCTACCTATGCTTTTGATCTCTTGCAGTAAGGAAACAAGGCTAGCCTCTACGCCAATGCCCTTGTTAAAGATGCTGGCTATAAAGCTCATCAAATCAAATTGAATGATTTGATACCCTACCAAAAGCGGCGGAACATCCAATGAATTGATTCTACTGGCCAGCAAGTCTATGAGTGTGCTCTTTCCTACCCCAGGCTCCCCAACTATCAAAGGGTTTGGGCTTTCCCTTTGCAGTAAGATTGAAATCAGCGTATCAACCTCATCTCTCCCTACAAGCTCAGTCGTGTTTTTGTATAAATGATATGTAAGGTTTTCACCAAACGTGCTAAGTGTAGGAGTTGATTTTGATGTATCAACATATTTTGTGCTTGAAGGAAATATGTTTAATCTTTGCACTTCGCTGCGCACCTTCTCTATCTCCGACGAATCCGATAGCGACAGCATAGCCAAAAGCAAATGCTCTGTACCTACATAAGAGTGTTGGAACTTGATTGATTGGAAGAAAGCTTCTTTAACCAGCTTGTCCAGATTGATCTTTGCAGTCTTTTTGAATTTTAACCGTGGTAAACCCTGAAGTATAATAGTACCCATACCAGAGGAAGATCTTATTGCTGCAACTAATTCACCGACGCTTATCTCATCGCCTCTGGAAATCGTCTGTAACACAGACTTGGCGCGTTCAGTTAATCTATCTAAAGACATATTTCAGTTATTTATTTTCTTCAAGTTGTCTTACACTTAAAGCAAGCTTTTGGTTTTCACCATCAACAGAAGTAACCACAGCGCTTACCTTGTCGCCTTCCTTCATAGGTCCAGAAGTTTCGGAAATGTGAACAAGACCATCTAAACCTTTTTCAAGGTTCACAAAGGCACCAAAGGGGACTATCTTGCTAACAGTACCTTCAACTACGGCACCAACGGGGTATTTGGCTTCAACTGTTTCCCATGGATTATCCATAAGCCTTTTGACACTTAGCGCAAGTTTACCTGAGTCGTCTGCAATTCCAAGAACTTTTACTTGAATTGGAGATCCCACAGAGTAGTATGTTCCGGGATTACTTACTTTCTCCCAGGCAATCTCACTAATGTGAACAAGACCCTCTATGCCGTCTAAGTCTACAAAGATACCAAAAGGCATTATTCCTGTTACTACACCTTGTAATGTATCACCTTCTTTTACTTTTTTGAGCTTTTCTTCTCTAACTTCGGTGCTGTAAGAAGGAATCGCATCTTTTTCTGAAAGAACCAATCTATTCTTGATTTTATCTAACTCAATAACTTTTACTTTTAAGGGTGTTCCAGACAAAACTTTGAGGGATGCTTTAAGCTCAGCTTCACTACCTGCAGCAAACTTGGCGATATCGTTGGTAAAGTGTACTCGATCCAAATGGGAAAGAGGAACAAAGCCTCTTAAACCCATACAATCAACTAATAAACCACCTTTGTTATATTCAATAACTATAACTTCTACTACAGAACCATCCTTAAAGGCATTTTCCAAATCTCGCCATTTTCTTTCTTTTTCTGCTCTTCTGAGTGAAAGAACAATATAACCTTGATCGTTTTCAGCTTGAACAACTGATACCAAGGTAACATCACCTGGTTTGAGGTTTTTGTAGGAAGTGTCTGTTTCTCCTAATTCTTCGCCAGTTACGATACCTTCGGATTTTGCACCTACATCAAGTAATATCTCACCGTGATTTACGCTCACCACGATACCTTCTACAAGGTCGCCGGGTTTAAATTGCTTAATAACTATTCCTCTGTCCTCTAGTAAGGACTTCATTTTTGAATCTTCTTTATATATGGATCTTGCTTTTGACATTTTTTAGCCTTAGATTGCGAAAATTAATACTTTTTTGCGAGAGGCAATCGAAAGCTTAGTTAGTGGAAAGGTCAACCGGACATTGCTGACAAACACTTAACTCTCGCAGTATGCGAAGGGATTATACACAAGGGATGTTGATTTAACAAGGAAATGTTATGAGAACAAAAAACCCTCCTGCCAAAATACTTCGACGGGAGGGTTTAACAAACTAGTCTTCCACAACACCTAATCATCCAGAAATTCAAATGTATCCGGAGATGCGGTTCGCGGATTGTACTTCAAATTAACCGAGACCGGCTCTAAGCCGCGATCATAGGCATACGCAACCGTCCAAGAGCCATTGTGAAACACCGAGTTCCACACATGTTCGGGTTCTTCGTCTAAATTATTGCCGGGACCTTCACAATACGCCAGTACAACAAACACCCCAGCGGCATGCGCGCGAAGAACATCAGACGCCCACCCTGCATTCACGTACTCAATGCCTTCGACATCTTGCACAGTGAAGACAGAATCCGGCCCACTCGCATAATAGGCATCTTTGCTCAGTGCCCAAAAATTTGCTAGCACTAAGGAGCCACTGACCCCTAAGGCATCGCCTAAATCACTGAGCCGAACAAACCCCCACCCATTCACCGGCCGTTCAAGTTGGGGGAAACTTGAACCACGTACCACTTTCAAGCGATACATCTTGAACATGTCAGTTCCCTTTTTCATCTCACATTCTCCTTACAAAAAATCACTTAAAGGTGAGGACTTCAAGTGAAGACAGTAATGAGGTTATAGTATATCAAAAACGGCTGAATGTCAATGCTATAGGATTAGATATGCTCAAAAAAAGGGGCAAATTAGCATTTAGCTGATTTACCCCTAGTGTTTGAACTCTACAAAGTGAGCAGATAGGCCATAAACGAAAGAACTAACATAATCACTGTAAATCGAACCTTAATCTGCGAACCACCATGGTTACGATAGGAGTGAATGACATCTCCTTGCGTTTTATCAAGCCCTATCGTGGAGGCATCGCCGTAACGCCGGGCTTCATCAATAAGATGATTGAGTAGGTCAGGCTGTTCGCGCAGATAAGGTCTGTATGTAGCCATATCCGCATACACGCCTTTTCTCGCTTTCCTATGCCTTTGAGCATTTACTAAAACAATCACTGCAAAGCGCACTGCAAAATAAATCGAAAAACCCAACAGAAGTCCGTTAACTTGCTCCATCTTAATCTCCTTATCTATCTCTCCGGATTCATTTGATAAATCTGGCCACAGCAGCAACTACATCAAACAAATTGTTTCGAACAATTTGCTCGGTGACACCGCGACCTTGCCAATACGAGTTCTGCATATTGTTATCCAAAACTGCAATAGCAGGCAGGCCGGGATCAATCGCCTTTACTCGATCAAAACACAAAGGTCCTTCACTGTAAATGTTGGCTCCATTGGACAAAGCCTGCCCATTCACAACTTGTGGTAACCCAGTGTTGATCACAGCAACACGGTACCCATATCCTGCGGCAAGACGAGCTGCTACAGAGGCCAAAAACGATTCACAGTTTGGAAAATACTCCACAGGCTCTGCAATGCTTTGCAGGCTAAATGCCTCAGCATACAAAGTTTGGGATTCCAAACTCGGTTCAACCACCGCCACCCCTAATCGCACAAACGTTTTCGTACTGGATGTCGTTGACGCAATAAATGCCCCGACTACTGCAACCAAAACTAAAATAACTGTCAGCACAACTACCACTTTTCTGCCCGTATGAGTTGATTCTCCAACTAAAGGCATGATACTTCTCCTTGATTGAATGACGTGAACAATGTTAACAGCAGGATTATAAACTATAAGTCATAATTATTCAATTGAAAGTGGAAAAGTAGACTAAAAAGCAAAACCCCGGCGACGACCTATCTTCCCAGAACTAGCCAGTATTTTCGGCGCTGATAGGTTTAACTTCTCTGTTCGGAATGGAAAGAGGTGGAACCCTATCGCTATCATCACCGAGGTTTTGCTTTTTAGTTTTAAAAGTACAGTAATACGGAACATGAATCTCAATAGATCATACTCTATAAACTGAATAAAAAGTCCATACATGATTGCTCATGTTCTGTACATCAAGTAAAGATTTGCAATCATTAGTACTGCTTAGCTGAACGCATTACTGCGCTTACACATGCAGCCTATCAACCTAGTCATCTCCTAGGAGTTGCATCCAGATAAATCTGGAAAGGTCTTAATCTTGAGGTGGGTTTCGTGCTTAGATGCTTTCAGCGCTTATCCCATCCAAACGTAGCTACCCAGCGATGCCTCTGGCGAGACAACTGGAACACTAGAGGTTTGTTCATTCCGGTCCTCTCGTACTAGGAACAACTCCTCTCAAGACCTATACGCTCGTTGCGGAAAGAGACCGAGCTGTCTCACGACGCTCTGAACCCATCTAACGCGCCACTTTAATGGACGAACAGTCCAACCCTTGGGGCCTGCTCCAGTCCCAGGATGTGACGAGACGACATCGAGGTGCCAAACCTTGCCGCCGCTAAGGACGCTCGGGCAAGATCAGCCTGTTATCCCCGGGGTAACTTTTATCCGTTAAGTTCCGAGCCTACCATTAAGCATTCGGAAGATCACTAAGCCCTACTTTCGTATCTCATGTAATACAAAATTACACGCGTTGCAAAGTTGCAACGGCTCGACTTGTAAGTCTTGCAGTTAAGCTCCCATATGTCTTTACACTTACAGCACCATTTCCATCGGTGCTAAGGGAACCTTTGGGCTCCTGCGTTACTTTTTAGCAGGAAACCGCCCCAGTTAAACTACCCACCAGACAGTGTCCTCGTACCGGGTAACGGTACATAGTTAGGCTCGCAATATTAAAAGAGAGGTGTTTCATCGTTGTTGTACATTTACATGCACAACTCCCTCCTACACTACACAGTCAATACCACTTGCCAATGTCAAGCTATAGTAAAGCTCCACGGGGTCTATTTGTCCAGCAACGAGTAATCGGCATCTTCACCGATACTTCAACTTCACCGAGTTTGTGGCTAAGAGAGTGCTCAAGTCGTTACGCCTTTCGTGCGGGTCGATAATTATGCGACAAGGGATTACGCTACCATAGAACAGTTATAGTTACTGCTGCCGTTCACCCGGGCTTGTATCGGAAGCTTCCACTTTACAAGAAAGCGGTCACAACCAAATTTAACCTACGGGCACTGGGCAGGCGTCGGCCCCTATACATCCCCTTGCGGGTTAAGCAGAGACCTGTGTTTTTGTTAAACAGTCGCTTGAGCCATTTCTGTGCCCCCTACCTTGCGATAGGGCATCCTTTTCCCTAAGTTACGGATGTAATTTGCCTAGTTCCTCGGCCACAATTCTCTCGTACACCTTGGTATACTCTACCAGTTCACCTGTGTCGGATTGCGGTACGGATGCTATAAAATCTCCTTAGAAGCTTTTCTTGGAAGCTTATGTCAGCTGAATCAGCCATTTTACTGGCCTTTCCATCGGCTCGAGTAAACGCCCGTGCGGATTTGCCTACACAGACTGTCTTACCTTTTGAACCTAAATCCTTAATAGGCCCAGCCTAACAAACTCCGTCCCTCCATCAGTGATATCGCTTGCGCGACGCCCTTGCGGGCTAGCGATTTTATAGCAGTGCAGGAATATTAACCTGCTGTCCATCGGTTACGCCTTTCGGCCTCACCTTAGGATCGACTAACCCTCCGTTGACTGCCATTGCGGAGGAAACCTTGAACATCCGGTGGGGTGGGTTTTCACCACCCTTACGTTACTCATGCCAGCATTCTCTCTTGATGACGCTCCAGCGGGCCTCGCGGCTCCGCCTTCACAGCAAGACATCAATGCTCCCCTACTCCTTTTCTCTAATGTAAACAAAAGAGAAAAAGCCATAGCTTCGGTTTTCTACTTGAGCCCCGTTAAATTGTCGGCGCAGAATCGTTAAACTAGTGAGCTGTTACGCTTTCTTTAAAGGATGGCTGCTTCTAAGCCAACCTCCTAGCTGTCTAAACAATTCCACTTCCTTTACCACTTAGTAGAAATTAGGGACCTTAGCTGATGGTCTGGGCTGTTCCCCTCTCGCACCAGGAGCTTGCCCCCCAGTGCTGACTCCCAATCATAGAATTCGCGCATTCGGAGTTTGGTATAGAAGGGTACGCTTGCGCGCCCTCTTCCATTCCAGTATCTCTACCTCACGAATCTTTGGAAATTGAGGCTATACCTAAATATATTTCGGGGAGAACCAGCTATCGCCAAGTTCGATTGACGTTTCACCCCTAACCACAGATCATCCCAGCCTTTTGTCGCAGACACGGGTTCGGTCCTCCACTTGTATTTCTACAAGTTTCAACCTGTCCATGGTTAGCTCACTTGGCTTCGGGTCTAATATTACGTACTATTATAATCGCCGGTTAAGACTCGGTTTCCCTACGCCTACACAACTTAGTTGCTTAAGCTTGCACGTAATATTAACTCGCTGGCTCATTCTTCAATAGGCACACCATCACCCATACACGAATGTACGGGCTCTGGATGTTTGTTTGTATACGGTTTCAGGTTCTATTTCACTCCTCTAACAGAGGTTCTTTTCACCTTCCCCTCACGGTACTTGTTCACTATCGGTGTCTTTGTGTATTTAGCCTTAGCGGATGGTCCCGCTTTATTCACACAGGGTTTCTCGTGTCCCATGCTACTCAGGATCAACCTAAGAAGGCATTAAAGTTTCGAATACGGGACTATTACCCTCTATGGTGCGCCTTTCCAGGCGGCTTCTTCTACCAAAATGCTTTGTAACTTCTTCTGGCCCGAAGCCAGAGTAGGTTGTCCATACCCCGTATTGATTAAATAAAAATTTGGAAACGAATTCCCTTATTTTTATTAAATCTCAGGTTTGGGCTACTTCCCTTTCGCTCGCCGCTACTTAGGAAATACTTATACTTAGTCTTTTTTCCTCCGGCTACTAAGTTGTTTCAGTTCGCCGAGTACCTTCCTAATTACCTATAATTCCACAAGTGGAGATTTTCAGTAAATGGTAATCTTAGTTTGCACTAGATTAGGTTTCCCCATTCGGATATCCCCGAGTAATAACGCTTTTTGGCAGCTCCTCGAGGCTTAACGCAGCCTTACACGTCCTTCTTCAGCACAAAGACCCAAGGCATTCACCGTATACATTAGTATCTTTCAAGATGCACATTTTTTTGGACTTTTTATTCAGTTTGCAAAGTACGATAGGTTGCAAATAATTTTTTTAGAAAACGAGCTGCTTCGCAGAGTTTTCTCAAAAATTATTTACGCACTAACATAGAACGGTAATCATATTGGTGGACCCGACGGGATTCGAACCCGTGACCTCTGCTGTGCAAAAGCAGCGCTCTACCAACTAAGCTACAGGCCCAAGAAAAGGCTTTAACTCCAGTCGCAAATGCAAGTGTAGAACACTAAACATCGCAGAGCAAGCACCAACCAATAAAAATTTAATTTTGAGAATCTAGAGCTTCTGTCAAAGCATTAAACCCGAAAGCGGGTAGAAGATAAATTCCATTCCGTGAACGCAATGTATCATTAGAAAAAACCATTGTCAATAAGTCTGTAAGGCCTTTACATATTCGTGATAATATATTAAAACTGTGGGGTTAATATGGGTGATTAGCTCAGTTGGTTAGAGCACTCCTCTGATAAGGGAGAGGTCCTTGGTTCGATTCCAAGATCACCCACCAAGTACTTGATGAACGAAGTAAATCTTAGTACT
>CAYNBT010000009.1:0-4137 GCA_964396025.1 uncultured Candidatus Saccharibacteria bacterium | reverse complement strand
TTCGATTCCAAGATCACCCACCAAGTACTTGATGAACGAAGTAAATCTTAGTACTTGGGGTGCAATAGGAGCGCAGCGACGATTTGCCACCAGATGCCTTAGTGAGCGAAGTGAGCTTAGGCAGATGGGGTGCAATGAGCAACGCTTGCCTTTTGCTTCGCAAAACGTAGGAGCGCAGCGCCGAATTGCCACCATAGAAGGCCCCCACTCCTAGGAATCGGCATTATCTCTTTACACGCACTCAAATTTCTACCATACTTAAACTATGTGGAAAGTGTTAGCAATAGCGGTCTTTGTAATAGTATTAGCCGGTGGAGGCTGGTTAATCTACAGTAAGAAAACCCCTCAACCACAAACGGTTGAATTGGCAGCGACCCTTGAAACAACCCCAGCAGCAAACCCCAACCCTGAATCTAGTCCTTTTGCTTCACAACTAAAGCCAGCAGAACAAGCTAATGCCGCAATATCAAACGAATTTATTACTAATTTGATCATTTGCGCCACATACAAAACTACATTTATTCATCCACTAACCGGCGACGTTTTAGAAAAAGAAATACAAGGAATGGTCGATGGCAAATGCAATTACACAGAGCAAATGCCTAACAATGGAAGGATGGACTGTAAATATACAGAAAGCATGCTAGGCGCGATTGTGAGCTACCACAAGGATTTGGCATCCGCAGAAGATTTTGGGATGGAATTGCAGAGCGACTCAAACAGCGGTGCTCCTAAAGTTACATATACAATAGATGGCAAAGAAGTAGAAAACCCCCTGCAAGAAGCTCTAGACACTGGCATGTGCGTAATCTCAGGTTACTAGCGCGGTAAAAAGCAAAGCAAGCACTTGCCACCATATTCTACTCAAACTAGACAAACCATTATTTAGTAAAACTAACATTTCCCCTACAATGCCAGCGGTGGTGGAGGGTATTGCCTGTCGGTACAGGACTGCGCTTGATAAGTGCAGAATCGGCCACGATTGAGGTTCAACTCCTCTGCCCTCCGCCACCATAAGAACTTTACGTTTCTCAACGTATAATTTATAATGCACTTACTTATCAAGCGCAGTGAGCGAAAGCTCCAATACCTAAGAGAGCCCCTTTAACAAGGGGTTTTCTTTTTCCTTGATGTAATGTTTAAGAGATTTCGCGCAGAGAGACAAAAAAACCGCCACTTGCAACATGTACAAATGACGGTTTCAATATTAGCGCGTGGACCTTACTCCTCTTCGTCGCCAGCATCGCCTAACAAAATATCTACTGGGCGCTTTATGCGAATATCAAAGATAAGCGTTTTGAGATTTACCCAAACGCGGCACCAAAGATACACAACCGGAACTAGCACATGCAAACCCAACAAGTAATTGCCATGACCGGTTAAAGCATCAGTTACCCACAAGATGAACCAAAAAGCAAAATTGTAGCCTATCCTCTCTTCGTAGTAATAACGTTGAAATATTGGTCTTGCATAATCGGGGTGGCCGGAAAAACGATTGCAAACACCCGCTACAATCCCCGTATATAATAATGCAAACAAGTGGAACGCAATTCGCAAATCCGCCCAATAGTTTGGGTGCAGAACACTTGCTAAAAAAGCGCCAATCAAACACAAGGCCAACAAAACGCCGGAAACAATCTTGTATCGTGCAAAATGCTTTGACTCCATAGTTTCTCCTTTAAATGGTCTTTTAGGGTTTTTCTAACACCAGTTATGGTTTTTATAACGTCAGTTAGGACTTTTCTAACGCCAGTTAAGACTTTTATAACACTGGCCTAACAACATTGCAAATCATTCAAAATCTCGCTAAACTCAAAAAATTCTGTATAAATTTTTAAAGGAAAAATGAATTCAATAATACATTTTGAAATACCTTCCCAAGATAAAGAAAGATTCAAAAAATTTTACGGCGAAGTTTTTGGCTGGACATTTATAGACATGCCCGAAATGAACTACACAATAGTGTACACCAGCGAAATTGACGAAAATCGCATGCCAAAAACAGCAGGAGCAGTAAATGGCGGAATGATGTCTGCCGAAGAAAACGGCGGACTGTTCCCTGTCCTTGTCATTGATGTACCAAACATAGATACACACATCGAAAAACTCGTGCAAGCAGGCGGAGAGGTGATCATGCCAAAACATGCTGTAGGAAATATGGGTTTTTATGCGCGCTTTAAGGATCCTGAAGGCGTTGTAATGGGAATCTGGGAAACTGTTCAGGGCTAATACACGCCAAAAAGAAGGCCGGTAATGCTTTTGGATGAAAATCCTGCTCGCATTCCGGCCTTAAACATTTCAGTACCCTCTTTTCCTACATTGGTGACTAATCAGTACCAACAAGTTTATGCAAATCAATTCTTGCGACAGTATTCTGGGGAAAGTAAAAAACTCTCTCGCAATCTAGAGGAGGATAAACAGCAACACTTCGGCTCCATACCCAATCATTACCGTACAAAGGTTGCGCCCCACATTTGGCGGCGAATGCAACAATCTTTTTGACCAACTGCTGCATATGCCCTCTGTTATCGCCAGCAACGCTAACGAGAATAGCATGTTCGGGCGAATCGTCTCCAGGGTCAAGCATTAGTATTTCTTGACGTGATGTAGCTGAGGATGCACGACCTAAGTGTGGTACCTCAGTAACAAAAAAACTGTACAAAAATTCAGTCTTCATTTCCACTGTAAGATGCGCATCTTCTCCCAAAAGATTCAGAATAACACTCCACGGCAGCACAAAGGCGCATTCCTTACTATATAAACCAGTGTCAGCGGTTCTCCAAGAGGAGCCAAGTATATTCAAGTGTTTTTTCTTCAAACCCATTTCTTCGGCAATCGCGTCAACTGTAGCACATAACGGTTTCAGTTTAGCGAGTGCACTAGTAGAAATTGTGATAACCACTGTGCGCAAATCCAGATATGCATAAATGCACTCATCTGGTGCCTGAGCTTGAACACTACCAATGAACTCCGCCATCCGATTTGCAATAACAGACTGTATCTGCATATAGTCCACTCCTTATGAGTAATGTTTGATGTGGTTTTTGGTGATTATACTAGAGGCCTAGAAACTGAGCAACCTTGGGATCAAGGTCGGTAGTAATGTATTCTTTGATCTCGTTTGGATTTATCCACTTTGCACGTACAACTTCATGAATATCCGTAGCAGGCTTTGTAGAAAAGTCTTTTAGTTCGCATTCATAATATGAAATGTTTACGGAAAATTGTGGATGTGTACGCTGGGAAATTAATTTTTTAGCAACAATATTATAGCCAGTTTCTTGCCTTACTTCACGGACAACGGCCTCTTCAGGAGTTTCACCTTCTTCAGATTTTCCACCCGGAAATGCCCATTCTAAACGGCTTTCACTACCATCGATAGCCACCTCTAAATGAGCTCTCTGAATTAAGAGAACCATGTCTTTGCTATTCTTTACTATTGCTAAAACTATATCTTTCATATGGTTAAGAGCTTAAAGGCAAAAAGAATGTTCGATTGAGGGTTTAGGCTCACCCTCGAACCTGTTCAAATTCCACTTCGTGAGATGTGGATGACTTAATGATCTATGAACTGCTTGATCAGAAAGTGTGTTCTGTCTTTTGATAGGCTTTTTTGAAACGCGCATATGCAGGTTTAAGTGCAAATACCTTCAAGAAAGATTCTACCAATCAAAAACACGTGTTTTACTCCCTAGAAAGGAGGTGATCCAGCCGCAGATTCCCCTACGGCTACCTTGTTACGACTTTACCCTCATCACTAATTCTACCTTGGGCCCACTACACGCAGGACTTAGGGTAGCCTTAGCTTTGCTGGCATGACGGGCGGTGTGTGCAAGACCCGAGAACGTATTCACCGCTGTATATCTGACCAGCGATTACTAGCGATTCCGGCTTCATGGAGTCGAATTGCAGACTCCAATCTGAACTGAGGCGAAATTTCAGAGATTAGCTTACTATTGCTAGCTGGCAACTCTTTGTTATTCGCCATTGTAGTGTGTGTGTAGCCCAGGGTATAAGGGCCGTGCTGACTTGACGTCTTCCCCTCCTTCCCCCCTGTAAAAAATACAGGATAGTCCCAAATGAATATTTAACATTTGGCGGGGGTTGCGCTCGTTTCCCCACTTAAGGGAACACCTC
>CAYNBT010000008.1:0-35154 GCA_964396025.1 uncultured Candidatus Saccharibacteria bacterium | reverse complement strand
TACTTTTTCTCTACAACACGCCAATTGTGATATATTACATCCGTGATCATTGCAAAAAACCTAACCAAAAACTTCCATGATACCGAACTCCTTTCAAATGTGGAGTTTAAAATTAGTGGAAGAAAAAAAGTTGGGCTTGTTGGCAAAAACGGATGCGGTAAATCAACTTTATTCAAACTTATATGTGGAAACGAAGAAACTACATCTGGAGTTATTGAAATACAGGACGAAGAGATTGCGTACATCCCACAAGAATTCTCATTTCCGAATGAGATGGTTGGAGAATACCTAGAGAAACATTTACCAAGCAAAGAATATTTTTACTTGATAGAAAAATTCGCAAATCAAATTGCTTTTCATAATTTTGATATTTATCAAGAATTGAACACTTTGAGCGAAGGGCAGAAAATGAAAGTAAAGTTGATTGAGACAATGCTCAAAAACCCCACCACGCTTTTGATAGATGAACCTACAAACCACTTAGATATTGAGGGCATTATGTGGTTTGAAGAGTTTGTACGCAAACTAAACATTAATGTGATTATGATTTCTCACGATCGATCTTTTTTGAATCACACAGTAGATGAAATCTGGGAAATAGAAAAGCATAAAATATACAAATTCGTAGGAGACTATGATAATTACCGTGAAGAGAAATTAAAACTGATCAATAAATGGGATCAGGAGTATGTTCTCTTCCTTAAGAAAAAATCCCAACTTGAGCAATTAATCGAAAATGTACGAAAAATCAAAGACGGAAAAAAGAGAGGTAGAGCTGTTGAATCAGCAAAAAAGCGTTTTGATAGAGAAATTGTTCAAAACCAAAAAGATAAATTTGTATCTAGAAAGATAAATAATATTGAATTTGAAACTACTGTAAATCCAGGCAAGTTAATGATTCGCTTTGAAAATGTGTCTAAGAATTTTGGCGAAAAGAAAGTTTTTGAGAGTCTGAATCTAGATATACGAGGCAAAGAGAAAGTCTGGCTTTTTGGTCCAAATGGGGCGGGCAAAACAACTCTGGTTAAACTTGTGATGAAAATTGAAGAGCCAAGTAATGGAACCATAAGACTTGGAGAAAATATTAGTGTTGGATATTTCTCTCAGGTTCAATCTTCGCTTGACACAAAAAACAATTTGCTAGAAGAATTTATAGAAAAGACAAGATGCCCGTTTTCACAAGCGTTTGGATATCTAAGTAAATTTTTGTTTGACAAAGATGCTGTAAAAAAACGCGTAGGGCAACTTAGTCCTGGAGAGAGAGCTCGTTTTGCTTTTGCAATCTTTGCATTCAAAAACTACGACCTCTTAATTTTGGACGAACCAGACAATCATCTTGATATTGATACAAAAGAAGTGATCGAACAAAGTTTGGCTGAATACTCAGGAACGCTTCTACTGGTTTCTCATGACAGATACTTTGTAGAAAGTGTGGGAATAGATAAAATCCTTAACTTAAAGGAGGGCACACTAAACTTACTTTAACATCTTATGCAATATTTTGTTTATATTGTTGAATGCGCAGACAAAACACTATACTGCGGAACAGCACGGGACGTAAACAAAAGAATACTTGAACACAACGAATCAATGCGCGGAGCAAAATACACCAAAACAAGACGTCCAGTTGTTTTAAAATATTTTGAAACTTTTTCTTCCAAAAGTGCAGCGTTGAAACGGGAACATGCAATCAAAAAACTCACGCGTAAGAAGAAAGTAGAATTGATCAACTAATCAAGTTCCTTTTTTACTTTGTTTTCAAACGCCTTTCGTAGGTTCCATGTTTTCATCGTATACACACCAAGAATTAACAGAGCTAAAGAACTGAGCAATGACATTGTTACAGCAGTGTTTCCCGTGTCGGGAATTGGTGTTACAGTACCACCAATCATTGGGGTTGGGGTGGGAGTAACAGAACCACTAACACCGGGCGTTGGCGTGGGGATTGTTGAAGGAGTTGGAGTTGGTGTTATCAAAGGGTCATCCCCATCATTTGGCGTTGGCGTAGGAGTAGGAGTGGGTGTTGGCGTTGGAGTTCCTGAAGGCGTAGGGGTCGGCGTTCCACTGGGAGCAGCAGGTGGTGTAGGTGTAGGTGTAGGTGTGGGTGTGGGAGTTGCGGCTGCTTGGGAACATACCCAAGGATACCAGTAATAGTCCAAACCTTCAGTTACCACAGGTTGGCCAGTAGTAGCATGCAACAACGCAGCCCCATAGTGAATCTCCACTACAGCATCTCCGGGACTTATTCCCGGCCATTGCGCCACAATAGGCTCTTGGCCGGAACCTGTAATCTGCTTTGTAGTGTATACAGTACCTGTAGCCTTACTAGGGGGATTAACAATTCTCCAAGATGTTTGTAGAGTCGCAGTTGAATTTGCTGGTACAAGGGAGTAACTAATGTAAGCCGTTTTACTTCCAGACTCAAACTGGCAAAGAGATTGGTCTGGCGGAAATGTTAGTGTACCACCGGTGAATGCAGCAAGCACATCGGTTGAATCGGGTTGTGGGCTGCTGGATTTACCCGCATAGTGAGTACCTATCACTAAAACACCTGCTAATAATGTGGGCAATAGTACAGTCTTAACAAAATTCATAACTGCTTAGAATTGTATAGAAACATTGTAGTAAAAGCAATTGTCTAGTGGTTGATTTGCGAAGTATAAGAAGCAGAGTTATTCGATAAGTTTGTTCTCAATCTCAAAACAGTCACCATCACAGCAACGATTAAAATACCAGCGGATGTGATGTATGGGAAAGTTGCACCTAACTCACTATAAATGAATGTTCCGAGCAAAGGACCAATCAATTGGGCAATACTATTCACAGATTGATTTACACCCATAATGTTACCCTGCTCTGTATCTGGAGTAAGTTTGGAAAGCAATCCCGCAATTATAGGACCACAAATACTGTTTCCAAAAGCAAGGAAAGTCACACCAATCAAAAGAAGTTTTATACCGCTCAGAACAGAAAACAACACAAAAGCGATCGCCATACAACTAACTGCAAACGTAACGAGAACATTCTCTCTAAAAGCAACCAAAAGCCTTCTCAGAACAAAGAACTGCATCACAATACCTAGCAAACCAATGTAAGCAAAAATGTAACCATTATTTCTCGCGGTTAAACCAAGAGCATGCTCGGTAAATAAAGCAAAAGTTCCCTGCATAATTGAAAATGCAAGCATAATCAAAAATGACAAAGAGATAAGCAACCCAACGTTGGGGTGAGTTAACGCGTCGTAAAAGTCCTTAACGCTAAACAGTACCTTGCGGCCTTTAGAATCTTGGAGGGATGCGTCGGTTGGAACGCGGGATTCCGGTAAAAAGAAAAATGTAAGAATAGTAGCCAAAAACGATACTCCAGCTGCAACGTATGCAGGAATCGAATAGCCATAAACGGACAGATACCCACCTAACGCCGGGCCAATTATAAAACCCAAGCTAAAAGCAGCCATCATCATTCCCATGCCCTGGGTTCTTTTTTCTTTTGTGGTTATATCTGCAATGTAAGCCTGTGCAGTGGAAATATTACCACCCGAAATTCCGTCAATGATTCTAGCTACAAAAAGCATAGGAATAGACGTAGCTGCCCCCATGAGTAAAAAGGAGATTGCTGTACCACCAATTGAGAATAAAAGCACAGGACGCCTACCTATTTTATCCGAGATTTCACCCAATATAGGAGCGGCAAAAAACTGGAAGAGTGAATACGAAGAGGCAAGTAAGCCTATTGTGATCGGGCCGGCGCCAAAACTTTCCACATAGTAAGGCATTAAGGGCAATATAATTCCAAACCCCAAAAGGTTTACAAAAATTATTAAGAAAATAATCCAAAGTCGCTTATCGTTCATATATCTAACAACTTGTAAGGATACACCTTTGATAATTAGTTGAGTAGAGGGCAAAAAAAACGCCTACTTGTGCAAGAAACAGCAAGTAGGCGATATAAGTTAGCTACACATTACTTCAAACAGCTTCTGCCAAAGTTGGCTGTTTTTGTCCAAATGCGCTGACAAATGCAGTTCCAGTTCACAATACGCTTCACCACCCTTAGACTTGTAAACTTCCATACTGCTTTGGTTTGAAGCTACCAAATCCGCTAAAGCTGTGTACATTTGTAATGTACACGCTGCGCGAAAGAAAATCTTTTTTTCGCCCACACCTAAACAGCTAAGTAACTCCATAAATCTTTGCAGACTATCTTCCTGAGCTAACCATTCCGGTAATACAACCACTCGGGCACGATAGTCAGTCCTGTCACATGCGCGCCAAGTAAGTTCAAGACCACACTCAGGATTGGCACTTAGTTGCGAATTAACAAATCTTGCCAGCAAACCTTGCCAACCAAAAGATCCTTCCGCAGCAAAAACAAACACAGGGAGTTCAGTAGAATCAGACATCGTTTTTTTCTCCTTACATTCAAAGTTGAGGAGATTGTACTACATACGCTATAGGGCGTCAAATTTGACAGATTAATTGCTATAAGGTATAGTGCTCGAGGAGTTTATTCACAATCTTAATAATGGAGGCAATGATGAATCACAAGAATTTAGGACGTTGTAAAATTGTACGCTATCCTGTTGCAAAGGCCACTGCTACGCAACTTGTACCGCAACATCGTGACGAAATCGACATACGTGACGGCAATGGACTCAACCCTGAGAAGCTGGAAAGATTGGCCATCCAGGGCGGCCGTCTCGGCGTAATGATTATTTGGCACTATGCTGAAGAGCCAGGAGCCCTGAAAATTGTTCCCTTACATATCACACAAGACTTTGAGGGGAAAATTGTGTATTGGACACCTGACTCACAGAAACCAGGCCAGGTGCGACAGTACGAACTACACAAGGTATTGGGTGCCCGGCCAGACACAGTTTACGAGGAAGCAGCTGATTTCAATGTCGCACTTGTAGCAGCGGATGATAGTAACATTTTCACTGTCTACGAAGAAGTGATGCAGCTAGTCAAATTTTATCAGGGCGACTAAGAGAGAACAATAAAAACAAAACAACCCCTTGCACATCACAAATGTCCAAGGGGTTTATTACTTTCTATCCATAATCTATGCCGTTACGGGAAACCACCTCACTAGGCGGCAAAAACTTCACGGAAAAAGCGGGCACAAGCACATCATCTGGCAACATACGTGCTTGGGGTAAAACCTTACACAAGCGCACACGCCTTCCAAACATGAAGCAACCAAATCCCGTATAGGCAATCACATTGTCCTGCAAAAGGGTTAGTTCATCCCCCACTTTTAGGGTTTCTTCGGTCTGCACAAACACACCACATAGCTTAAGACCTAAAAAAAGTATCATTCCTTCTTCTCCGGATAAGGCAGCCATTCCAGATCAAAGTATTCCTGATTATATGCACTGCCATGGAATGTTGCTTGGACTTCCGCAGCCGTCATCAAAAGTTCTTCTACGCCCACCTCTCCCGGCAAAGCCCAACAAGAAGTCAAATTGTTTCTGAAACGATAATATCTACCCAACTCAGGGTTTAGCGCAAGATATGCATCACAGTCAGCATGATGTATAAGCACAATCTTGGTCTTAGGCACAGTCTCCTCCTATTTTTTGGGTTGGTTCAAGATATACAACAGTTGAGGTTTAATGGCAAATCGTGTGTTACAAAGCAAAAACTTCAAAGCGAACGTCTGCATTACGAATCCCCAATGCGGTTAGCATAGAACGTACAGATTTCATCATAGCCGGAGGTCCGCATAAAAACACAGTTCTGTCTTCGATATCAGGTATCAACTGCTTCAAAAGCTCAATGTTTAGCATACCTTTTGGATGATTTTCCACGTACTCATCACTAAAAACATAATGCGCCTTTACTTTACCAGACTGGGCAAGTTGCTCTATCTCATCTTTAAACACAGCATCTTTAGCAAATTTGTTAGCGTGAATCAAAACTGCGTCTTTGTTATGTGCAGCCATTAAATCTATAAGTGGCCTCATAGGAGTAATACCTATTCCGCCTGCAATCAAAGCTACTTTACTTTTCACGGCTGGGGAATCAGTAAAGACTCCATAGGGCCCGTCCACAAAAACTTTAGTGCCAATGGGTATATTTCCTACATTACGAGTAAAATCACCCAAGGCTTTTACAGAAATCCTAAACTTATTATTTTGAGGGACGGCAGAGATAGAAAAGGGATGCGCCTCTGTCCAAAAACCTTTGGCCAAAAAGTGGAAAATTGCAAACTGTCCTGCCTTAACCTTGAATCCGTGCAGATTCTTTCCCGTGATATAGATCGATGTAACTGAATCATTTTCTTTTACAACTGAATCAACAACGAACTGAAATCTAAAGAAATTTACGGTTGGAACAATAAACCTGAACAAAACAACATTCACTAAAACAAAACCATATAGCAAATACCAATAAATGGTAAAAGCATCATTAAGCAAAAAATCTGTCCCTAACTCCAATTGATGACCCCAAGACAACAAAATCGCCGCATATGTTAACAAGTGTATATAGTACCAATATTCATATTTAACTCTATTACGTACAAAGTACACAGAAGTTACACCAATGAGCATAAATAACAAAAACGCGATAAATGCTGGAAGCAGATCGTCGTATTTAGTTAGGAAATCCGAAAATTGGTGTGTGATCGATACATCACTGCCCAAAGCATAGCCAAAAGTAATAAAGAATGGATGGATAAAAAGCAGAGATAAACTAATCTTCCCATTGAGTTTATGAAATATTGCCAGTTTGTCTAAACCTACAACAGATTCCAACCAGCGTACGCGCGCCATCAGAAAGAATTGGACCAAAATACCAAATACGGCTAACAAAGCAGCAATGTTTCCTGTACCCACAAAAAAACCGGATTTACTAACAAATATGTTTGCTCCTGATGTAAATGCCCAAAACCCAACTATAGTAAGTATGTTAAGTATAAAAATGGCTAAATATAACTTTTTCATTAGTGTGTACACAAAGATAAATACTTCCAAAATGGAAGTACTTACCCGCCCGAGAGGTACTCAGGCAAATTTCCAGCTACAGACTTAACTACTCCTCAACTATTATCGTTCCAACTTGTCCATTTGCACGATGTTGTCCAACTGAACAATAATACTCAAATGTACCAACCTTGTCAGCTACAAACTCTACTGTACCGGTATTGCCCGATTTGACAATAGGAGCTTTAACACCAAGTTCATCAATATTGAAGTCGTGCATCATATCAACACTTGTTAATGTTATCTGTATTTTTTGGCCTTTCTTAACAACCAATTCATTAGGCTTGTAGTAAAAAGCACCGGCTTCAACATTCACTACTAGGGGCATATTTTCGGGTTCTTCTGAATTTGTAGATTCTTTTTGTGTATCAAGCATTGACGTATCAACAGGGTTTTCTGGTTTGGTTACCGAAGTGGTTGATTCCTTTTCAGTACTATTTATATCAGTCTTTGTTGTAAGTTGGTCACCTGATTTGAATACATAAGTTATACCTGCAATAGCAAATATAACTACAAGGGTTAGCATTAGAACTGGAGCCATAGAGCTTTTATCTTCATTTTCTTGCATTTTTTCACCTCACTTTCTTAACTATAAACTATTCTGCAATTAGAATCCTAGAGCTTCTTCAACTATAATCATTTTAACACGTCCGGGGTTTACTTCCCTGTTGATGATTAAGAGCTTGCTCACAAAGCTTTCTTTCATACCATAGGCAGATTGCACCCTAACAGATTCTTTGGGCAATACGTAATTGTAGATACGTTCAATTCCGGCATCAAGATCAGCAACAATTTTCTGAGCACCCACCACCCAAATCACATTAGAAGATCCATATGAGTACGCCGGTAACTGACTTCCTGTGTTAGAAGCTACAAGTACTTTACCATCCTGCGTAACAGCGTGAACACTGCCCAAGACATTATGAGGTGCAGCTCCTAACATCTGCATATCATGGCTCTGAGTTTCTCTATCCATACTACTAAGCTGCTTTCTTACAGAGGAATAGTAACCAGATTCATCCACAAACTTTGACACACCACACTCATCTAATGTAACGGAAGTCATAGTCATGACCTCTGCACCCTCGGGAATCAGTTCTTTTATTTTTGATAAAACTTCCGATTTTGAAGCTACAACAACAGCCTCAATATTGTTGGAGTGCAAAGCACTCACAGTTGCGTTAATGGTTTCTTTACTTGGAACAATTGTATAATTCATACATGTATAGTATAACTATATAGATTTATATACAAGTACAGACTGCTAAGTTTGTTAGTTACAAAAAGGTAAGTATAAAATGATTACAAATAAAATAACTCCAAAATGCCTAAACGTAAAAACAACTCTAGGACTAATCGGTGGAAAATGGAAACCGCTGATTCTATATTTATTAAAGGATAAAACCATGCGGTTCAGTGAATTAAGTCGCGGCATCGAAGGTATTACACAAAAAATGCTTGCTCAACAACTTAGAGAGCTTGAAAAGGCAAAACTTGTATCGCGAAAAGTGTTCCCACAAGTTCCACCACGTGTAGAGTACACCATTACTTCCTCCGGAATGACCTTGATTCCAATTTTCAAATTGATGGATGAATGGGCAAAAAACTATACAGCACGTCAAAAGACTAAATCAAAAACCAAAGAATGATTTTATCCTTCCCCATAAGGAATTTCCGCTTTTTGATGCTCTACTATCTTGTACCGATTTAATTTCAGGAGTTTTGGTAAAAACTTTTTGAGTCATTTCACTGCTCCCCTGTTGCTTTACAGTTGTAGGTTTACCAGCTGTTGGGAGCTCCCTTACAGGCTGACTTGTGTAAACGGTTTTTGGCAACGCACTGGAAGTCCTGATTGTATAATTTTCAGACCATGGACCAGATTTACACAGATTGTTTGCCCTAATCTTCAAAATGTACTGTGTATTTGCTGCAAGCCCATGAAGCGTATAAGAACGAGCGGTTTTTGAATTAATGTGTACCTTTCTACTATTTGTACCGGCGGAGTTCCTGTATTCCAAAGTGTAACTATCTACATCTACATTTTTGTCTTTAAACTCTATCGCCAAAGAATTCCCATTTAAAACAGAAACACTAGTAATCTGAGACATAAATCTAGGTCTTCGGGACGTGCAGGAACTCGAACTCTTGGCTTTCTTGTTGGAAATATCTGTTGCAACATCTGCAACAGCTACATCGTTATCTGTGATAGTGTATGTAAAAGTAGTATTTGAACCTAAGGACGAAAAGACCGGACTACTAAGGGTAATTATCAAATTTTCAGAACTTTCTACAGTCGAATCATTCACAACACTCAATACAATGTTTTCACTTGTATCACCAGCGCTTATAGTAAGTGTGCCTGAAGCTAAAGTGTAGTCAGTACCACTACCTGTAGCTGAACCTGACGTCACAGCATAGTTAACTTCTGAATCCCTTGTAAATGTCCCAGACAGTGATACAGGAATATTTACGCTCGTTACACTTTCAGCTCCACTAGAGCTTGAAGATGTAAACTGAATTTGAGGTGCCGTGGGCAAGGTGATGTACCCCCAATATATTGTGTGAGGCTCAGGACCAGAGGGGGGTAAAGAACCATTAACTCTAAAACCATACAACAATTTATCATCGTATCGGGTACTGTAAGTTACGGGTATGTCGGCACTACCATTTTCTCCTGCTGAACCCCCAGGTGTAGTATAAAACTTGGTAGCAGAACTCAACGTGGTACCATCATAAGTTTTATATTCAATACTACCGTTATCTCCATTAGTAGTGGAAAGAACATAAGACGCATATATAAAATCCTGAACGGAATCATAAGACAAACCCAAAGTTGGTGCATATGAATGTGTGCCTCCTGCTGCGTATATATCAACAGTACTTGATGGGGTGTCCGTGGCATTTAGATATGCCATTGATACTGTATCACCATCACCACCCGCCTTCCAGCGTGCCCACCCTACATATAAGCGGTCGCTAGTAGTATCAATAACTGGTTGAGTAAGAAGCTGGTGTTTAAGTCCGTAACCCGCTGATGTGTCCATTGCCCCAACAGTAACAGGACTCTGCCATCCATCCGACCAATCCAGATCAACGGAATCCCAGTCCGCGCGGTATGAACGCAGCAAGTCACCACTTCCACCGGTTGAGTGGGCAACAAAGACGTATAGATCATCTTTACGAGAGCCTGTACCACCTCTTATCGCGGCAGAAACAGACACAGAACCAGACCCTGACGTAAAAATTTTATCGGCTTCTACGGCGGGGGCATCGGTGCCAAAAGTATCACCTGTACCATCAAGCGATTCCCAACTTATGGCATCTCCATCCGCATCAGACAAACTTAAGCGTCGCATAGAAGCACGCACTTCAGCCAATCCGCTACCTGATTTTGACCAAACAGCTACCAAAATACCATTAGTAGTACCGTCATCAATCCATAAAGCAACTGGTTGCTCTAGTGTTCTGGAGGATGTGGTATCAAGTTGCAAGTTTATATTTGGGGCATCTTCTCTGGCAATGGCTGTAATATTGTTAGACCCATCTCTAGTAATACCATATCTCCTGTATATGATACCGTCGTTGCTATCTGTTGCAGCCCAAATAACATGAAGTTTGTCATTGTTAGAGTCATACGCCACGGAAGCGCGTGTCAGAAATGTATAGTTTTCCGCACCTTGAGACCAGTTCGCACCTTCGTCGTTGGACCAAGCCCAGTGCGATGTAGGTCCTGACAGACCTTGAGTCAACCAAATGTATTTTCCGTAAGAGTCAATTGTCCAAACACGACCTTGGCTAAAGTTGATTGCGTCGTTACTTCCGTCGGCAGAATCGGCAGTTCCCAAATCGTTGTATGTACCATCAGCAAAGGCTTTGTAAGTAAGCGTGCTTGCAAAGGCGAGGAACAAAAGAAGCACAAAAAATTTTGAGGCAGATCGCATACAACAATTATATGCAACGGGGCGACGATACGCAATTCAAGAACTAAGTTGTAAGAAAAACAAAAAAGGGGTCTTTAGATTAACTAAAAACCCCATATTTTAGATAGCTTACCGTGGGCAGCTTACATCGGAGTAAGTAACCACACGATTAAAGCGATTACACACACTGCACCGTTTGCGGCCGCCAAAGCCCGTACGTAAAACACCTTAGGCATCATCGTACACACGCACGCAAAACCTAAAAGCAACTCTACACCAAGATAAATGCGTAGGTAGTCAAAAGAAAAAACACGGACAAAACTACTATCAGATGATATAGCTACAATCACAAAGATCATGAAAACAGCAAACATTGACAGAACAAGCCATTGCCAACCGCTCCAGAAATTACCCGGATCTTGCGCAAGAAAACGCCCAAATCTGTTGAGTTTTTCCACAAACTTCAGCCATTTAACAGTCAAATTCGACGAAAACATAAGCTATCTCCTTACTTTTTTCACATTATTTCACTTAACTACGGGTTTTGCAAACACGCTAAAAAGCACTGGCACTTCACAGGGGTACAATTTGGCCATATAATTTTGTTGTATGAAACTGCTCATTTTTTACTCAAGCAACTCTGGTAGCACCCACACTGTGGCAAGAATCTTGGAGTCTGTACTGTCACAGGGTAAAGAACTTTCTCAAGTTTTGCTTAAAAACTCCAGAGAATGCACTGTCGCTGATATCCAAGCTTCAGATTACATTGTTGCAGGTACACCAAGCTGGTTTGTAGACAACAAAGAAGGTCAACCCCATGAAGATGTTACTGCGCTTTTAGAGCAAATAAGTAAAATCAATCTAGAAGATAAATTCTTTGCTGTCTTTGGTTGTGGAGATAGATCCTATCTTAATTTCTGTAATGCTGTAGAAATAGTAAAGGAATCTTTAGCAAAGACCGGAGCAACCCTCTTAATGGAGCCGCTCAAAATCGATTCGTTCTTTTTCGATCAGGAGAATAATGAGTCTAGAGCAGAGGCATGGGCACAAGATATGATCAAAAAACTTCCTACTTCTTCTCTTATCTGAATGAAAAAACTTCAGTAATACTTCTGCAATAATTCCGAAATATCTCTCTTACCTACACCTGTTTCAAAAAGCGATTTCTTTGAAATGACCGGAATTTGTTCTTCGTAAGAAGGTGCGTTAGATTTGTAAATAATCCCAAGAGGTATTTTGTTGTAATCCCACTCAAGAGATTTTTCTAAAGCTGCCGCCTTGTTGGATGGATCATACTCTTTTGGCAAATGGTAAGTGTTCTTTTGATAAAAATTGTGTGAGTACATCTTGTTGAATGTTACGCATGGTTGCAAAACATCAATCAGTGCAAAACCTTTATGAGCGTTTGCTTGAATTATTAATTGCGAAAGTCTTTCCATATCACCAGAATAAGCTCGCGCTACAAAACTTGCCCCTGCAGCAATCGCGAGAGTCACAGGCTGCAAAGGTTCTTCAAAACTGCCCAGTGGAGTAGAACGGGACTTAAAACCCTTAGGCGATCTTGGGGATGTCTGGCCAGTGGTAAGACCATATACAGCATTATCATGCAAAATCACTGTTAGATCATGATTCCTGCGGGCCGTGTGGATAAAGTGATTTCCACCTTCTGCCAAGCAATCACCATCACCCGTAAACACGAACACGTTAAGGTTGTGGTTTGCCATTTTCATTCCAGATGCCACAGGTAAGGCTCTGCCATGCAATCCCTCAAAACTGGAGATATTAAGAAAATTTACGATATGTCCGTGGCAACCAATTCCTGCCATAAGTACAGAGTTAGAATTGTTCCAAGCTGATTTTATAGCAGCATCTTTAAATGCCATCCAGATTCCAAAATCCCCACAACCCGGACACCACGATGGGGCATTTTTTGAGTTTAGTTTTTTGTTGGAGACAAAAGTGTTCATAAAATCTCCTTAACTGCTTTGATAATTTCTTCCGGATAAATGGGCCTGCCGTCGAATTTAAGAAGGTTATGTTCAATTTTTATACCGGTTCGTTCTTGAATCAAACCATGCATTTGAGCAGAAAAATTACATTCTATGTTTAGAATCTTTCTTGAACTCTGCAAAAGCTCATGCAAGGCTTGTGAAGGAAATGGGTTTATCCAAGTAAGATGAACGTAGTTTACATTTGGTAGCTGTTTAAGCGCCTCGAGAATTGCACCTTTGTTACTCCCCCAAGACACAATAGTCAGCTCGGCATTTGGCTTGCCAAAAATCTTTGGCATTGACATATCTTCACTGGCACAGGTTTCCAGTTTTTTCATTCGTTTGTTCATTTGTGCCTTACGAACACTAGCATCTTCTGTGGAATATCCGGACTCCTCATGCTCGTCGGAATTAGCAATGGTTAGATTTCCTGTACCGGGAAAAGCTCTTGGGGATATACCATCATCAGTTAAAGAGTATCTAAGATATTTCAAATCCTTTTTCTCTGCAATTTTTCCGCGGTGAATCTGGTATTTCTCAGAATCGGCACCAAATTCTGTAACGTTGAGATGGCTTTCAAGAACATGTTTATCCACCAAAAGCACAACTGGGGTTTGATACTTATCCGCTAGGTTAAATGCTTCAAAAGTTAGATCAAAACATTCCTGCACATCGCCGGCCGCCAAAACTATTCTAGGAAAATCTCCTTGATGAGCATGCAAAACAAAGCGTAAATCGCCCTGCTCAGTCCATGTTGGCAGCCCTGTGGCTGGCGAACCACGCATACCTTCAACAATAACCAAAGGGGTTTCCGTGATACCGGCTAGACCATAACCCTCTGTCATTAAGCAGAATCCACCTCCTGACGTAGCCACCATGGCACGAACACCACAATGAGATGCTCCAATTGCCATATTTATGGCGGATATTTCATCTTCTGGCTGTTTATAAATGAAACCGTATTTTTCTTGAAAAGGCGCCAGATTATGCAAAATGTTCGAGGTCGGGGTCATAGGGTAAATTGCGGCAAAACCCAAACCCGCTGATATAGCTGCCACCGAAATCGCCTCGTTACCTGTGAGTACATAATGTCTTGCACCGGAACGTTTGGGTAAAATGTCTTGGCATTCTGCCAAAAAATGTTGTGCTATATAATCAAAACCGGCCTTACATGCCTTTGAATTCAACTGCAAAACTTTCTCGTTTTTGTCTTCAAAGCCGTCAGCAATAACTTGTTGCATATCCTCAAAGGAAACACCCAAAAGCTTTGCAACTGCACCTAATGCAACTGTATTTCGCATAATCAGGGATCCTTCAATTTCCTTGATCATCGAAAGCAAAGGCATTGCAACAACATGCACATCTTTTTGTTTAGCTAACGCAGAAATATCACTTACATAATCAGAATCATAAAGTACAATTCCTCCCTTTGACACTTCGGCAAAGTGTAATTCAAGCGTTTCTTGATTTAGTGCCACCAGCAGATCTGTCTTTTTGTACTGAGCATAAACCGGTTGCGATGAAATACTTGTTTGAATTACATTGTGCCCTCCCCTAATCAAAGAAGGATACTCAGTATAATCAAAAATATGATAACCAAGCCTAGACGCAAGCTTAGAAACAGTGAGTCCTGCGGCCATTACGCCAAAGCCGGCCTCACCACCAAATTTGATTGTGTATACAGTATCCATATCCTTCATTGATCTTTATCCAAGACAGAACAAATTTCACACGTTTCGCAAATTGAACGCCCATCCTTAAAAACAGCCCAAGCTTTATCAAAAGGTAGAACAGTACTAAACACTATAAAATCCAGCAATCTTCTAAAAAACCATCCAACAATCCCCGTCAGAAACATCGAACCATCGTAATAAGCACACCAGCCTCGCCCAACAGGAATTGCATAAACAGGAGCATGATCTACATATTTGTTTACAGTATGCCCATGCAACCTGCTCAAAATTTTTTGGGAAACATAAGCTCCCTGTCGTAAAGCAGTTTGAGCCATACCTGCATATTTGGTGTCAGCACCATCACCAATCACAAAAACGTTTGGCTGGTCAACAGCCTGTAAATAACCGTCAACCTTAACCTGACCTCTTTGATTAAACTGAAGTTCTTTGATTTTTTTGTAAAGAGGATTAGAGGCTATTCCGGCTGTCCAAATTACGGTTTTCGCCCTGATTTCTATATCTTTTAGATACAGTTTTTCGACATCTTCTTTCATCACGTGGCGATTCAGATACAAGTTAACTCCCAAACTTCTTAAGCGTTTTTCAATAGAGCGTGAAACTCTCTCAGGCAGAGCAGGAACCAAACGGCTATCTGCATGAATCAAATCTATTGTAACTAAAGCTGAATCGATCTGATGCATCTTGGCTAGCTTTTTAGTGTACAACGCAAGCTCTCCTGCAATTTCTGTACCACTCGCACCACCCCCGATTACTACAATGTGCACTTGGCAGGTTTTGTCTTCAGGAGATGCGACTGTGCATTTGGAAAATGTTTCGTGCAAATGCCTTTTTAATCTCACTGCTTCGTGAATAGACTTAAACCCAAAGGAATATTCTTTTAGTCCCTGCAAATCGTAATAGGAGGTCTCGCTTCCAACGGCCAGAACTAAATAATCGAAACTATAAATCGATCCGGATTCTCCAACAGCTTTTTTATCTGTTAAATCCACATCCAGTATATGATCTTTCACAATCTCAACAGGTCTATGAGCAAAAATCTCTGCAAGAGGTATGCAAACCTCCATAGGGGAACCACCAGTTACTACTCTGTATAACGCGGCATGATATTCAAAATGGGTTTTATCACTAACAAGCGTTATTTTGGTGTTTTCCGGAAGTTGCGCAGCAAGTTTGAGTGCGCAATTTATACCTCCAAAACCACCACCGATTATTAAAATCTTTTTTTTAGGCATCATTTGCATATTGCGCGAATATCTACAGCAAACACTCCGGAACTATTTACAATTAAAGGGTTAATTTCAATCTCTTTAAATGTTTTGGTACTACTTACAAGATTAGAGAATTTTAGGATAGTTTCATATAGTTTATTCAAATCATAGCCTGCCCTTCCTCTATGACCATTAAGCAATTTGTGAATTTTTGACCTCTCCACAAGGCGCTGTACCTCATCAAAATCTAAAGGTGTGGTATGCAAATTAACGTCCTGAATCAGTTCCACAAAAATCCCACCTGCTCCAAACATTAACATTTGACCAAAATCACGATCCAACTTTGCTCCTAGAATCAACTCTGTTCCAGCTTCTATTTGCTTTTGTACCAGCACTTGCCCAAAATCAGAACGCTTTGAGAAATTTTCAAAGGCGGCACTAACCTCTTGTTTATTTGTAACACCCATAATCACGCCACCAACTTCTGTTTTATGAGTGTGTGCTAATGAATCTAGTTTCATCACAACCGGATACCTAATCTTATCTGCAAATGAAATTGCATCGTTTACATCGGTTGTTAGAATATATTCTGGAATTTGAATGCCCACTGACTTTAGCAGGTCAAGCAATTCGGCTTGAGGTATAGGCTGATCAGAGTTTTTGGTATGCAAGTGTTGGCGAATATCTTCAGCATACTTTTTTTGATCACGGTCAAAACCTGAGACCAAGGATATTACCGCCCCGCTGTTTGACTTAAGACGATGCTCTTCCCATTTCCAAAGTTCTGAGAGCATTTTTATAGCTCTACCTGGATAGCGAAAATTTGGAACCTTGTGCGCATTTAGCATTTCCTCTCCTGAAAAAACGTTTGTTCCGCCAATAAAGGAGCAAAAAATTGTTTTGTGATATTGTTCCGCTAGATTTGCAATGACTTGTGCAGTTTCTTTGGCTTGCGTCATAACTTGTGGAGTCAAAATTACAAGTACAGCATCTACAGCGGATTCTGCTAAAACTGCACTTAAAGCTGCCTCATACCTTTGCGGCAATGCATCTCCCAAAAGATCTACGGGGTTCATAATACTTGCTGCTCTAGGTAGATGTTCCCTAAGAATTTCTTGCGTAGAGAGATCAAAAGGATAAACATTAAGTCCAGCATCTGCGAGTAAATCGGCAGCAATTACAGCGGGACCACCGGCATTTGACACAACAGCAACGTTTGGTCCTGTAGGTGCCTTAGCCCACGAGAAAGCTTTGGCATAATCAAAAAGGTCTTCTATATCCATGCATCTGATAACACCAGCTTGGTTTAAAACCGCACTTAGAACTATGTCTTCTCCCGCCAACGATCCGGTATGTGATTTCATAGCCTTTTGCGCGTATGAAGATTTTCCTGGTTTGAGAATAAAAACAGGCGACCTGCGCCCGTACTCAGTTAACTTTTCTAGCAAAGCATGACCATTAGAGACAGACTCCAAATACAATCCCAAAGGAGCATAAGACTTTGTATCATTCAGCCAATACTCCAAAAAATCATTCTCATTAAGCCCTGCTTTATTTCCTAAGGTCACGAACTGATCAAAACCAAACCCAGCAAAGTTTGCATAGTCAAACATACTAGCAGCTATGGCACCTGATTGAGAAAGAAATCTTAAGTTACCCGTGTGCTTAACTCCTTGACCGAAAGTAGCATTAAGTTTTGCATGTGAATTCAAAAAGCCTAAACAGTTCGGCCCTAACAAGTTTATGTTGTGATATTCTGCAACCTCCAGCAATTTTTGTTCCAAGACCACACCATCATGCCCAACCTCTTTAAAACCTGCAGTAAAAATTATGGCATTTTTTATCTGTAGATCTGCTACTTCTTGAAACGCAGCCAATACTTTATCCACCGGAAGTGAAATTAAAACCAAATCCGGAATTACAGGCAGTGCTTTTAGGTCAGGGTAACACTCAAGCGAATTTATTTGCGACGCAGATGGATTTACAGGAAACAGACTCCCCTCAAAACCAGATTCCTGAATATTCCTTATACAAATGTTGCCGATTTTTTTTGGATCTCGAGATGCACCCACCACAGCAATGGATTTAGGATTAAGAAACGATTCAAGGCTTTTAGTTCGGGCAGAAACCATACAACTATTCTAAAGCAAAAGATCGTATACTTCTAATCTTTGCTTGGTATGCAAACTATGCATCTAGCGCATTGAACAAGGAACCTTCTATATCTTGCAGGTTGTTAAATTTTCTGGGGATTGACAGACGCTGGAGACGTTCAAGATCAAAGAAATTCTTTATACCAAAGTTTTTCTTGGCAATCTTGATGAACTCTATCAAGATCAGGGCTGTGGCATAGGCATCGGGCAAAGCCCGATGCCTTCCTTCTATCTCTATTCCAAAGTTTGCGGATAAAGTATCAAGATTCGCACTGTCTAGCTGCGGCAGTAACTTCCTACCCAGCAAAACAGTGCATAGTGCAGGATGATGGAACTTAATATTAAGCTTCTTGAATTCATGGAAGATAAAGGGATAATCAAAATCTTTGTTATGTGCAACAAACACGCTGTTATTTAACAGCGATTCTAAATGTGTAGCATAGAAAACAAATGGCCGACAGCCTTTGAGCATGTTATCGGAAATTCCAGTGATTTTGGTAATAAAATACGGGACGGCTTGATTGGGATTGATCAATGCCTCCCATGTATTTTCAACGCGAAGGTTCTGGACCGTTACAACACCAATATCAATGATTCTATTGTGAGTAGGAAACATTCCTGTAGTTTCTACATCAACAACCGAAAACTTGATGTCATCTATAGGTGTTGTCTTTAGCATATCTATATTCATACTTTTGTCTAGTTAAAACAGAATATCCCTTTTGTAGATTAGTAGTTTATGTAATACCATACAAATGAATGGAAAACAAAAAGATAGCATACATATTAAGCATGTTGGTATTGGTAATTTTGACAGTATTTGCTTCATCAGATGAAAAACACCCCAATGAATATTATGTAAAAAAAGTTATAGACGGAGACACAATTGAGCTTGAATCTGGAGAGAAAGTGCGTTTCATAGGTATCAACACACCGGAAACAAACAGCCCTCAAAAGAAAAACGAATGTTTCGGCAGGGAAGCAAAAGAATACACAAAAGATTTGTTAGAGGGAGAATGGATAACCCTGCAAAGGGATGTTTCAGAAACAGATAGGTTTGGGCGCCTGTTGCGATATGTTTATCTAAAAAACGAATTGGTAAATGATAAACTTGTTAAGCAAGGTTATGCTTATGCATCAAGTTACCCCCCAGACATCCATTTTCAGGATGTGTTCTCTAGTTCCCAAAACTACGCACGAGAAAATAACTTAGGACTTTGGAACAAATGTAAAAAATGATAACGCAATAAAAGATTGTGTTGTAAATTTGTGCTAACATAAATGTATTGCAGGATTAAAATCCTGAAAGTAATCCATGAGAAGTAAAAATTTAACTCTGTCCAATAATATTTCACGCAAGCAGCATAAATGCGTGATTTTTTGTGTTTGAGGAGGTGATTTACATGCCAGTAAAAAGAAAAACATCAACCAAAAAGAAAGTAACAAAGAAAGCCGTAAAAAGAACCGTGAAAAAAACAGTTGCTAAGAAAAAAACTGTAAAGAGAGCTGTACGAAAAACAGTAGCGAGAGGTAAAGCAAAAGCCAAAAAAAGATAGTCGGTAATTATTTGATAAAACAATTACAAAATACCTCGGATTTTTTCCGAGGTATTTTCTTAGTTAAGCACCAAGTATTTCTAGCATTTTATTGTAATGTCTAAGATTGTGAATTGTTGCAAGTCTGAATGCTAACAGATCGCCTATTGAAAACAAATGTCTGAGGTAAGATATTGAATAATTTTTGCATGTAAAACAATCGCAATATTCACTAATCGGGCGATTATCGTTTTTATATATCTGCTTATCAGCATATATGAATTTGAAGATATCTTTGTCAAGTAAGTCTTCTTTTGAGGATGGATTTCGAGAAAACACATAGAGCCTTTTGTGTCGAGCGTCTCTGGTGGGTAAAGTGCAGTCAAAAATTTGCCACCCAAAAGAATGGCACATAGCAATCTCCCACGGATTTCCTACACCCAAAGCAAACTTGTATGCAGTATCCGGAATCAAACCTGCAACATACTCTGCAATATCCAAATCCAAATGCCCCGAATCGTCCATGACATATCCTCCAAATCCATAACCATCAAATCCTATCTCTATCAACTGTTTAGCACTTAGGGCACGCAATTCTTTATCTAAACCGCCTTGAATAACGCAAAATAGTAACGGTTTCTCATTATGAGAAATATTGCGTTCACTAAGTATTCGCTCATATTCTTCTTTGCAACGTTTTGCCCAACGCGATGTTCGTTCAACACTTTCAGCAATTTTTTCTTTTGCAGCATCGGGAGGAGTAAAGTCATCTAAACATATTATTATGTCTGATCCCAAATCGAACTGTACCTGAATGGATTTCTCAGGAGTAAAGAGTTGCTTACCTTCATTACCGATTGCAAACATAACTCCTTGATCAGAAATTTTGCCACCACTTTTGTGCCTGTGGATTAGTGAGAATACTTGCCAGCCACCTGAATCCGAAACAACTAAACCGTCAAAGTTCATGAATCTTTTTACACCACCAAAATTCTGTAAAATCTGCGTTCCAGGATTTGTCATTAAATGGTATGTGTTTACAACAGCTCCTCTCACACCCGCTTCACGTAAATCCACACTGTCTATGCTTTTTACAACAGCTCTTGTAGCGTCAGGAAGGTAGATAGGAAGTTTATAACTTTTTTGCTTAACCTCTAACTTGTCCATGTACGGGTAATTCTAACATTTGACAACAAATAATGAGTGCAGGCAGAATATGCCTGTGAAACGCCTTGTTCTTGCATTAAGCCTGTTAACAACATCTGGAATAATATACTTGGAAAATCATTTTGGTACTAAATACATGATGCAATTGATTATATTGATTATTGCAAACGTTTTTCTTGTCACGGTTTTCTGGGTAGTTACAAATAAGTTGACATATAGATATCTCCTGAGAGGTGCTCCTTTTGTTAGAACAGGAAAATCAGAATTATCCAAGATTATGAACTTTCTAAAAAAACTGGATCAAGAAATTACAATAGCAGACCTTGGAGCAGGCGACGGAAACATAGTAATTGCACTTGCAAAATCCGGCTACAAAACCACTGGTTTTGAAATAAATCCTCTACTTGTATTTGCTGCAAAAGTAAAGATAAGACTGCTAAGACTAAACAAACACGCAAAGATCCAATTAAAAAATTTTTGGCGGCAAGATCTTAGTGCATTTGATGTTGTGATAGTGTTTGGTATTCCTTATATAATGTCTGATCTAGTCAGCAAACTAAAGGCAGAGTGTAGCTCTGAAACAATCCTAATTTCAAATAAATTCCATATCTCGGGCTTGGAGCAAGTGGAAAATCTTGGCAATGTGCTGGTTTACAAGTTAAATTAGACAATTCTCTTGAACACTTTATAAAGATCCTCGGTACTTATCTCAACTGAAGTCGGGCGTCCGTGGGGACAAGTGTATCTAGTCTTGGTGTTTTCTAATTTCTCAACCAACTCAGTACGTTCTTCAGCATTTAAGTAATCTCCACTTTTTATAGCTGCTCTGCAAGCCATGTAAGATAATATCAATTTATATCTCTCGTTAAGGGAAATGCTAGAGTTACCCTCCTGCAAATCTTCTAGTACACCGGTTAAGACTGTGACTATATCCTTATGCCAAAAAACACGCGGACAAGAATATACTTTGTATGAATTTTTACCAAAAGATTGGATATCAAAGCCTAACCTCTTTAAATCATCAAAATATTCCAGCAACAACACGTCCATGGATGGGTTAACACGTAATATTGCGGGGGTTTCCAATATAGAGTTTTCATGCAGATTTTGTTCAGCACTGTTTAAAAAACTCTCATACAGAATCCTCTCATGTGCTGCGTGTTGATCTATCAAACAAAATCCTCTAGGAGTCTCATAAGCCAGAAACAGTTTGTGTATCTGAATAATATCTCTAGTCTTGGAAGTTGTAGATGAAGTGGTTGTATAGTCCAAATAGACTGAGTCTTTCAATTTGTCTGAATTCAACAATGGTGTATTGGAATAGGTAAGATCATATTTCTCAAGTGTGTCTTTCACAGCTTCATGCAATGTTGCAGAAACAAAGTAATGATTATAAAAAATTACATTCTCTTTTTTTGGATGGGCATTAGCATCATAAAAATTTGTGGGCATATGCATATGCAAAAAAAACTGAGGGAAGGCCTTAACTTCAAGCAGTGTACCAAAGGCTTGTTCAACTAAAATTAGTAAATCTGAACTAACAACTCTTCTATTATTTACGTACAAATATTGTTTTGATCTTCGTTTTAGAGACTGTTGCGGTCTAGCTAGATAGCCTGTTACATGGATGTAATCACCCTGAAAATTTACTGGAATAAAACTATGCACAAAATCATTACCAAATAATAGTTCGTAGCGTGAAACAATATTTTTACTGTAAGAAGTATCGAGAATCTTTTTTTTATCATTTATCAAAGAAAAATCCACATCAGGATAAATAATCGCGAACTCCACAAGGAGATTTACAACGTGTAGAAGTTCATTCTTTGACTTTGATAAGTGTTTTTTTTTCACAGGAACATTGTAAAAAATATCAGAAACTTCAACGCATGTACCAACAGGCATGCCAGTTTCGTAAGTATCCTCCAAGATTCCGCCGCGAACAATTGCGATGTTGCCCAAGTTGTTACCATTAACTCTGGTTTTTATAGAAATGTTTGATATGGCACCTATACTCCCTAGGGCTTCTCCACGAAACCCCAAAGATGTCACCGTTTGTAAATCATCAAAAGTGTCAATTTTGCTAGTTGTATGCGGCAAGAAACACATCAAAAGATCTTCCTTGAGCATACCAACACCATCATCTACTACTTTGATTAAATCTCTTCCTGAATTCTGTAAATATACCTGCACTTTTTTTGATTTAGCATCTAGAGAATTATCCACCAACTCTTTAACAACATTCGAAATATTTTCTATCACCTCACCTGCGGCAATTTTATCAACAGTATCTTGAGATAGACGTTTGATCACTGACATAATACTAGTATAAGACTAAACCTGTGACTTTAACTCATTAAGTACTTCAAGAGCTTGTAACGGGGTTATGTTGTTAATATCTATTTTATGTAATTTTTTAGGTAAAGTATCATCCCCAGTTTCTGGCGTACTTACTTGCTTAGCTTGTTCAAAATCTGCCAAGATATTGTTTGCTCGTGAAACGACATCCAAGGGAATTCCCGCCACTTTTGCAACATCAATACCATAGCTATGAGAAGATGCGCCAGAAGCAACTTTATGTGTAAACACTAATTCGTTACTTTTGTTTCTGGACACAAGCATCTGATAATTTTTTACGTTTGGGAACACTTTCTCTAACTCCTGTAACTCATGATAATGTGTAGCAAATAAGGTCTTAGCAGAAAGCCTCTTATCTTTTGCCAAAAATTCCACTATTGCCTGTGCAATACTTAGGCCATCGTATGTAGAAGTGCCTCTCCCAAGTTCGTCCAATACAATAAGACTCTGAGAGGTTGCGTTGTTTAGTATATAGGCAGCTTCAACCATCTCAACCATAAATGTAGACATACCTGAAGTAATAAAATCGGATGCCCCACTCCTAACAAAGATCTTATCTACAATTGGCAGCTTGGCAGACTTTGCGGGAACAAAACAGCCAATCTGACTCATCAGTACAATCAGAGCAACCTGCCTCATATAAACTGATTTGCCAGCCATGTTAGGACCAGTCAATATCATAATCAAAGAGTTCCGCTGATCTAAATCAATATCATTGTGAACAAAATCACCATCCATAAGTTTTTCTACAACCGGATGTCGCCCGTCAGTGATGTGCAAATTACCGTCACGGGAAATAATTGGACGCACATAATTATTTTCGAACGAAACATGCGCATAGCAAACAATGCAATCAAGTTCGGCAATCTTTTTGCAACATGTCTGAATATCCTTTGTAAAAAAAAGTATCTTTTTTAGCAACTCAGTAAAGAGCTCGTATTCCAAAGAGTTTATTTTATCTTCAGCAGCTAATACCACTTCCTCTTCTTCTTTTAATCTCTGCGTAATATAGCGTTCACCATTCACCAAGGTCTGCTTGCGAACATATCTCTCCGGCACATTAGCCACATAGGATTTGCTGATTTCTATGTAATACCCAAACACTTTATTGTATCCAACTTTAAGTGTCGGTATCTTGGTTTTTTCTTTCTCTGTAACTTCTAGATCTGCCAACCACTGAATACTTTGATTTACTTCAGCACGTAATGTATCAAGTTCGGCCGAAAACCCCTCTCTTATGAGACCGCCTCCCTTAAGATCATATGCAGGATCATCTAAAATAGATTCATCAATCAGTCTGGCAATGTCACTAACATTTACACTAAAACCTTCAATAATTTCTTTAATATATGAGTTCTTCGAAGAGCAAGTCTCCGAAAACCCCATCAAAATATCCTTGATATTGGCTACAGAAAGCAGAGATTGTTTAATACTCACAAGATCTCTTGCGTTACCAACACCAGAGGAAAGACGAGATAATATACGCTCTATATCGTTGATTTGCTCCAAACTGTTCCTAACAGCAGCAACTTTACTCATATCATGTAAAAACATTTCTACTAGCGAATGGCGTTTTTCTATTGCTGCTTTACTAACCAAAGGGTGAAGTAACCACTGCCTTAGGAGACGCCCTCCCATAGCTGTGGAAGTTTTATCAAGTACAGATAACAAGGTCCCGTTCTTTGCAGAAGATCTTATGGTCGAAAATAGTTCGAGATTAAAAATAGTAGAGTTTCCAAGCAGCATTGAATCATTTTGTGCTATCAATTTAATGCTGTTTATATGACTCTGTTCTGTATTCTGCGTGTTTTTAATGTATTTAAGTAAGGAGCCACAAGTATTTACTAGGCCGTTTGATTCGTTTAAACCAAATACTTCTAGAGAAGCTATTCTGAAGTGCTCGCACAAATATCCTGAAGATTTTCGAGAATTCTGGAACCAATCCTTGAATGGAAAAATACTAAGATTTTTAAACCCCAATAAACTTTTTAATAGAGAGGCATTATTGTAATCTTCTTCAGCCAATATACATTCAACTGGGGCAAACTTCGTAAAGAGATCTTGGAGCACACTTGTATAATCACCAGCATGCAAAAACTCGCCTACCTGAAAATCCCCTGTAGATACATCACAAAATGCAAGATGCAATTTGTCTTTTGTAAAACCAACAGCCACAAGATAATTGTTCTGTTTTCTATCTAGCGCTTTTGTATCCAATAGCGTCCCAGGAGTTACAACACGCACTACCTCCCGTTCAACAAGCTCACCGGCAACAGGATCTGTGAGTTGTTCACATATAGCAACCTTATATCCAGCCTTTACTAGTTTGGAAATATATGTGTCGGCAGCGTGGTAAGGAACTCCAGCCATAGGAACCCTACCGTCTTTCCCTCTATCACGACTAGTTAACGTTATATCCAAGATATCAGAGGCAATCTTGGCATCATCCATAAAAAATTCGTAGAAATCCCCCAATCTAAAAAAGAGCAGGCAATCAGAGTATTTAGATTTGATACTTGAGTACTGCAGCATCATTGGCGTTTTAAATTCCGGTAGTTTTGTCATATGCTATATTCTAAACTAAAATAGCATTTTGGTGGCAGGAGTTATGGATTCTGCTATAATGTCAAAATCTACATAGGCTTGTTACGCAAGCTTTTTTATATGGGAAAAAACGAGCAAAACTTAGACCAGTTAAATATTCCAAAGCATATAGCAATGATTCCTGACGGTAATAGGCGCTGGGCAAAAAGTAGAGCATTACCCACACTGTTGGGCCATAAAAAAGGCTTTGATATGGCCAATGAAGTTATCAGAAAAGCGCGTGAACTAGGAGTTCATACTTTTACTTTATGGGCATTTTCCACAGAAAACTGGAACAGATCAAAAGAAGAAATAGAATACTTGATGAAACTTTACGAGGAAAAACTCGACGAACATCTTGAGGAAGCTTTAAAAGAAGAAGTTAGAATATATCACTTAGGAAGAAAGGACCGAATTCCAGCATCTCTTGCACAAAAAGTAGCAGATATAGAAGAAAAGACCAAGACCAATCAAAAATACGTATTGAATGTTGCACTAGACTACGGAGGACATGATGAATTGATTAGAGCAATTTCTAAGGCAACAGAAGCTATACAAAAAGGCGAAATTTCGCCAGAGGACTTGGGAAAACCTGACGGATACTACAACAGTAAATACCCTTGCTATGCCTTTAAGAATTTCCTAGATACAAAAGATCAACCCAATCCGTATGTAGATTTACTCATAAGAACTTCTGGGGAAAAACGTATCAGCGGGTTCTTATCTTGGCAAATTGCATACAGCGAATATTACTTCACCTCAAAACACATGCCGGAATTCGGGGCACCTGAACTTATAGAAGCTATTGAAGAATTTTCTGGTAGAGAAAGACGTTTTGGAGGAGACTCCAAGAAATACTAAACTAGCAGACTCTCTTTGATTTTTTGCGCTCTTTCCTTGCTCTTTTGTTAACAATAGCATCGCGCTTCTTTTTCTTTATTGACATAATGGGAATCCTACCACAAAAGGTGTTTTTGATCAAAACCTAACGACCAATTGCTTTTCCACTCCACACAATCAATTTAACAAGAACAACCGTAACTAGAAGGGCAAAAGTTGTATAAACAAAATTGTGAAAAGAAGTGTAGGGTACAGTAACATAAAAAGAGGCAAAGAGAACAGCCGATTGAACAACATACGTGAGTAAGGAATTCCTGCCAAAAGTTAAGAAAATCCACCCAAAATACTTGCTAAGAGGCCGCTCTATATACAACACAAGAGTGTAAAAGAATACAAACCACACAAAGAACAGCAACAACCGCCCAGGCCCCAACTCCACTTTGTCAAACAAAAAAGTGATAATCTGTTTAGAAACACCCCCAAACACGCCCCTGTACACATCTAGATAGCTTAGTACTACGGATCCCAGAAAAACACCAACCAACGCCAACTTAGCTAGTATGTTTCCCCCACCAACAAACAACCTTCTATACAAAGAAGAAATAAAAACCCTATGATATGCAGACAGCATTCCTAATATAAATAGGAATTGCCAAGAGATCAAAGAAAAGTAACTTGCTGAAACACGCTGAATTCCGGGTGTAACTATTCCGTACAACCAAAGTAAAAACGACGTCAAAAGCACTATCGTCCAATGTCCTTTGTGTAAAAACCACAAGATCAATGGCGACACTAAAATCAGAATGGAATAAAATATCAACAAGTCTGCCCAACCGTATGAATAATTAAATAGTAAAGCTTGACCTAACTGATCAATAAAACTGCTGTATTTTATGCCTTCACCAATATCCGGCCAACGTCCCAGAGCAAGGCCAATATTGGAATATAGTAAAGTTAGGATAACACCAACAAAGTAAAGCTTAATTCCTCTTTTAAACAAACTGTTCGCCGCAAAAACAAACCCATGCTTTTGCAGCTTTGACAAACTCACTAAACCGATCAAATATCCTGACATAAAAACAAATCCGGTTGCAGCAGACACCCATAAGTTACCTTTGGCGTTGTACAATTCGTAAACTGATGGAAATCTATTAAAATGATCAATAAGAATTGCTACAAGATAATGACCCCGCAACAAGTCTAAAACTTTATTTCTAGTCTTTAAGTTAGCACCATCGTCCAAACCGCTTTGCATAAAGAAATTATACAATACTGTCTATTATAGATTAGAATATTAGTATGAATTTCTTAAAGAGGCACGCAGATATACTTATTGTAATGCTAGTCGGAATCGCTTTGCGTTTGAGAATTATTGCCACTAACGAATTTTGGTATGACGAAGCATTTACGGGTATCGCGGTTAAACTACCCTTACAACAGTTTTGGGAGGTTATGGCAAAAGATGTGAACCCACCTCTGTATTACCTAACCATAAAAGCATTTATAGCAGTTGTAGGTAACTCGGATCTCACAATCCGTGCTGTATCTGTGTTTTTTGGCATCGCGTTAGTATATCTGACATACCTGATTTCAAAAAAACTTTTTGATGATAATGAAACTGCTATTCTCACAGCGTTACTTGTTGCAGTAAGTCCATTCTTTGTGGAATATTCCGTGGAAGCCAGAGCCTACACAATGTACGGGTTTTTAACACTTAGTGCTTTCTATTTTTATCTACAAAAAAAGTTTCCTCAGATGATTTTGATGAGCATACTTGCACTACTCACACATTATCTTGCTATCGTGTTTATTCTGAATTTCGCAATATTGGTAACCCTTAGCAAAAGCGCCGACATCACAAAGCGTTTAACAGTTGCAATGTTACTTCTTCTGGCATGCGCAGGAACAACATATTATGCACACACACACTCGGAAGCAATAAACAGCGGCTGGGTTGGCAAGGCAAATCTAGTAAGCATTCAACAAAGCGTTGGCACTTTTGTATTCGGACTAAAAACTAAATCGCCAGGAATAAATGTAATGAACACTCTCAACTTCTTTCTTAGTGCAGAGGTTCTGACATTACTCGTATTGGGCGTGACTGCTTATGCAATTGGTAAGACTACAATTTTGTGGAAAAAAACAAAGCAACTATCAACAAACGAACAAGGGCTCCTTTTGATATTTGCCCTTACATTTCTACCCATGCTGCAGCTTGTGATTATCTCACGCTTTACAGATTATCAATTGTATGTACACAGGTATTTGTTTCCTAGCTCAATTTTTTTGATGTTAGCTCTGGGATATATTTTTAGGAAATTCTTTTCACTAGAAATTTTGTTCTTTGTAATGGTTTTTTATTTCTTTATGATCAGTCGAATAGAACAAACCAATTATTACAACGGTATTAAGGAACTCGCACAGGTTTATCGCACATATAATCAAGAGATAATCTTTACGGCGCCTATGGATTACACTGTAGGCAGATATTACTTTGGGGAAAGTGCCAACATCCGTCTGTGGGATCCAAAACAACCCCAAGAAACATTTTTTTGGTGGCCACTAGTGAAACAAAACCCACAACCGATCAACATGGATAAGGCAATTTTTATCAATCCAGATGCTTCAAGATTCCCAAATCAAAACGAGTATTTGCAAATCAACAGTAGCAAGAGTTATCAGGTTTATATGAAAAAACCGCCCGAGCTACTAATTGGCAACTAATTTGACCGAAAAAATCATTCTCTTAGTTTTGCCTTCGTGATCTTCAATTTGAATTTCGCCACTTTCTTTGTAGTAATCAACCAAGTCTTGAGACAATGCCTCTCTGTTTTCTTTTACGTCTTGGCGTTTTTCTTTAATAGAATTCAAAATGTTCTGATATGTATCTTTTGAAGTGATTTTAACTTTCTTCTGTCTAAATTCATCTTTTACTTTTGCCTCTTCTTCTTGAACTTTTTGGTAATCAGCATCGTTATCAAGTGCGTCTTGATAAGTTTCTTTCAAAATATTCAGTTCTTTGAGCAGTTCCTCAATAATTTGTAACCTTTTTATGATTGCTGGGTTTTCCATAAATCTCCAAAAAATTTTTACTTGGGAATTACAATACCTGATCAAGAGGTATCGAATTTTCGCGACTATATTCTCCGTTTTTAGTCCTGATTATATTAGTGCACAAAGCAACAGAATTCAACCTGTTTGCAATATCAACTGTTAAACTTCTAACATACAAACCTTTGGTAAGCTGCACGTTTATAGTAGCTAACTGAAGGATTTGGCCTTTGTGGGTTTTTGCAATTTCTTTCCATTGCTTAACAATCTGCTTTTGTCTAAAATCTCCAACAACTTTGGAAATATTTGAAACGGAGGTTTCAACAAAATCCGGTATTGTAATGTTGCTTGCTTGCAGCAAATCGATCTTCAGAATTTTCCCACTGCGCACCGGGACCTCCACACCGTCAAGTTGATCGGCTCGCGCATGCTCGTGCATGGATTTACCTTTTACTTTGATAGCTGAAAAGTATGGGACGACTTGAGAATAATCTCCTTTAAATTTTTTTAGCTCTTTTTCTAGTGCCTTAAAATCTACACGTGGGGCGGGATCATTGTTTGTAATCATGCCCATTGGATCGTAGGTATCTGTGGAATATCCAAAAACAATATCAAACTCATAAGTTTTGAACCACTCAGCATATTCATATTTTTTTAAGCGTTCTTCACCTGTAAGAATGATAATCACTCCTTGCGCCAACGGATCAAGAGTTCCTGTGTGAGAAGTTTTAACTTTTAGTTTGTCTGAGACCTTTTTTGCGATCAAGTGTGTGGAACATCCAACGGGCTGCCAGATAGGCAGAATAGGAGGAATTGGCTTTTTTGCGATGTTCACAACATATATTGTATCATTATATGCAATGATAAGCGTAAAAGGCTCTAAAACTCAAGAAATCTCTAAACAAAACCTGCAAGAGTTAGTTGCGGGTTTTGAGCAGATTATAGGTGATTTAGGCACTGGTGACGGCAGATTCGTGTACAAAAAGGCGCTGAGTAACTCAAGAAATTTTTATGTGGGGATCGAACCTAATCAAAAGCAACTTTCTGTATATTCCAAGGAATCCAACAAAAAACGCTTGGAAAATGTTCTGTTTGTGGTGGGTTCAGTGGAAGTGCTCCCAGCAGAATTGGCAGGCATTTTTGACGAATTAAACATTCTTTTACCTTGGGGAACACTTTTGCAAAAGATCGTATCACCAACCCCAGAGGCGATTAACAACATAAAATCACTTATCAAGCCAAACGGCACTATACATATAATTTTTGGCTACGACGAAAAGTACGATCCAAACGAAGTCCAAAGGCTCGGACTAGATAAAATGGATGCAAAATACATGGAAGAGGTTTGGGTGCAATCATGGAAAAACGAAGGGTTTGAAATTATTTCTCTAAAACAACTAACAGCAAAGGAAGTGCGCGAACTGGAAACAAGTTGGGCAAAGAAGCTAAGCTTTGGGAACTTACGACCTTGGCATGAGGTAAGAATGAAACTGCACACGGAATAGCAAAAAAAAGGCTAGGGATGCGACAAGCGAATCCATAGCCTTTGGGTAAATATAACTAAATCCGCAATAACTCCTGCTCAAGCGACGTTGCATAACCGGTTGTGCGTGTACCAATTGCAACAAAGATACGTGGTATCAGCAAACCCTGCGCATTAGCGTCACTAAAACCTTGCACAAATTGAAGCATAAGCTCCACATCTACCTCATGTTGCCCCGGGGCACGACAAAAATCCGGCATCGCAAGTGAGGTCAATCCGTGATCGTGAGCACTCTTGATACATGCCAACACAAGATCATTCAGTGGAACAGTGCCATCTGTACCCACAAAGATTGCTGCTCCAAAACTACGGCAAACGTTGTGGTTTCGAGACCCGGTGAAGTATGTTTGACCTGGCTCAGGATCGCCGCGACAAACCCCCATAAAGGACATAGAGTAGTAGGATGTCTGCTCACCAATCTGCGAGGCATACGAAGGTCGTGCCCAAGCATTCCTTCCACAGTCTATTGGCAATGCTACACCCTCAACACGAAATCCCAGCCGAGCAAAGTTACCTTCAACAACTGTGATTTGGGACATAATTTCCTCCTGCACGCGTATGTGTTAAATCTCATAAAGATGTTGAGTCAAGAATTCATACTGCGTGGGATTGTTGTAAACAACAATGTAAATCGTGGGCAATTGCATATTGCGCATGCGTGCTAACCTGATTCCACGCAACATTGCGAGCATTGTGTCCTCATCTGTGTAGCCTTTGTAAGCCCCTGCAGCAACACCTGTGCGAAACACCGGCATAGCAACAGTTTTGATAAAAGGGCGCTCGCTGCATTCTTTGAGGGCACTAAAAACCAGGGATTCCAGTGGCATTTTCAAATCATCTATAACAAACACCACATGCTGGAAATTACCCATATGGACCTGAGTACTGCCATTCACAAAGATAGACTGACTCTGGAATGTTCGCTGGGTACGCATGTACTGAGCCAGTGTGTCGTGGTAAAAACCACTGTGCCGCTTTATTGCTCCATCAACACCACCAAACCATAGGCCTTTTGAATTCACCAAAGTAATGAGTGCATCCACTCGAAAGGGTTGAAGATTGGTAATATCCCCTTGTAGTACGAAAACGGCCATAATTATCTCCTTTACATCAGATTTTTCTACGGCTATTTTATAGCATTTCAGAAGCTAAAGCAACCTGTAGTGTTGAAGGCTTTGTTAAAGACGCGAACTGGTATAGAATGCATTTGTTCAAATATCGGGGTGTAGCGCAGTTGGCTAGCGCGTTCGCATGGGGTGCGAGAGGTCGCAGGTTCAAGTCCTGTCACCCCGACCAGAAAACTGGCAAGCAGACCTTTAGGTTTGATTGGCAGTTTTTTTGTTGGAAGGGACAGACGAGCCTCGAGTCTACAATATACTTAACGAGCGAAGCGAGTTAAGTAGTTTTGGATGCAATAGGGGCGTACCAGAAGACTTAACGACGAAGGAGTTTAGTCGACTGAATACCCGAAGGGTGAAAGCGACTAGTTGCATGACATCACAACTACAGGATTTCTTGCACTCTTTGAAAACGATAAAACCAAACTTCAGCAATTTACCTTTAAGTTCGAATCCGTTGGTGGGTCCCGCTTTTTTTGATTTCATAATAGATGGAAAAGCTCATAACTTGTACTATAATGCGACCATGCAACTAAAAGACATACAAATCGAAGGATTCAGAAGCTTTGGTAAACTGGTGCATATTAGTGGGCTGAAGAAATATAACCTCTTCATAGGAAAAAACAATGCAGGCAAATCTAATGTACTGAAACTAATCCCATTTATAAGCGATTTTTTAAGCAAGTTGCCTCAGATAGAAGGCGCGTTTTCAGTCAGCGCTCGAAACTCAATACATACAGATGTTTTAGATCACTTACTTTTTGAGCAAAAGGAAAATTCCAGAATTAGTCTAAAAGTCTTATTCGAACTGGATGCACAAGAAATGAACATTATCACTAACTCAGGCCAATCACCTCTTTATACAAAGGAGCTTCAAACGCATAAACCCTTGATAAGCATTGAAGCAACAATACAGAAAAGTGGTAGTAATTTTGCTTATTGTATAAATGAGCTAAATATAGATAACCTCCCCATATTCTCCAAATCATTAGTATCAGTTAGAGATGTAAACAATAGTTTCACAAAATTTGATGAATCTCGATATAATGATTTAACTCAAAATCCTAAAGTACATAAAACGTACGCATATCTATATCAAATGTTACATAACTTGCAAAGTATATTCGCAAACAAACTTGTGATCATCAAGGCCTTTAGAAAGATTGCTGCCTACAAAAATATTACTGATAGAATACCTGAGGTTAGAGAAATTTTTGATTTTTTAGATTTTGATGGCGTTAATTCTTTAGATATACTCAAAACACTAATTCTGCCAAATAATAATGCTTCTGAGCCAAGACGAAGATATCGGGAGGTAAACAAGTTTGTGAGTACCCTGTTAGATACCAATGTTACTTTATTAACAAACGATAATTTAAGGGATCTATCTGTAGAGCTATCGGATGGTAATGTCTCTTCCATTAAGTCCTGGGGGTCAAGCGTTGAAGAATTGGTAATGATAGCCATAAACATCATAAATTACAAACCTGGATCAATAGTCTCATTTGAAGAGCCAGAAACGCATCTTGACCCAGCGATGCAAAGAAAGCTACTCACTTTTCTGCGAGCACAAACAGATCATCAGTATCTTGTTTCATCACATTCTCCAGTTTTTATTAACGAGTTCACCACAGATGACTCTGAAATTTACAGGGTATGCAATTTAGAAGGATCTACAACAGTTGAAGCTAAAAACGCCCCTTTACTTCACAAAATACTCGATGATTTAGGAACAAAAGCAAGTGACTTACTACAAAGCAACGGTATCATATGGGTCGAGGGTCCTTCTGATCGTATTTATATTAAAGCTTGGTTAGATTTACTATGTACAGAAAATAATTCTGTATTGCAGGAAGGATTGGACTACTCATTTGTTTATTACGGGGGTTCTGTTCTTTCAAATTTTTCGATAGGAAATACAGAAGACGATCTAAGTGAAACAGATTTTATAGATATGCTTAAAATAAATAGAAATGTTGCTGTAATCATGGATAGAGATGTAGAAACAGGAAGAAAATGGAAAACTAAAAACCGCATTGTTACAGAGATTGCTGGGTTCGAAAACGCTTTATCATGGATAACTGAGGGTAAAGAGATTGAGAATTACCTTTCGCAAAGGGCAATAGATGCTACATATCCAAATAAATTAAAATCTCCATATAACTTAAATGCTAAAACCCCATTTGAAGACTTCTTCAGAACAACTAAAGAAAATACCAACAATACGCGGACCAAAACCTTTTATAGTTCGGATAAAGTGAAATTCGCAAAGGATGTGAGTTCACAACTTAGTATAACTGACCTTAAACTTAACCAAAAATTATATCTAAAGGTTCAGGAATTATATTCAAAAGTTAAGAGGTGGAGCACTGTTTAGGAAATAGAGCCTGGAAAATTTCTGGGCATAAGCGTTCAATATAGCCAAAATAAAGTTAGCAAGTCGATAAATTCTATTACCCTTCTTCTGTAGGTTTACTGAGGGCAAGTTGTTCAGGATGCGCAATACTCCCTCCCCACTTTTGCTATCATTAAAGTTATGGAACTTGTATTTTTAGCTCTGGTGTTTCTACTGGCTGGAATCGTACCTGAGCTCACCGGCTTTGGAGTTGCAACAATATCAATGTCACTACTCCCCTTTGCCTTACCTTACGCCACGGTGCTTCCGGTGGTAACAATTATGTCTGTAATCACCACAGGCATCATTACGATTCAATCAAGAACAAAGAGCATGTTGAAAGGAATCATTCCGTTAGTTTTTAGCTCTGCTGTTGGTATTCATGTGGGTATGCAATTTCTTTCTACCATAAACGCTAACGCCTTAATGAAAGCATTTGGAGTGTTTTTAGTTCTTTACTCAATTTATGGACTATTTGTAAAAAAAGAAATAATTCACTTTAAAAAAGGCGTCGCGGTTTTGGTAGGATTTATAGCAGGTTTCTTTAGCGCTTCATTTAACATACATGGGCCATTGGTTGGTATATACGAATCATCAAACACGCATTTAT
>CAYNBT010000007.1:0-35538 GCA_964396025.1 uncultured Candidatus Saccharibacteria bacterium | reverse complement strand
ACCAAAGCATTGTAACACATGCGCAGAGATTTGCAAGGACATACCCTGTAGTGTTCGTGACGCAGACGTGGGTTATTTTTTCTGCAAATAATTCGAATAATCCTTGTCTGCCTCCAATACCTGACTTAAAGCATCTCGAATAACCTTTGTCCTGCTTTCATTCTTTGTGTATTGTGCCCAGTCAAGGTACTGACGCTCTACACCTGTAAGTACTAAGTGAAAACGATTTTTTTCGTGGGCATTTTCGTATTTGGTTAGGAAACCCTGAATAATAGCTTTAACTCCCTCACGATCATATTCTGAGATCTGCAAAATATCAGAATCAATCCCATGAATAAACATTTGCTTAAACTGCCTGTGTTTGGAACCCTGCCAAAGCACTAATGTAGGCTTTCTGCATTGAAGTGCAACAGTAATTTGATGACCTGTACTAAAATTAGAGACAGTATCTTCAATGATAACTAAGTCGGCTTCTTTAAGAGCTTTTATACAGGCTTTGTAAATTTGTTTGATATCCGTAACATCCTTTACACCGGCCTTGATTCTTTCTTCTGTGTGTGGAAGCCAATCCCGAGTAAGCAAATGGCCTTGGCCAATTAAATAATTTCTTATTGAATAGTAATCCTCTCTATATTTACTGAATTCTGCTGTAGAACAAGTGAAGTAAACTTTCATGCAAACAAAATACGCTGTGTGCATAAAATGTGCAATATGTGCATTTACTGATTTTTGGACTATGTTAAAGTTCAGCTAACAAAGTTAAGGAGGAAATTAACTTATGCTAACCGAAATTGAATTGCGAGAATACGCTGACAAAGCAACCTACAGGCGTGCTGTAGTGGGGTTTGTAATGAAAGGCTCACTTGTCCTGCTAGGACAACGTATCCAAGTAACTGATGGTTTAGGGCAAGATCTCAGATCTGGATATGGAGGCAAGGTCGGAGACTCCCCAAGGACATGGGATGAGACATGCAGAGAGGCTATGGTCAGGGAGCTTTTGGAAGAAACAGGTAGAACACACGTGTTGATTAGTGATTTGATAGATATGGGTAGAGTCCGCTTTTTGTTTCCACACAAACCAAACTGGCAACAAGATGTCACGATCTATCTTATCAAGAAGTATAGGGGTGAACCCGTTGAAACAGAAAGTATGCGTCCGTGCTGGTATCATATCGATGAGCTCCCTCTAAAACTTATGTGGCCTGACAATCAAATTTGGGTTCCACTGGTACTGGCAGAAAAACGTATTGATGCTGTTTTTCTTTATGGATCTGATGGACATATCCTTGAAAAGTCAGTGAAAGAACTTTAACTATATGGCCGTGGTTACCTCTAAATCACGGCTATTCCTTTGCGAATTGACGAACTATAAGCCTAGTACTATAATGACAGGCCCAGTTGCAACTTTTCCACAACCTGCATACAATTGGGAAAAGGAGAAAATCATGAGGATGTGGGCTTTGATCATCATGCTGGTTTTAGGTATCGGATTTATTTCTTCGGGTACTTCATTATATGCCCAATCAGATATGCCAGCCGCGACACAAAGCCCAGATACGGTCACTTGTAGTATTGGTGATAATAATCTGGACTGCACGGTAAACAGAATGGAGGCTAGGCAAGCTGATTATGGGGTTTATGTGTATACTGCATTCCTTATTTTGGCTGTACTCTTATTAATTACAACGTATTGGTTAGTTCAGAATTGGCAGTTAGGAAACTCTTAACGCCACTAAGCTCAAGACTTAAAACATCTTGGGCTTTTTTTTATGTAAAACACAACATGTTATGATTAAGCTTATGAAAAAACTGCTGCTCCTTATCTTCTTGACCATTATAGCCATTACTATCACAGCTTTTATCAAAAGCAGAAATGAGGTTCAGTTAAACACCATCATTACTCAGGAAGCAAATGAATCTCTTGATAAAACCGCCGGCCTACTTAAAATGAAAAGTCCTCTTGAAATTGAGTACATGAGAAAACAAAAATACCCCGGTAGTGAGATAGTTATTGAGCAAACCTTACCAGCTGGATCTAACTATCAACGATATCTTACTTCCTATAGATCAGATAACTTTAAAATATATGCGTTGCTAACAGTGCCAAACGGGGAAACACCTAAAGACGGATGGCCTGCAATAATTTTTAATCACGGGTACATTCCTCCAGAAGTTTACAAAACAACAGAACGATATGTTGCATATACGGATGCTTTCTCAAGAAATGGATATGTGGTTTTTAAACCAGATTATCGGGGACATGGGGATTCCGAAGGGCTGCCTGAAGGAGCATATTACTCTCCTGCATATACAAACGATGTTTTGAACGCGGTAAGCTCAATCAAGGCACACCCTCAAGTAAACAAGGAGAAAATAGGAATGTGGGGACACTCTATGGGAGGTCATATCACACTACGTTCTATGGTTATTACGAAAGATGTTAAAGCTGGAGTTATTTGGGCAGGAGTAGTTGCGTCATACAAAGACATGGCCAACAATTGGCGAAGAAGCACTCCCTGGCAGGCCTCGGAGCACGAACGAACCTTTAGAAGACCCAACAGACAAGCATTGATAGAGGAATATGGCGATTTTGATGAAAATCCAGAATTCTGGGATTCAATATCGCCTTTGGCTTTTGTCAAAGATGTTTCAGGACCAATTCAGCTGCACCACGGTACAAACGATGAAGACGTACCCTTTGAGTTTAGTAAATCTCTCAACGAAGCGCTTGAAGCTGAACAAAAATCAACTGAGCTCTTCTTGTATGAAGGGGATGATCACAATTTGAACCAAAATCTTTACACAGCACTGGATAGATCTGTTACATTTTTTGACTTGTACTTGAAGTAAGGCGTTTAGCTATTTGGTAATGTGTACGTTCACATTACCGAAGCCCTTAAGATTCGCATATTCTACTTCTTCCGATTCGGCTGTTAGCATGGTCGATTTATTTGAAACTAAAATGCTTTCTCCTGTGTAGTATTGACTAGCTCTCAACGCCATTCTTGCTGCTAAAGGCATTGCAGTTCCGGAAAGATGTAGTGTACCAGAATAGGCGCCTTCGCGATCGTCAGGACTTTCGGCAAAAGCAAACGTAGAAGCCCCATCAAGCTCTACAAACGCACCACAAACATTTAGCTTTCCAATGTTCACAAGGTTCAGGGCATTATCAAGATCTGCTTCTGATAACTTTGTGGTGGAATGCCTAAGATAAGATAATATGTTTTTTTTGATAACAGAGTTCACCTCCTGCCATCCTCCACCCGCTCTAAGCTTTTCTAAACCGTTTACTAAAGATGAGGCGTTCGGAAGAGAATTCACTGCTTCTGGGTTAAAAATGCCTGAAGTAGCAAGTATGTTCACAACACCATTGCTTGAAGGATCTTTGTCATATTCAACTTCACGTGGAACCCAAGAGTCGGAACTCATTTCAGCAAGAAGATAGGCACCAACATGTGTACCAATAATACTTTCTATTGCGTCTATAAGTTCAACACTTGTTTCTGTATTTTGTGCAAGCTGTGCTTTAACGCCTAACACAGCCTCATCTAAACCAACCAATCTACCAAAAAAAACCTCGCCTTTTGAAACCAGGTCTTCCGGAACATACGCTAACTCATCTCGCATTTCTGCAAGAATCGGAACTAGGGATTCAAAATCATCATTCTGTGCAAGATCACTGATTCTACGAGACGAGAGCGGGGGAGCAGTTACCTGTTGAGAAATACGTTCACGCCAAGAATAAAGTTTTGTTTGCTTTTGTAACGCAACTGAGTCTTTTTCAACAGGTGTTACCAAAGCGCTAACCTGTTCACGGATTGTTCTTTCAGAAAAGAAACGATCCATTAGTTGCGTAAGATCTTCTTCAAGGGCAGCTTGCTCCAGTAAAAACTCAAGTCCCTGTTCTTTAGCATGGCCTTTTGCACTGAAAGCACCACCGGAGGGGCAAAACACTACACTTTCTCCTACAGGAAGCATCTGTGCAAAAAGATTTTTATCGACAGAAACACCAACATGTAAAAGAGGAGGTTCGTTGTAATATTTTTCTCTTAACATGGAGTATTCCGGCTTTTCTAGGAGTTCCCAAAAAACCAATTGAGAATCAATAGCTAACATAAATGCACGGATTTTGTCTTGCTCAGCGTCTTTGCTGATATTGAGGGCAATAGATGTTTCGTCTCCAGCAGCAGCCAGCAAAAAAGTTGAGCCATACATACCACTTTCTATCATTCCGGCTATTTCCTTTCTGTATTCAATAGTCAGCTCATGCATTTCACGAGCGTCCTCGATACCTCCTGCATTAATTTCAGTCCATCTTGGAATATCAATGGACAAAAGAGCACTCTCTTCTAACTTTGCAAACTCACCAAGTACAATCTCCGGATTGTTTGCCAATATTCTTACGGGGCATATCTCCGAAGCTTTTTCCAACCCTGTTCTTTCACCGCGAACAAGGGCCTCAACATCATCTGGAAATACCTCGCCCGTTTGTTCCAGAATTGTGCGTATGTTCAATTTGTATTCGTCTTTTCTATCCGCCGCCCAACTCATGACCATACCATAACATTCAGTATTGGGAACATTGCCAAAACCTGCGAGGGTGGCCAAATGAATGTCCTTGCCTTTATCTGCATTTTGGCCAATGTGCAAATGCAAATTCTCTAAAGTAAAACCGCTTGCAGCAAGTTCATCCAAAGCTTCAAGAGCATCTTCTACGCTTTCGGTGGTTAACTGGGATTTTTTTGACGGAGTGAGCATGTTGCGAGATTCTGCATATCTCTGACCTAAGTGAGGGGGAGCACAGTTAAAATGTGCAAAATCAAGCGTAACGCCAACGTATTTGTTCACTTTAGCTCTAATCTCGTCTTGTTCGTCGTGTGATTTCCCAGTACTAAGTTCGGAATACGCATTTGAAACAACAGATTTGATAATGGCGCCAAATTCCTTACCGGTGTGATATACAGGCAGACCGTCCTGAGTATACTTATTGTTCTCAATCACAATTGGTACTTCCATTTGTATCGCCGCAACTGCTATCTTAGTTAAACTCTCTTGAGGATTTACTTGCTCTGCGCCATTGTTATCAAATGCAACAGCAGGTTCATGTGCATGAATAACTACTGGGTACTTCAGATTGTTTTCTGCTAACAATTTTAACCTCGCAATAGATACCTCTGCATGACCAGCTAATTCTCCATGGATATGAATTATTTCTCCTTGATTATCAACTCTGACTGTTTGTACCTCTGCATCATTAGCGATTTCTGTTTTGTTGTATGAACTTAAATTTTTTAGCGCATTAAAAAATTTGCTAGTATGGAATTCGAAAGGAACAATAGGATCAAATGGTTGATCAGCCATATGTATCTCCAAAGGCGGTACGACTGCAGTGGAATTTATGGTTCCTTCGGCACTAATGGCACCATAGTTAAGCATGTGCAACAACGTACGAGATAAGTAAGAGTTGTTTTGTATCTCCCTATTGTAGTTACCTGTTTGTGTAGAGCGGGGATTCATCTGACTTCCATAGGCGCCACCACAACCAATAAATTCATTACCTTCTGTTCTAGACAAACCTCCGGAATATTCGCGCACAAATTCTGCAGGATTCACGTCGGGTACGATCAGGGAAAATGCAGCTAGAATCTGTTCTTGTGTGACTTCCGCAAAATCCTGTGAAAATATCTCGGCTAACTCTTCATCTCTTCTGTACCCTTGCATCAAATGTGCTTCTAGGGCTTCGGCAGACTTTGAGACCACCAAACCGCCCTTCACATCAACATCTTTTTCTTGAGAAGGATCTGTTAGGAATTTTAGATGTCCTGACTCTCTATGAATATATTCACCTATAGCCTTAGCATATTGTGAGGTTAATTCAGATTTTCTAGCGTCTGTTTCGTTAAATACCTCCAGAATATGAACCGCCCTTGTTTGCGTTGATTCATCCGCATGGACTATTTCGGACCTTGTGTTATCCATGTAATGATTCTAACAAGTTTACAGCAACAATTTATATAGTATGATTGACATATATGAGAAACAAAAACACAATTTTTTTAATCTTACTTGTACTTGTTTTACTTGGTTTGGGTTACTATCTCCTAGTAATGAAACCCTCATCAGAAAATGTTGAGAGTGATTACGGCAATATGCGTGAGCAAAAGAAAGTAGTAGGAGAAGAGGGAAATGGCCCCAGTAAAATCACTACTAGTCTTGCTGACCTTTTAACTCAAGGTAAAAGTTTAAAGTGCAGCTGGAATGGCGAAGTTGAAGGAAACACTTTTGGAGGAACCACCTATGTTTCAGGAAAAAAATTTGCAGGCACCTATGAATACACAGCAGAAGGACAAACAATTCAATCGAACATGGTAGGAGATGGCACAAACATATACATGTGGTCGAACTATGGGGGCAATAAGTACGGGTTCAAAATGGATTATTCCACAGTACAAGATAGCGCAAAGACAGATGCAACAACAAATGGTTCAGCAACTCCTTCCGCTGACACTAGCGCTTACCTACAGGACTACGATTACGACTGCAACAACTGGTCCGAAGATGCATCAGTATTTGAACTTCCCACTGATGTGGAGTTTGTAGATCAAACAAAGATGATTACAGACGTAATGGAGAATATTGAAGACTACAAAAAACTCATGCCACAACAGTAAAAAACCATAGATTTAGGCAGGCACTCACTCCTTTAAGGAGTGAGTCGCTTGACGTCTCTTGGTAAAAATGTGGCTTCTTTCACACTAGGAATATCCAGCATCAACATTACAATACGTGCAGGACCTATTCCTACACCGCCATGAGGAGGACAACCAAATCTAAAGAAGTTTATATAGTCTTTTAGTGAGTCTAGATCCATACCTTTTTCCTTAGCCTGTCTTTCAAGTACATCTACGCGATGTTCTCTCTGCGCGCCTGTGGTTATCTCTACACCTTTATACAAAAGATCAAAACTTTTAGTAAGTTTTTGATTGTCTTCGTGCCTCATGTGATAAAAAGCCCTGACTTCAATTGGATAATCTATAACCCAAACAAAGTCTGATCCTGTCTCTTCTTTGATTAGCTTACACAATTGGCGTTCTTCTTCTGGACTTAGATCTCCTTCCTTTTCACTTGTTATACCAGCCGCTTTTAGTTTGATTTTTGCATCTTTCATTGAGATCTTGGGAAAAGGCGATGTTGGAACCAAAATATCAAGACCTAGTGTTTCTTTTACTTGTGAAAAACCTGAGACTAACAATTTTTCCTCTATAGCCATAACGTCGTGATGTGATTCAATAAAAGAAACCTCAAAATCCCAACCTGTAAATTCGGTCATATGGCGGGTAGTGTAAGAAAGCTCTGCTCTAAAGACCGAACCCACCATAAATACTTTCTCAAAGCCGCTTGCCATAGCCATTTGTTTATAGAATTGGGGGGATTGGGCTAGATAGGCAGGTCTGTCAAAATACTTAACTTCAAATACTTCTGAGCCGGTTTCGCTAGCGGTGCTCATTAAAGTTGGGGTGTAAATCTGGATAAAATCCATTTCATCCCAAGCCTTCCTAAAGCCTTTCTCAAGTTCTGTCCAAACTCTAAAGACATTCAATTTTTCTCTTTGACGCAGATCAAGCCATCTCCAGTCCCATCGTAAGGATTGTTCCACCTCACCGCCGCCTTTCTCAGGGATTACTGGGATAGGTAGCTCTGCAGCAGATACAGACAAAACATCCACTGATTCTATCTCAACTTCAAAACCCCCAGGAGCTTGTTTTTCTTCTTTAACCTTGCCAACTATAGATATTACTGACTCGTGTGTTAAGTCGTTAACTGTATCAAATGCGCTTTTGTTAGATTTCAACACAATGCATTGCAGAATCCCTGTAGCATCGCGAAGTAACACAAATTTTATACCTCCTTGGTGGCGCAAAGTATGCACCCAACCCATCAAAAGAACCTTTTCACCAATTTTCTTAGATATATCCTTGGTATATGTTCTATTCATTTTTTCCTTTTAGAGTAGTCAAACGAGGGAAAGTACAATGCACCTCATTTGAGTACTAAATTAATACTCATAATGAGGACGCTATAAAGCGTGGTGCCACCTCAATTTACATAAATGCCTTGTACCTTGCTTAAAGGTATAGCTATAACGGGCTTCCCGTAGGATTCTAATTGCTGCAAATTCATGCAAGCTTTCTTTCCTAAGCTCATCGGTGTTTGCCGAGTCAACGCCTGTATTTGGATTATACTAGTGTAACAACCTAAAATGCAAGTAATAATACTAGCAAGCCTAGAATAAAGAATGAAACCTCTGTGATCAATAATTTACTGGGTCTTAAGTACAAGTGTTTGAACCAATCTTTGTCGCCATAGGTAGCTTCAGTCACTTTAAGCTCCTCGGGACTCCAAGATATTACAGGATTCCATGAGACTTTACCGGTAGCATCAGCTAGAAATTTATAATTTCTTTTACTAAACGGCCACAACCACTTGATACCCCAGCCTGTCCATAAACTGTCGTGGACAAAGTGGAATAAGACACTAACTAAGTACAAGAATCCATAAAAATTACCAAAAAGCACCAAAACAGTTAGAAGCACCGGTAAGTGCAAAATAGGGTAGTGGGTTAATTCTCGGTGGATGTTCCATTTTGTGCCATTTACACCTTTGTTTACAAAAACATGTGGAAGAAAGTCAATGTCCGGAATTAGTACAAAACAAAGGCCTACCAATAGCGTTGAGATATCAAAAGTGACACCAAAAAGGTGTGTTACCAAAAAAGTGATGATTATTCCTATCCCTAGGTCTAAAAACATAAAGACACTATACAGTTTTTTTTCAAATGGTAATAGAATAGATATCATTGACATGCAGGTGTAAACTATACGCTTGTATTTAGGACTCAATATGTTCAAAGAATATTCAAAATCAATAAAAACCAATTGGAAAGCCGGGCTAACTGTTGCTTTAGTATCTATACCATTATCTGTTTCGCTTGCTGTGGCATCGCAAACAACACCTGTGGTAGGAATAATCACGGCAATATGGGCAGGTTTAATAGCAGCAATATTTGGAGGAAGTAACTTTAACATTGTGGGGCCAACAGGCGCTCTTTCTGGCCTTATAGCGGCATTTGTGATTTCAAACGGTGTCGACCAACTTCCTTCACTGGCAGTATTATCAGGACTCATTATTTTAGCAGCCTTTGCATTAAAATTGGAGAAATATCTGGTTTTTGTTCCTGCCAACACAATTCATGGATTTACACTAGGTGTTGCACTCATTATTGCACTTAACCAAGCCAACTACGCTCTAGGCATCACAGGTTTAAAGGCACACGAGCGATTTATTGACAATGTTGTTGCTACTTTTACCAATCTACATCTTGCATCTCCGGCAACTTTTGCCATGTTTATTGTGTTTTTTCTTGCGCTAATGGCGTTTTTAAAACTTACACCAAAAGTTCCAGGAGCTATAATACTGGCACCAATAGGAATCTTACTTGGCTACTTATCTCAGAATGAACTTATTCCTATAAAACTGCAAACTCTAGGCATGAAGTTTGCAGATATTCAGCCAGCATTGTTCCAGCCAATAAAACTTTCTTTTTCTTACAACATTCTGGTTGCCTCTGTAGTAATTGCCTTGATAGCAATACTGGAAACCATGATTTCAGCAAAAATTGCAGACGGCATGACAAAGACTAAACACAATAAAAGGAAGGAAATGCTTGGATTAGGACTTGCAAACATCATTGCAGGACTGGCAGGAGGTATGCCTGCTACAGCAGCACTTGCAAGAACTTCTCTTAACATTAAAACAAAAGCAACACATAAAACCTCAGCAATGATTAGCAGCATTGCGGTAGCAGCAATCTCTATACTTTTCTTGCAATATTTCAAATATATCCCAATGGCAGCGATCGCAGCCATTCTTGTCTACGTAGCATTACGAATGATCGAGTTTCATCATTTCAAGAAAATGTATGAGGTGGACAAAAAATCATTCTTTTTGGCCATGCTTGTGGCGGCAGTAACAATCTACGAAGACCCCATTGTTGGAATCCTGCTTGGCGCCACAATCTCACTCTTAATCTTTGTTGAGCAACTTTCCCGAGGGCAATTCGAGCTTGTTATGAACAGCAAAGAGAACGGAGTAGAAGGAAAAATCGCAGGAGACACTATTGACGGGGAAGAACTAAAAGTAGAGGCTGATACATTGGTTTACACCTTTCACGGTATCCTTGCATACATGAACGGACAAGCACATGTGTTGAGATTCGAAAAAGATCTTGGTGAGTTTAAAAACATAGTACTGCGATTAAGAAATGTACATTTTATAGATATGGATGGTGTAGAAGCCCTAGACGAAATTATAGAAGTCATAAGGAGCCAAAAACGTAACGTTTTAATCACAGGTGCAAATCCACTCGTAGAGGAAATGCTAGAGCAAAGTCATGAATACCAGAAACTTTTAAAACAGGGTAAAGTCTTTGCTAAGACAGTAGACGCCCTTACACACTTAGGTCATAGGCTTACTTAATGCTAAAAAGAATAATAAAACTAACAGTAGCAATCATATTTGTGATGGTGATTTATCATAAGCGAGACACCATACTTTATTACTCTCCCTGCAAAAAGCCTATTCAATATAATGTTGAGTATATTGACCCTAGATTCAATGCGAGCGAGTCCGAAGTGAAGCGAGATATAAATGAAGCTGCCGCATTATGGAATAAGGGCCTTGGAAAAGAACACCTGATTTATAGTAATGAACCAAACGTACTAAAAGTCTCACTTAAGTACGATGAACGACAACGTGAGCTTTCCAAGATCAATCAAAGTAAGATTGAAGTCGAAATACAACAGTCAAAACTTAAAAGCGAGCTAGAAACTTTTTATAAGGATTCAGACAAGCTTCAAGCTGAGCTAAGTGAATTGAATAAGGAGATACAAGAGTGGAATCGTAAAGGCGGGGCACCTGAAGATGTGTTTGAGCAACTAGTAGCTAAGCGCAACGACCTAATTAACACAATTGATTTACTCAACAACAAGGCAACTGACCTTAACAACCGTATAGGAGAATTAAATAGGCGTGTTGATGGCTACAATGAATCCATAAAGAATTTCAACACTTTGTTAAACCAACAACCCGAGGAAGGAATATTTATACCAGCAAAAAATGAAATTATCATTTATTTTTATGATGACAAGCAAAGATTTGTTCACACTATGGCCCACGAGTTCGGACACAAGTTAGGGTTGGAACATATTGATGATAAAGACTCTATCATGAATCCTGTTACATCAAACACAATAAGTCTGAGTGTAAATGATTTATCAAAACTAAAGAGCGCATGCAAGCCAATTCATATACTTGAATTGCTAACTATGCGCTCAAAGGTAATTACAAAGAATCTTACAGACCTCGTACTAACTCAAATGTAACTGTCACTGTAGATGCAGTGTCGCTCGAACCTGGTTCGACTGCGATAGAGCCTCCACCGCCACCCATAGCACGATCCATTTTGGCATACATTGGTTGTATTTCACCCATGCTGTAACCCTCAACAAAAGACACTACCTTGCCAAGTTTCATGTTTTGAATCGCAGCTAAAGCGGTTGCTTTCTCTTTTGCATTTATGAATGCCTTCTCTAGTGCCATTTCCTTATTGTTATTGTTTGCATCCACAGCAAAGTATGGTCCGTCAAAGCTAGTTACTTCTAAACCAGAGAGAATTCCAGCAAACTCAGAGGCCTTGGAAGCATCATCTAGTTTTATTTCAAGGCTGGAAGAGGCAACCCAATCCTTCTCTTCAGAGATATTAGTGTTCGGATTCCAAACTTGCTCTCTGTATACATTTACAGAGGTAGATTTAATATCTTCCTTTGGTATTCCAAATTCCTTTACAGCATCAACAATGGCTTGATTCTTCTCGTCCATACCTTTTACAGCGGTTGCTTTTTCTGGAGATTTATCTTGAATGTAAACGTTAAATCGAGCAGTTTCGTTTGAATTTGAGGCTATATATTCTCCAGTAACGGTTATCCTAGAGCGTCTTAAGAAAAGGTACTTAAAATTCGCACCTAATGAAACAAGAAACACTAATACAAATATTAACTTTAAAAGTTTACTTTTTTCCATACGCTAATTATAACAACTTTCCATACATTTAGTATATGTAGAAAGCATGCTTTATAATTTGGCTATGAATGCAATCTTCTTTGTGATTGAGGATTTATACAAATTTTTGATACCAACTATAGGGCTCATGTTGGGCTTAGGATATTTATCTTGGCCAATCTATTCAATTATTTTCAAAAAACTGTGGGATAGGGGATTGATACTAAGCATCACTACTGCTTGGGTATTCTTAGCATTTATATATTTTGAACTGGCGCTGATATCTGGAGCACATATATTGACTTTTAAACACTCTCTTATTTTTCTAACATTTTGGGGTATTTTAAACCTGTACTTGGAACTCAAATACCTCAAGAATAGAAAACTACTGAACCTACTAACTACCGCAAAAATTGTTTTCATATTTACAGGTGTATTCATTGCGACATATTTAGTAAAGGGGCATTTGCCGGATTCCTTTAATCAGGAACGCATAATGGAATTTGGTATCACAAATTCATTGTTTAATACGTCCAAACTTCCTTTGCAAGATTTCTGGATGGCTGGAGAAAATCTCAACTATTACTACTTTGGGCATTTTGTTACCTACTTCTACTTAAAAGTTTTGGGATTGACCACTAATCCTGCGCTATATGTAATATCGATCAACCTTATCACTTCTATAATACTGTTAACCTACTATACATGCTCAGAAATCTCAAAAGGCATTAGCAAAAAAAGCCACCAGATAGGTGGGTTGCTAGGAGTTTTTTTTGTTTGCATTGCGGGAACTATAGATACTATACCTTGGCTTGCTAGTAAACTACTCTCACTTGGCAACATTGAATATTATTCGCACAGGCAAACAGCTAAGTTAATAAAAGATGCACTATTTTTGCACCCATTTAGATCTTTTGTGGAGCTGGACTTGCATTCTCATGTTTGGGGTATTTTGCCACTTGTTGCGATAATTCTAGCTACTTATTACTACCTCCAGTTCAAACAAACCAGAACATTGCTCGCAATGACAATAACACTCTCTATAGTTTTGCTGCTACATCCTTGGGATTATCCTGTGAGTGGCTTGATAGTTACACTTGCAATTTTGTATAAAGAACGCAGTGTGGTCAAAGCTGCAATGATTTCGCTTGTTGCGATATATGCTGCACAAATCATAGCCAGCCCATTTTACTCAAATTATAAAAATCCGGTAAGCGAGGTGGGGTTTGTTAAAAACCCAAGTGAGATTGTACCTTGGTTAGCTGTTTGGGGTGTATTCATTACAGCAACTGTAGTATTTTTATATCTTGAAAAAAAGACAAAAATCAGTAGGCCAGAAACTAAATCGATGATTCATTTGCTGTTTCTGGCAAGTTTGCTTTTACTTCTCGCTATTGAGGTTTTCTATGTAAAGGATATCAATGCAGATAAATTCTTCTACAGATTCAATACTTTTTACAAAGTCTCAAGCCAAGTGTGGGTCATTTTGGGAATATGTACAGCAGTTGTTTGCACAAGATTCTTACTGATCAAGTCTCGCGTGATAAAAGCACTTATGGCTGTTGTTATCTTTGTCATGAGCATGTACTTTGTGACTTCGGTAAATTATCTTTTTAGAGAGAATGATTTTAAAGGCTTGAGGTATCTGCATTCGTGGTGGCAAAAATCATATCCGTATGATTACGAAGCATTTAATTATCTTGAAAATCTGTCTAAAACAGCATTAAAAGGCAAACCTATCGTCATAATAGAAGCCTATGGGGATAGTTATTTTCAAAACAATTTGTTCTCTGCGCTGTTAGGTTGGAACTCTGTTTTGGGTTGGGAAGAACACGAGGAAACTTGGAGAAACGACAGAACAGAAATTGAGTTAAGACAAAGCCTCATCGATGAAGTATATATGGGCATTGACCCACTAGATACACAAGAAATTATTGACTACTACAAAGTTAACTACATTATTCTAGGACAAGTAGAACGCCAAGTGTATAAAAACGAGTTGAATTATGAGAAAATCATTAATCTTGGGGAAGTAGAGTTTTTTAACAATCAAACCATTGTGATTAAAACCACCCCAAGAATTTAATAGCAAATTTGCCTATAACCTATATAATAGACAAGATGGAAGATAATTTAGCAAAAAAACCCTCAATAAGGGATAAAAAAGTCTACAAACTGCTGGCCGGCATACTGACAGGGCTTATTGTGCTTGTTATCGGAAATATCATTTTTCCAGACTTTTTCAGAATAGTATGGAACATCATCTGGTTCTTTATGTTAAGTGTTGTAATAGTGTTTATTGGCCTTGGAACTTTGGTAATATTTGGACTTAAAGAAGAGGCACAGTCAATTCTGGATTTACTCCTTGAAGGCTCACTGACTTTTGTAGATTTCACAAACTTTGTTAAAAAACTGATAGAAAGATTTATCAAAAAACTTAAGGAATTTATTCTATTCATAGCGCCAATAATTGGCTACCTGATTGCCTTTTGGGTGTACATACTGCTTATTTATCTATATAAACTAGTTGGAACAAGGTTTGAGGTAACTTTCTTAACGATATTCCTTACTATCGTGCTTGTATGTTTGGTTGGGCTTTTTACAAAACCGAACAAAACCGCTCCAATACTAGAAAAGTGGTCGCAAATTTTTGTGTTTAGGGTTAAGAAGTTTTTTACAGATGGTTTTGAACTAATCATATTCTTGTTTTTTCTCACCATGGACAGCACAAATTTAGTGTTTTTAAACGATAGATTAAACATACCTATTCGAGCAAGCCTAGGAGATTATGACTTAATGATAAGAGGATTTTCATTTGATCACGGGAGAATCACAATCACTATAATCATAGTTGCAATAGCATCGGAGATTTTTAGAAACATTATCAGGATTGTAAACCTAGCAATTAAGTACAACAGGGAATCTCTCAAGCTTATGACTGAGTCAGGAATTTCTTTTGAAAAGTCTGAGGTCTTTAAGGATTCTGTTAGAAAAGGTTTTAATCAAGCCAAAGATGATTTGATAAAATTCATAACTTTCACCACTGTACTGATTTTAGTATTCTTGATTTTCCCCAGACTAAAATTACTTTCTATGGCTATAGCTAGTTTAACTAGCCTCGCACTTGACCTAGTTATACCAAGCAGAATCACCTCAACAAAAGGTGCTGACTTAATTTCACGAATACTAACAAAAGCATTCAAGCTTTAAAGAGAAGCTTCTTCTATTTTTTCAAATAGGGGATATGTCTCTATTTTTTTGGTTAGCTGACTAATCTGCTGCGTTAATACATCTGTATCACCAAGCGGCCATATCTTGGGCTGCGATAAAGAAAGCATATCGAAAAGTCTAGCAGATGCGTTTGGTAACAACGGCTGCAGTAAGTAACCAAGACCAATGATAACAAACAAAAGCTCTTTGACTACATTGTTAAATCTTTCTGGATCCGAGCTTTTTAGTGCCCACAGTTTCTCTCTGTCTACAATACCATTTCCATAGCTGGATAAGGCGATGGCTTCGTCTAGATAATTTCTGAAATGGCAACTGTTTAGATGATTATGCGATTTGTTAAAGGCATCAGTTACCTTAAATACGGTCTCTGAAGGAATTTTTACATCAGACAGAGCAACAAAATCAACATCTTTGGCTAAGGAAAGAGTCCTATGTATAAAGTTGCCTATGTTCGCCACCAAAATTCCGTTTACTTTTTCTTTGAAATCTTGCCAAGAAAAGCTGGAATCTCTAAGTTCCGGCATTATATATGTAAGATAAAATCTCACACGATCGTTGCCGTATTTCTCTACAATGTCTTTAATGTCTATTGAAACCCCACGGCTCTTGGAAAACTGTCTTCCTTCATAGTTTAAAAACATGTTTATGCTTACCACGTCTGGGAGGTGGAGATTCTGGTCGTATTCCATGAGTTTTCCAGGCCAAAACATTGTATGGAAAGGCAGATTGTCTTTACCCATAAAATAGTAGTGTTTTAGGTCTTCACCAAACCAAAAGTCTCGCCAATTACCGTTACCTTCATGAGACCAAAGGATGGAAGCCGACAGATAACCTATTACAGCGTCAAACCAAACATAAAACCTCTTATTCTCAGGATCCTTTATCTGCTTGTTTGCTGGAATTCTATCCACAGGGATAGGAACCCCCCAGTCTATATCGCGTGTAATTGCGCGAGGCTGTAAGCCCTCGTTAAGCCAACCAAGGGTTTCTTGCAAAACCCAGTTTTTCCAGTGGTTTCCTGACTTTTCAACATAAACTTTTATTTTTGCTTGCAACTTAGGCCAATCAACAAAGTAATGCTCTGTGTCTTTTAATTCAACTGGCTGCTTGGTGAGGTTGCTCTTTGGAGAGATTAATTCGGTCTGACCAATAAGTTTCCCACAGTTATCGCATTGATCGCTTCTTGAATCGTCAAAGCCGCAAAATGGGCATTTCCCAATAACATAACGGTCAGGCAAAAATCTATTTTCTGTCGGAGAATAAAACTGCTGTGCAGTTTGGATAAGTATCAAATCTTTTTCTAGTAATTTTAGGAATATATCTTGGGTTACTTGAATATGATTAGGGTGATCTGTCTTGGTGTAAATACTGTAGGATAATCCCAAAGTATTCATAAAAAGGTCATAGTCTTTGTTGTGATATTCCTCCACAATATCTTTTGGTGAGACTTTGCGCTTATCGGCTTCAATTGTGATAGGTGTTCCATGACAGTCTGAGCCTGAAACCATCAAAACATTGTTTCCAATAATTTTGTGAAAACGAGCACAAATATCAGCAGGAAGTAGATAACCCGCCAAATGTCCAATGTGTAAATTCCCATTTACATACGGCCACGCAACTCCAATGAAGATGTTCTTATTCATTTTGATATTATAGCATCGGTTTGATACGATGAGAGAAACGAAGTACCACAAAGGAGACTTATGACATTCCATAATACTCGTTTTGGCCAATACAGTTTGTCGTTTGAGTTTGCTAACAACTTGAAAGACGCCATTCAGAAAGTGCAATGTAGACATCACACGTTTGTAACTGCTTACGATACGCCTACCGGAGCTGTAGTAACGGCTCACGCGCACGGTGGGTATGAAGTGCTTGAAAAGACGGGATTTAACTACTCAGTGTTAAGTGATTTTACTAACAATGAGATTGTTTGTGCGCTTTTAGAGTTTACACCAGCGTTTGATTTTTACATCGCACTTGTAATGCTCGTCCGTCAATATAGGAACAGAGCATATTCAGGATGTTATGTAGGAAACAAACAGCACGAGTTAGCTGAAGCTTTAATGACACTCAAGCAATCTGCAATTTTGCATACGAGGGAAAGTGCTAGTAGAGCTTACATGCCATGGGAAACATACAACATTTTGCAGCAACTGCTCATAAGCAAAGGAAGGGAAGACGCAGTTGTTCTTGTGCATAGCAATGATGTGAGTGTCACAACACAAATAACGGGACCGGAAACAATGCTTCAGTGGATTGCAATGCACTTAAAAAGATAGAAAACTTTAGACCGTCTAGAAAACCTAGCCGGTCTTTTTTTCACAAAAAAAGAGCACAGGTACAGTTTCTTGCACATGTGCTCAATTTGAAAAATTACATATACCTGATCACTTAGATCTCAAATACTTCAATGTCTCAAGTAAGCTGGTATGTACTCTTAATCTGTAAGTACAAACCAAAGTAGTCTCAAGTGCCAAGATTACATCAAAGTCATAAGCGGGTATTTTGTTAAAACCAAACACTTTTTGCCATTCTTGGCCATTAAAATCAGAACACAGCCACAATCTATTGCGTTGTATCCTTCCCGTTGGTGGAGAGAGTGTGATATGAACGCTTTGATTGCTTCCTTCTCCCTCCATGATTAGGGCATTTGCAGGGCTACTGAAGCGCCGATGAATCAAAGCTAAATCGGGGCTTTCTAACACAGCCAAAACGTTAGGTCGTCGTTCAACAACAGTGATACGAGAATCACCACCCAAGAAGAATACTGCCTGACGAGAACTACAGGAATTCGTTACAGGGTGCAAACCACTTGGTCCCATAAGAATGGGTAACACCGGGTCAAAGAAATGTAACATGGGAAACTCCTTTGTTTCTTAAAAATCCGTCCTTCTTGTTGCCACTTGTCTTAAGTAATTAACTACAGTAACTACTAACACATAATACGGCGCAAAAACCCCCAAGGCAAAACATGACCAGATAGGAAAAGCTAATTCAAGATCTGTTCCAAAAATATACCAAAGCTTTCGGGGGTTGTTACTAAGTGCATCCAAAATATGGACAACAACAATAAGGATAGTACCTTGTACATAGGTCCAGAATGAACCCGAGTACATACCAGTAACTAAACCATGCAGGCTGGGGTTATCCGATAATGTGGAAACACCTCCCAAAAAAGCCCAACACATAAGGACGCCCAATACAGCACCCAAAACAGTCAATGTGATTCTTCCTATTAATGCCAGCATACGCGTAACCTCCATCACTCTAGGGTATTGGCTGTATGCTAACCTACACTTAATGACCTGTCAAATCAACAAACAGTGTTGGAAACATCTTACACTGGTGCTTATACGCGGCTGATTGTAGAATCTACCGGTGATAGACTTATCAATAGATCAGCAGCACGCCATCAAACAGCTATATAAGTGGTGGCAACAACAAAATTCTCAACTGATAACACTAGGGGGATATGCAGGCACAGGTAAAACTACAGTTATTGCGTTGTTTAGAAAAGTTTTATTCAAGCAAAACCCGGAACTTCGAGTAGCATTCTGTGGGTACACTGGGAAAAGTTCCATTGTGCTAAAACGCAAGCTGGAAGAGGCTGAAAGCACCTACAAGAAAGATTTTGTAGGAACCATACATAGTTTAATTTATGAACCAATCATTGATACTTCTCAGAAAATTGTGGGATGGAAGCTGAAAAAAGACAAATTGAACTATGATTTGATCATTATTGATGAGGCATCTATGGTGGATCAAACCATATTCGGTGACATTAGAAACTTTGGGTTGCCAATAATCGCTGTTGGGGATCATGGACAGCTCCCGCCAATTAGAGGAGCTTTTAACTTGGTACAGGATCCCGAAATCAAACTTAACAAGGTACACAGACAAGCCGACAGAAACCCTATCATAAAAGTCTCTCAAATGGCTCGTGAAACAGGAATCATACCTGCAGGACAATATGGTAACAAAGTATTCAAATATTCAAATTTGGAATCAGACACAAATACTATAATGCAAGAAGAACTAAGCAATTACTCAAAAGATATGATGGTGCTTTGTGGTTACAACAATACAAGGGTCAAAATTAACGCCTTTGTACGAACAAATTTGGGATTTGAACTCAGCGAACCTCAAGTAGGGGATAGAGTAATCTGCTTAAGAAACAATCACGAGAAAGGTGTATTTAACGGAATGCTCGGTACATTAACTTATGTAAAAGAGTCTGCGGACGGTAACTATTTCGACTCCGAGATTGCTATGGATGAAACAACCGCATTGTATAAAGGCACTATGTTTAAGGAACAATTCAACAGCACTACTGCCTCAAACTACACGGAGAAAAGACAAAAAACATTAAAAGGTGATTTGTTTGATTTTGGTTATGCCCTTACTGTACACAAAGCACAAGGCAGTGAGGCCGAAAAAGTCCTTTTGTTTGAAGAACGCACAAAGTATATGGATGATGAAATGTGGAAAAAATGGCTTTACACCGCTGTAACCCGCGCGCGAAGCGAACTTATAATTTTTGGAAGTTAAACATGGATATCGAAGTAAAAATAAATAAACGTAGCAAACGTCTATTATTAAGAGTAATGCCAAACGGCATAGTTAGAGTAACAATACCAAGCAAGTTGCACGAAAAAAGCGCATTAGAATTTGTACACAGAAACCATGACTGGATTGCTGAAAGAAGAAATAAACTTCAAAATCAACAGCCACTACCTGAAATCTCCAAGTATCAAAAGGAGCGTGTTAGACGCCAACTTAGAAAAATGTTAACCCCATTGATTAATGAAACATGCAAAATTTACAATGTACAGTACAAAAAACTGACTTTTAGACAAACTACAAGCCGGTGGGGAAGTTGTTCGATGAATGGCACTCTGAGTTTTAATCTTAAGTTATTTTTTTTACCACAGCATCTTAGAGAATATATTGTAGTACATGAAGTTTGCCACCTTGTGGAACATAATCATTCAACCGCCTTCTGGAATGCAGTTGCCAAAAGCGTTCCTGATTACAAAAACAAACGAAAAGAGCTAAAAAATTATGTATAATGCCCCAGTGAGAAAATACGCTACACTCATACCATTGCTTGCTCTAGGGATTTTAGTGCTTTTTGTTTTATTCCAAAGAGCTTATGCTGCAATAGGCTAAAAAGAATCTTTTGTAATACTACTTAACTGTTTCGATAAGATCCAAAACCTGATTATAATCAAAAGCTCCGGGAATTAGTGTTGTTTTCTTGGTATCTTTATTAAGAATGACAGTACCCGGCGTTCCTGTTATACCTGCAACCGTGCCTGAATCATAATCAGATTTAACTTTATCTTTGAATTTGCCTGATGCGATACATTTGGATACTTCAGTGTCACTTACGCCCAACGATGCTGCTAGTTTGGGTAAATCATCACTAGTTGCTGACAGGTTTTGGTACAGTAAATCAATGTATTCCCAATATTTATCATTACCTCCTATACTTGCTACGCATTCCGCAGCTTCAGCTTTAATTTGTGCACCCTTATGAATACTTAGAGGGAAATTGCGGAATACCCAAACAAATTCATCTGGATTTTTTGATACAACATCTTTCATTGTTTCATGAAATGATTGGCAATATGGACACTCTAGATCTGAGTATTCGATAAGTGCTATTTTTGCATCGCTATTGCCTTTGAAATGATCAAGCTCTGTTATGGGTGCCACGGTTATTTTTGTGTTGTTTTTTAAAACAGCTGGTGCATCTTTAGCGCCAGAACCTTGCTCTAGGGAATCTGGCATATTCTTTAAAGTATAGTCCATAACATAAGTCCCAGCTCCAAACACAAAACACAAAGCCGAAATTAAAAATATGATGATTAATGGTAAAAGAATATTTTTTGCGAATGTCATATGAGGTATTTTATACTGAACACGCCAGTATTGCTAGACTAGCAGTTTCTATTGACACTAAAAATACTACAGTCATAATTTTATAATGCACAACAAAAGGCTCAACAATCATGGCTTCTCTCATTTACTAGTCATCGTACTCTGCGGGGTAATTGTATTGCTAGCTCTCACGGTACTTTTAGCAGAAACGCCAATGCGTAGTAGTGAATCCTTGACGTCTATACCTGCCAAACAAGACTCGGGGGTGATGGAGACTCCAAGTTCTGACACGCCACAAACCAGCGATGCTATCGATGAAGATGATCTAGATGATTTAGAAAAAATGGTGGAAGATCTTGAAGAATCCGAAGATTTAACAATTAATGTTTCTGATTTTTGAACTATGCTGAATTTCTGATTGTGTCTTCTATCTTTTGTTTGGTTTGTGTACTCTTAAAATAGAACACGCCGGATATCAAAAGAACTGTGCTTAATGTAGCAGCAATCAAAGTGTTAGAGCCGGTATCAGGAATCTGGCTGCTTTGGCTTGTTTCAACAGTTGTAGTTGAACCAAACGTTTCAGGTAGTGTTTGTGTTAAGTGAAGTTTAAAACTGTAGGATTCCCCGGCTGATTCTACTTTTACATCATGGTCACCATAAACAAGCGTGGAAGCATAGGACCAAGACCCTTCTGAATCAGCAGTTAAATCTTGCGAGAATCCGTTTAGAGTAATTTTCACAGAATCGTTGGAACCTGCAACACCTTTGATAACGGGATTTGTACCTGTGTACCACCATTCGCTATATTTACTACCATTTGTGGCAAGCGATCCAATGTATGTGACATTCAATCCAGCTGCGTAAACTACTGGAGTTAAAATAAACAAAAAAATAAAAATCGAAATTGTAAACAAGCGGGCAAGCATGTCCAAATTATAGTTAGTTTTTAGACTTCATGTCAATTTTCTTCTTTAGGGAACGTACTCTTAAGAAGGTTTGAAGCTTAATACCTCCTAACACAAAAAAAGATATCAAAAGTGGGTATTTTGACCACATATGTTTTTTATAGAACAGTTCCATAGCACGTGTAGTATGCTTGGTCATATTGAGTTTTGTTTCCGCGCTGGCAGGGGAAATATCGGCGGTCTGGTTGCGTATTCCTACACTGGACCCCTTGTAATGCGTGGCACTAAGGTTTGGTAGGTAAAAAATTTTCCAGCCTTTTTGCTTGGTTCTGTAGCAAAAATCCACATCTTCACCAAAAACAAAAAAATCCTCATCCCAGGATTCGATATCATATAACACCTCGCGTCTTACCAGCATAAAGTGTGAAATGCACAAATCTATTTCATGAGGTTGAGACATGTCAGCACCGCCAAGAAAATAATAGTTAAATAAGTTTGAATGGGGAATCAACCTACCTAAGCCAGCAAAATGGCATAACGAAGACCACGGAGTCGGGAAACCCCTATGAGCATCCATATCTACTGAGCCGTCTCGCAGTACTAGCTTTGGGGTTACGATGCCTACTTTAGGGTTCATAAGCATATAATCCATCATTCCAATCATTGTTTCCTTGGTAGGAAAGGCGTCTGTACCAAGATAAAGCAAGAATTCACCGGAAGCATAAGAATATGCCTGATTATGTGCTTTAGATAGGCCTAAATTTTCATTGTTTGCACATAAGATTACGTGTTTGAATTCCTGAGCCACAAGCGTTGCAGAACCATCTGTAGAAGCGTTATCAACCACTATAATTTCATAATTCGGATAGATATCATCTAAGTTCAAAAGGCATTGTTTGAGCAAATCTTTGGAATTGTAGTTAACTATAATTATTGAAATTTTCTTAAATTCAGTGTTCACTTAGGATATATTAGCAAAAACTTTGGCAGTATGTGATAACAAAAAAGCATGAAAACAGACGTAGCAAACAAGTGCCTTATAATAATGTGCATAGCAGCAATAATTGGGGGAGTATTTTTTAGGTTAAATGGACTAGGATATTCAGACTTTCAAGGCGATGAAGTTGCAGCTCAAAATTTTCTCTTTGATGAAAGACCATTCTTCACATTTTTACTAACCAGAACTATTGGTCCAGGGCAGTACATCGTAGCTTACTTAGCAAATAAGGCATTTATTGATCAATCAAATCTTGAAGGACTCTTGAGACTGCCTTTTGCGATTGCAAATATACTTTCTTTGTTCTATTTGTATAAACTTGTAAAGACAGTTTCAAAAAGACAAACTGCACTAGTTGCGGTGGCAATCGCTAGTTTGCTAGGACTACTAATTGCATTTGCAAGAATAGTTCAGTATCAGTCATTTATATTACTTTTTGCAACTTTAAGTATCTACATCTTTGCCTTGTATCTACAGAAAAATGAGTTCAAGTATATTATTGCAGCGGGCATTACTAGTTGCCTTGGAATACTCTTTCATTACGATGCCTTGAGTTTTAGTATTCCAATCTTAGGCATATTGTTACTTAACAAGAACGTAAAGGGCCTGAGTTTGTACGGTCTTATCGCATATGGAATTCCTGCAGTTTTTTATAGTTTAAGTTTTCTGGGCCCAACCGGAGTGAGCACACTAACGTACATCATTTCGGAGCGGATTGGGGACGAATTTGGTTACGATTCTCTATATTATTCTATTAAGCTTTTGAAAATCTACCATCCTAAAGAATCTTTGATAATTTTGACGCTAGGTCTAATCTGCATTCTAAACTATCTAGTGAATTGGCTGCCCAGCCGTAGACTTTCGTGGGGACTTTTTGTGTTTGCATTGATCAGTCTTGTTAGGGTATTTATAGTGATTCAAAGCCCTATCTTGATAGTGATCTCAAGTATTACAGTACTACTAACCGGATTGAGTATAGCTAAGCATAGAATAGGAACATTAAATTCCACAGACGTAATCCCTATATGGTTTTTGTTCTCATTCTTTATCTATGGCACCCTCATTACTAAACCACTTACGCACATTTACACATTTATATACCCACTGGTAGCGCTGATTGCATTATCAATAGAAAGAAACAAAAGGCTTCAAATCGCTTTTACTGTAGTAATATTGACTGCGGCAATTTCATTTAACTATCAAGCATTTGTGGATACAACACCTGAGTACCCTTGGCAAAACAAACATTATATCTTTGGAAGAATGGAAACACCTTTGGCATATCAACAAGAGATAAAGGGTGTCTTTGGCTTCCCATACAATAGAAAGTGGAAGAACATAAAAACCATACTAAAGGCTAGCAACAAAAAAACCTATGCATCAAATGAAAAATATAGATTAGCTAAGTATTACATTAGAGGAATGAAGTACACAGATAATAATCCAGAAGTTTTTGTCTACATAAAGGGTTCTCAAAGCTTAAGTAATTTCAAACCTATAGATTACAAAGAAGTGCTGGATGAACCACAGTTTTCGATATATTATATAAACAGCTTGAGTCAATGATATGGGTTTGTAATTAATTTGAAAGTTTTTCTAAATGTTTGAATTACCTACACTAAAGTACTCCTATGTAGACCTAGAGCCTTATGTTGATGCAAAAACCATTGAAATTCATTACGAAAAGCATCATGCCGCTTATATAGCCAATTTGAATAAAGTTGTTCAAGAAAACAAAGATCTCTTTGCAGATAACATTGAGACTATTCTAGAAAATTTAGCAAAACTTCCTGAGAGTATTAGAACCATTGTTAGAAACAACGGTGGGGGACACTACAATCATTCTCTTTACTGGCAATTGATGGGAACTAAGGTAAAAACTGCACCAGAAGGCAATCTAGCTAACATTATAAGCACACAGTTTGGAGATCTTGTAAACCTAAAAACAAAAATGAATGATGAAGGGCTAGCCAGGTTTGGAAGCGGATGGGTTTGGCTTACTTTTACAAATGGGCAACTGAACATTACTTCTACCCCAAATCAAGATTCACCAATTATGGAAGGTATAAAACCACTGATCGGTATAGACGTTTGGGAACATGCGTACTACCTAAAGTATCAAAACAGAAGGGCAGAGTATCTACAGGCTTGGTGGAATGCTTTAGACTGGCGCGAAGTAGAAGATATATTTAATACACTCAAGTAAACCATGTTACTACAGAATCTAATAAAAACATTATTAACATTACTCGCTGGAATTGTTGCTTCATTGGTTGCACAAAGTGTACTAGATTCAAGCCTAAAAGGCATGGTCTCCAAAAAAAGTAAAAACATTGATCCGGATTTTGAAAAAAGACTTTCTACAATAGGGAAATCTCTAAGAAATATCATAAACGCAGGCGTATTTATCGCTACACTTGTAACACTAATGCCCATTTGGGGTATAGATATTAGACCTATTTTGACTGGAGCAGGAATCGCAGGCTTAGCGATCAGTTTTGGTTCACAAGCCTTAGTTAAAGACATGGTAACCGGCTTTTTTATCTTGATAGAAAATCAATTTAACACAGGCGACAAAGTAGTTGTAGCAGGATTAGAAGGCACCGTAATTGATATAAGACTCCGATCAACAGTTTTGCGAGGAACAAATGGAGAGCTTCATGTAATACCTAACTCTCAGATTACTACAGTTACAAAACTTACTTCAAATTCCACAGACGAGTAATCATTTTAAAATATTTACAGAGTTTGGCGCGTTGAGGGGATCGTACCTGTACACTTCTGCAGTCAAGTCACCATCTACAAAGATCAGTTTTTTTAGTACGTAGTAATCAAAAACCATATTATCTAGAGGCTTAAGTTCCTGATTGTTTAGTACGTTTATATAGTACTCGGGTAATTTCTGAGTGTTCATAAGATAAACCGCAGCATTATTTAAGTAATATGACCCAACAACGGTATTGTCATTTGTGTAGAAACTTCTAGGCCAACCCTCTTGCTTAAAGTAAGCCTGAAGTTGATCCCATCCCCTGTTGTAGGGGAAACCATAAACAAACACTTGATAATTCCTTGTTAAGCTCTTCCAAGGGTATCCGGAATCAAATAGAGGAGAAAATACATAAAGTTGCACCAAATAATAAAAGCTAAAGAAACAGACTAGGATCGTAACCATACCTATTTTGAGGTATATACGCGTAATGCTCTTATGTAAATCAACAAGAACAAAGGCAGCAAGAACAAACATTGGTACAAAATAATTATGAATGTGGGTTCCTGGATTTGCTACAAAGAATTCGAAAAAGACAAATGGCAGCAAAAACCAAACTACCAGCATCTTTCTTACGGATTGGGAATATACAAAGCCGCCAAGCGCCGCAAAAAATGGCATTAACCACATTCCAAAGGGATTGTACAGTGATTGCGTATATACGCTGTAGCTTGGTGCATACCTAATCCCCAACACTCGTTTTGATATATAGCCTACCGTGTTAATTTGCATAAAACCTCCAACAATATATGGAATGTAAAAAACACTTACTGTTAGGATCAAGGGCAAAAAGTAATAAAGCATTAACCCTTTGAAGCTAAACTGATTTTGTTTTATGGATTGGGTTAACATGTAGACAGAAGGAATAAGAAAAAATATGGCGTCATAATGAGAAAGTAGCGCTAATCCTAGGGATGAACCAGCAGCAAACAGGTAAATTCTACTGTTTGCCTTTTCTTTGATAAATGAAAGCATGAGTAAGGAAAACAAACCAAATAACATTAGCAAACTCTGATATTGCGCGGTTCGACTAAATGCAATGTATATTCCAGAAAGTGCGTAAAACAGTGAAGAGATAAGAGCTAGATTAGTTTGGTTGAAGTAGGAACGCACAAAGAAAAAAAACAGTATCACACTCGTAGTTCCTGCAAGAGCAAAGGGTAATCGCACTGATAGTGGGCTATACCCACCAGATATCTTTTCTACACCCCAAACCACCAAAAATTGAAGGGGACCCTTTCGCTGATTTAGCAAAAAATCTGAAGCCGAAATATCTTTTCGTAAATACAAAGTCTTGATCTCATCTCCATAAAAGTGTGAATATCCCAGTTGAGGCACACGTAAAGACAAACTAACAAACAGCAACAAGCCTATCGCGCCTAAAATGAATCTCAGTTCTTTTTGAAATAAATATTTGGCTAACCTAGACATTGTTCTTTAGGGAGGTTACAAATTTCTCTGCATCCAAAGCGGCCATACACCCTAAGCCCGCCGCAGTTATTGCCTGACGATATCTATGATCAGACACATCACCACCAACAAAAACCCCCTCTACCGAAGTGTGAGTTCCTTTACTTACAACCACGTATCCCAAAGCGTCTAGATCTACAAAATCTTTTAGAAAAGAAGTGTTTGGGGTATGCCCAATGGCAAGGAACAAACCTTGAACATCAGAAAGTACCCTTGAATTACCCGTAAGACTGTCCTTAAGCTTTAAACCTTCCACACTGGATGTACCTAAGACTTCTTCGACCTCAACATTATAAATAAACTCGATTTTTGGATTGTTAAGAGCACGTTGCAACATGATCTTGCTGGCTTTCATTTCTTGTTTTCCTTTTCGCACTAGAACATATACTTTAGTGCAAAACTTAGTGAGAAAGTTTGATTCTTCCATTGCAGAATCTCCTGCGCCAACCACCGCCACTGTCTTGCCTTTAAAAAAGAATCCGTCGCAAGTGGCACAAGCCGAGACTCCATGCCCCTTAAGACGTGTTTCGCTTTCTATGCCCAACCATCTTGCGTTTGCACCTGTTGCCAAAATCAAACTGCGAGCCTTATATGAATGTTTTTCGTCTGTTTGCACCTCAAAACCAGATTTTGCATCGCCAGAAACACTTAAAACATTCTCGTCAACAAATGTTGCATTAAAACGCTCTGCTTGAGCACGCATATTGCTAATCAATTCCGGACCCATGATACCTTGAGGAAATCCTGGGTAGTTTTCTACCTCTGTTGTATTTAGTAATTGACCACCGGCGGGACGTCCTGCAACAACTAAAGTAGATAACTCGGCACGAGAAGTGTAAATTGCAGCAGTTAATCCTGCGGGTCCACCTCCAATTATTAATGTATCCAATAAATTTTGACTCATACACATAGTATAACCTCAAATTTAGCACCCACCAACCAATTTGCACCAAAAAGCGGGTTATAGTAGGATTCTCCGGTGCCCAAAATACTATGCTAAAAGCCTTAGTACTGCTCCCTATGTTAATAAGCATGACAACCCAAAACCCTAGAATAGGCGTTGCAAATCCCCGTTTTATCGAAAGAACATCTAGTGACATCCTGCTAAAAGTGCCCTTTGTGCATCAAGTAGATGATCTGCCGGAGGACTTAAAAACACTAATTAAAACCTCTGCGTGTGGCCCAGCAGCAGTTACCATGCTTTTAAACTTCTACCATCAAAACATTTCTTTGGAAGAAGTGATTAGTAGCCTCCCAACCGAAGTTTATGTAAAAGGAGTCGGATTTTTTGATTTACCAAAAGCAGATAGAGAATTTGGAATGAAAAGCGTAAACATTAAACCAACAATAAAAAGCATTTATCAAACATTGTGGGACGGGCATCCAATAATTCTAAATGTACAAAACTACGATGGCATCACAGGGCATGCTGTAGTCGTAACTGGAGTAAAGGAATATAACGGAGAAACGGCAGAAGCTCTAATTGTTCACGACCCATACACACAAGAAAACGTTGAGTTCAAGATTCTGGATGAGAAAACGCTGTTACAACCGGAAGGATACACATTATATATAGGCATTATTGACCCCTTCTATATGACCCCTAGTGAAGTTTAATCTGCTATAATGCTACAAAATCCACCCTGGGAGGTAAGAAATGGCTGCGTATGATCCCAACAAAAAAAAGGCAATGCTTTGGGCAATTTTTATCAACGGATATAGCTTTGAGTACGGTGCTGAAATTAGTGCGCTTGGCAACAAACTAATCCAACATCTCAAAGGCGCGCGAATCGGGCATGTAACCTTTGCCAAAGACCTTGGTTGCGATTTTCTTTCTCAGGAACAGGAACAAGCGATTTTGCTAGCACTAACCCTACCTGGAAAAAATCACTTTTCTAGTGCAGTTGCAGCGGAAATTCTAAAAACTGACGTTGCACTAGTAGAGCGATTCTTACAAGAAATAACTGAGGAGATAGGATACAACAAGGAGAGTTGAGATGGATTATCTATACGACAGTGTACGAGTAATTGGTTTGTCAGTGTTAATTCGCTTAAAGAGCACTAAAAACAACAAACCCATGAGCAAACTTGGGCGGTACTTGGCAAATTACTTATACTTACAAGACACAGACCGTATCACTTTGGCTGCGCTGATTAATTATGGTCTTCTTACTCCTGAACAGGAACAAGCCATTCTCCTGGCACTGATCACGAGCAGTAACTATTTTGGCATTGAAGAGGCCGCGGAGGTGGTAGGAACTTCAGTAGAAATCGTAGAAGGTTTTTTGCAAGCTATTGCTGCTGAAATTTCTTTTCCGACTGAAGAGGAGTAGCGATGTCTATACCCAAGATGACCAAGCCAGAAGTGGATGAAGCAACAAGACTTGCCAAGCTCATTGCAACAAACAGCAGAATCTTGGGCACAGTAGTTGACCCAAGGCTAGCTGAAGTTATACGGGTTTGGTGTGCCAACGCACAAATAAACTACGCTACATTTGCGGAGGATTTGGAATTCCAAGGACTTACAGCAACTCAAAGGCTCGCGATCATACTAGCTATATGTGATCTTTCAAAAAGCATTACATATTATGACGAAAATGCTGCAGCGAACGCACTTGGCACGGATATTGTATTTATTCGCAAGCTTATGCGTTTGATCTTTGATGAAATAGGGATTGATCCTTGATCAGACAGGATTTATGCACAACTTGGCCGTCTCAACTTTCTAAGTAGAGGCGGCTTTTCTTTTTGCATGCATGTACTAGAATTAATATATGGATCGCAAACATGTTCTGTTATTTTCCATCGTAATTCTTTTAACAACTTTGGTTGCTTTGACTAAACCCGAAAAACTCGTTCCAAGAAGAATTAAATATCCAAATCTAGATATCTCAGGTAAACCAGTAAAAATTGCGGAAGCAGAGTTTGAGCTAACTTTAAACAAACCAATCTATCTAAACTTTGAATCAAAAAGCAATTCAACAAAGCTAAAGAACTTGGGCGTAAAACTTAACAGAGAAAATCTTTATAGGGCCGCCCAGACATGTTTATACAGACGTATATGCTGGGGAGGGGATCGCACCATCACTGCGCAGGATCTAATAAAAATCGACCAAGAAAAACTTAACAACAAAATTGATGAAATTAACAAAGATATAAGATTCCTAGCACAAAACAACGTTATCTCTCTATACGACTATTCGTTTAAAGCAGTTAGTCCTAATGCAGAAGCTAAGGTTGACCCAAACTCCATTACAAGCGGATACATATCTCAAATCATCGGTGCAACACCTACTATCGTTTCCTTAAAAGTAGACGTTGAAGACAATACACAGGCGCAAAAGGCCGCTACTCTAGCTCTAAAAAATGCTGTAACCGCCCCATTGCTCATTAAATATGGCCGTCTTCCCGTTTACATTGGAACATCAGATATAGAGGACTTTCTTGAAGTTGTAGAAAACCCAGACAGTACAATTATAAAAGTCAAGAAAGAGCCGGTGGCGCAATACATAAACGACTTGGCAGAAACCTACAAAAACCCTGATGTCGAAATCCTTAACGAACATGCAATAGAATCAATAAGGCGCGCTATAACAATCAGAGCTGCTAATACACAAGTTAACACCGCGGTAGTGCTACCCCAAAACGGAAATCCTAGATCAGATGGTAAAAGACACGACAAATATCTTGAGGTTGTTAAATCCCAACAAAGACTATATAGATTCGAAAACGGAAAATTAAACAAGACATACATTGTTTCAACTGGGCTAACTTGGGAAACACCCCCAGGCGAATATGAAGTGCTAGGGAAACAAAAAATGACGATTTCCTACTTTAACGATTGGTATATGCCAAACTATCTGCCATTAGGAACAATTAACGGATACAGATTTGGATTTCACTCAATACCATATCATGTCGACGGTTCTGGAAATATTTTCTCAAGAGACCCAAACACTATGGGAAGCCCAGCAACTGGAGGATGTATACAACTTACAGAGGAAGATTCAAAGGAATTGTTTGAATGGGCATCTGTTGGTACTCCTGTGTACATTTATGAATGACCTGCATTACTACCTTCCAAGTCGTACCTACAATTATGTTAGAAATTAAAACTCTTTGACAAGTCGTTATTGTTTTGCATAATAGGCGTTGTATGACTACATTAGATGATATAAATCCAGCAGTATTAACCGGCCAAGGTCTTCCAGACTCAAACCCATTTAAGGTTGTTGAGGATGCTGGCGAGGAAACTCCGGTGGATGCTATAGCTGAGAGGAAAATAAAAAAAGTCAAGAAGATCTTAAGCCAAACAGATTATCTTGAAGACCTTCTTAAGAAAGCAGAAGACCCAGACGGAGACGATGTACCAACCGATGATGGTGACCTGTAACAATGCTACAATAAGTACATGGCGCACTTATTGCTAACGCTCACAGCAAACCAGCTTTTGAACAGAACAATGTTCAAACAAAGGTTGTATGTTTATGACGACAAAATGGTGTACAGAACCAGAAACTTTATCAAGGTAAAGGAAGTTACAACATCGTATAACCACATTTCGCAGGTGCATATAGACAGCGGTATTTTTTTTGCCACAATTGAGATCATAAACACAGGAGGACTTGAGAGCATCACAATCAGGCATGTCAACAAACGCGACGCAAAGAGAACAAAGGACATTATTGATAAGAAAGTGCATTTTGCCCATTCAAAGGTGACTTCTATTGAACCAAAGGGCGAGACTGTTCATGATATAGAAAAAAGCCTTAGTAGATTAAAGGAGCTTTTAAACAAAGGTAAAATTTCGGACAAGGAGTTTAAAGTCCGCAGAGGAGAACTTTTAAGAAAACTTTAATGCGTGCGGTGGTAGCTCAGTTGGTAGAGCGTCTCCCTTCCAAGGAGAAGGTCGCCGGTTCGAACCCGGTCCGCCGCTCCATAAAATCTCATCGGTTCGAACCAAGCGAGCAACGCGAGCGTCTTCGAACCCGGTCCGCCGCTCCATTAAACAATATTGCTGGGTACGAATTTGACAGCACAGAACTACTTGTATACTATAAGCCTATACATAGGGTGGCACTAAAGGAGAAGGTTGCTATGGGCATTTCAGTTTCGCATTTAATCCAGACCCTAAAGAATAAAGCCAATCCGATCTCAAGTACACATATAACAGATGCTAAAATCAGTGGCGCATGGGAGATGCTAAAGAAGGAATTTGAATATGTATGTTTTAATGACGATCAACTAAGTGATTTGGCCGAACTCATCACGACCGTTATGCGTGATAATAGCATTGATGTTAAGGATGTTTTATTGAGAAAGATTACGAAAGAAGAATTAGAGCAGAACTATCTTGTGACTCTAGGTACAATTGGAAAACGTGATAACACATATGACAGCGGTGCAGTAGACTTTTACGTGTATTTCGTAAGAAACAACGACCTTGATTTGTTCATCTATATTTTTGTGTAGTAAGACTAAGAGGGTATGAATCCGAGTGATATCTGGACTCATACCCTTTGTTTGTTAATTCAAGTAAATTTGAGCGATAGACTTTACAACAGTATTGTACAAAGTTACATAGATACGTGCGCCATCACGATACAACATAAACCACTTGAACGAGACTCTGTGGCCGGTGTTATTGTTGTACGAAACACAAACACGCCAACGCCCTTCAGAATCTATGCCATAATCATGTATTACTAGTTCCAAGCTAGCAGCTTCTAAATCGTCGTGCGGGGCTGTAGCAAGTTTAAGATCCAAAAGGCGTGTTCTGTCAACAGGCATATCAGGCAATTGATCTAACGATATCGAGTCTATTGTTGCCATTGTCTTCTCCTTATGGGTGGTCTATACGTCCTAAATACCAATAAGTTATACCAGATTATATACGCCGGAGCGAGCATAGAAACACAACAACCTATAGATATTTGCGAGTGCTTGTGTTAGCATATACCCAACAAATAAAGGAGATTACCCATGTTTTACGTGATTCTACCTGGCCCTAAGTTGACTTGGTATGGGTCAGCACATGCATATGTTGTAACACATGACCCTGCGGAATATAGAAAGCACGGAATGAAGCTGCGTGCTCTTTTTCAACAACTGAAACTAAAGAGCTTGGAAAGCACTGATGGTGATTGCCAAATACTCGCAAACTACACCGGAAACAAAGTTCTGTACTTGGTGATCAATCCTGTCACAAACGAAATCGAGTTCAGCAAAGAGTATGAGCCTGAAGGGCATATTGATGTCGCTATTGAGGATCCAGTACTACAATCAGCAGAGAGTGCCGTTAGTGTAAAAAGTTTTGGAATAAAATTCTTTTTGATCCTAACACTTAACCTGTTACTCTTTTTGGCAGTCGTATGGATGTTGCTGGATTTACTGAAAACGTTATTTAATCTGAATTGAGGAGGAAGACATGAACGACGGAAACTCAATCTTTGTAGTTGTGTCAGTGAACGATACATGGGTAGACCCAGGTGGAAAAACTGCGCTTGTAACTAATGCGCCAGGAGATCTTACTGGGGCTGTAACCCTAGACAAGTACATGGCGAGTCAGGGGCTACAAATCACTTCATCATTGAGTGATAACTGTAGATTGTTGGCAGCTTCTTTAAACATAAATGTAGTACGTGTATATATTGATCCTAACACACGTCTTGAAGATGACAGGCGCGTTTATGAGCCCGAAAAACTCTGGACTGGAGAACCAAACAAACCGAGCTATGAATCTGCGAAAGATCCCGACGAAACCGAGGATGAAACTGTAGGCTGGTTTTTTGAAATGAATGGTATTGAACTCCTTTTTGGTGGGATTATTGTTCTGCTTATCTTGGCAGCTGTGATTGGATCAGTCATAAATTAGTCTTCTTGAGCTCGGAGGATGTTACAATCACACTGTACCATCCTCCTTTTTTGTGGCTATCAGGTTGATAATGTGTAATACTCTAGACATGGAACCATCAAATCAAACACCAGAACCTGTACAGCAAGTACCCGTTGACCTTGGACAAGCACCAAAAACCAAAAAAAATCGTTTATGGATATTAATTGCGCTTGTGTTGTGTTTTGTTCTTCTTGGTGCAAGTGGTTACATGTTTTTACAGTCGCAAAAATCTCCAGAACCTGTTTTAGAAACAAATTCAGCAATGGAAGATCTAGCTAAAAACACAGTTCCAAATCCACCCGAACCCTCAATATCTGAGAAAAAAAGAAACGAAGTTCCAACTCCAAACCATCTGTATCTTGGAACATATCAAAACGACGATGCAATGTTTGTAACAAACAACAAAATGAGCGTGTACTACAAAGGCGGCGAGCCTCAAACAGATCCGCTTATAGGTGACATGATAAATATAAATGGCGGCGGGAATAGTCCTTTCCATTACAACGATCTACTGGATGCTCAAGACATTGGTGCAGTCACATTAAGTGCCGCAGATGAATTTATGGGTATTGGTAGCTTTAAACTCAACGAAGACAAATCAATGGCTTATGTGATTATAGACGTCATACCTGAAGGTAAAGAATATCCACATGTTAGACAAGAGCTATATCAAGTCGATCTAAAGACTAGTTCACATAAGAAGCTGTGGGATAATGTCATTGCCAGTGAAACCTATCCAAAGGCAGGGGCAGCATCTGTAGATAGAGTTGTAGAAGATAAATTTTTAACACTAGTCTTTGGTGTTTGTTACGCTTGCGAGGGCTTTGATCCACATGGCAGCTTGGTACTTAATATTGAAACAGGCAAAGAAACATACTTGGGAGAGGTTGATGATTTTGAGTTTGATTTAGAGGAAAACACAGTTTCACACAAAAAACTCATGCCGTTTGAGGAACCCTGCGACCCTGGAATGGGATGCAATGATGGTAAGCGCACTGTTTACAAACCAACAGGAGAAACCTCAACAACAGAGCTCCCCTAGTAGGGTATCAGGCAGCTAAATAAGCCAAAACTCCCAAATATTGCTCGATTAGGAATATAATTGTAGAATGGCAGTTGTTTACGCACCTGTAGCTCAGGGGATAGAGCAGTTCCCTTCTAAGGAAAAGGTCGCAGGTTCAATTCCTGCCAGGTGCACCAAATCACTTAATGAACGAAGTGAATTTAGTGAGTTGGGGTGCAATAGGAGCATAGCGACGAATTGCCACCA
>CAYNBT010000006.1:38790-41678 GCA_964396025.1 uncultured Candidatus Saccharibacteria bacterium | reverse complement strand
GCTAAGGTCCGCTTCCCTTCTTTTTTTCTTATGAGGTTAAATGTTTGGGCCAATTTTCCAAAATCAGAGGTTTTCCGCTAGTATTCATGTGTGGTATATGCTCCCACAATTCTTCGGTAACAAAAGGCATAAATGGATGCAACATTTTAAGACAATTCGTGTAAACATGAATCAAAACGCTTAGGGCAACATCTTTGTCTTCTCTATTCTTTACCAGTTCAATATATTTTGAGGCCAACTCATCCCACATAAAATGATAGATGGACTCTGCAGCGTCGGCAAAACGGTATTTTTCCAAGTTGTCATTCACTTGAGTTAGAGTGTAGTCAAAAGCGGCGATAATTTCTTGGTCCTCTGAGAATAGCGTGCTTTGGGACAAGGTTGAAAATGCCGGAATAGGGTTACTGTACTTTTCTACCATCATATTCATAAAACGGGCCATATTCCAAATTTTGTTAGAAAAATTCTTGTAGGCCAAAACCTTGTCGTGAGGAAAATTGAAATCTTTTCCGTTTGCTGTACCGCTTATCAAGCCCATGCGCAAAGCATCAGTACCATACTGTGACATGTAATCCTCTGGATTGATAACATTGCCCAAGCTCTTGCTCATTTTTCTACCATCAACTGCACGAACATGCCCATGCAAGTAAACATCTTTGAACGGAACTTGACCCGTCATGTAACAGCTCAACATGACCATGCGGGAAACCCAACGCGTCACAATTTCCCAACCAGTTTCAAGAACGGAGGTTGGGTAAAAGTATTTGTAGTCCTCGGAATCAGGAAAACCAGTGGTTATAAGAGGCCACTGACCACTACTGAACCACGTGTCAAAGGTGTCGGTATCCTGTAGGTAGTCCGCACCTGGTTTGGTTTCGGAAACTACGAACTTACTATCTTTTGGCGCAAACAAATTCTGCAAGCCGCTTTCTATGTCCGAAATGGAGAATTCCTTGAGCAAATCCCCAAGCATACCTTTGTGAGTTTTACCTTCGCTGTCAATAAAAACTACTGAAATCATCGGGTTCTCCAAAGCATTGTACCAAGCTGGAATTTGAATTCCCCACACAATTTGCCTTGAAATTGCCCAATCGTGCATGGATTCCACCCAGCGCCTATAAGTAATTTCACGCCATTTTGGATAGATGTTCATTTTCCCTGAATCCAATGCTTCAGCGGCCGCCATTTTTAACGAAAATTTTTCGTGATCAACATTCACAAACCAATTGGGCAAAACCAAGTTTTCTATGTAATCACCACTTCTGTAATCTACAGGCACTAAGTGTGTGTAGTTTTCGTCAACGCGCTCGATTAATCCTGCGGCTTTTAAATCTTCAGCCACTATCTTACGTGCTTCCATGATTTTTAGACCTGCATATTTTCCAGCGTGATGATTTAGTCTTCCATCAATACCTATAACCGATTTGACTTCTAAATTGTGACGGCGACCTACTTCAAAATCGTTTTTATCGTGTGCAGGAGTTATCTTAACAACTCCGGTACCAAATTCAGGATCTACGTAATTATCAGCAATAACTTTGATTTTGAATTTACCTAACAACCCATCAGCTTCGATTTCCTTACCAATATAATCTTTGTAGCGAGGGTCTTCGGGGTGAACCGCTAATGCTGTATCTCCAAATTTGGTTTCTGGCCGAACTGTAGCTAAAACAAATGGACCATACTTTATGTAATAAAGAGGGTCTACTTGTTCTTTGTACACAATTTCGGCATCGCTAAAAGTGGTGCCCCACTTGAACGAATAGTTCACCAAGTAATCTGCGCGGTAAATCAGCCCATCTTCGTACATTTTTTTGAATGTCGTAAGAACTGTTTTTACAGATCTTGGATCCAATGTAAAAGTGTACCTATCCCAATCTACGCTTGCTCCCATGCTGTCGATTTGTTCTTCGATCAGGCTTTTGTTCTGCTGGACAAAGTCCCAAATATCTTGGTACAAAGTTTTTCGATCAAAATCAAAGCGCGTTTTGCCTTTCTTTTTTAGTTCTCTTTCAAAAGTAGTTTGAGTCTCAAATCCGGCGTGATCAGTTCCAGGAATCCATAGGGCACTAAAACCGTTCATACGCTTCCAACGAATCAACAAGTCCTCTATTGCGATCATGAGGGCGTTTCCAATGTGCATTTTTCCACTAGCATTTGGTGGGGGAAGTATTATGGTATACGGTTCTTTGGATTTATCTATCGCAGTATTAAAACTCTTTGAGGCCTTCCACTTGGCAATTATTCTTTTTTCGGATTCTTTATGATTGTAAGATTTTTCCATATACACTTAATATTTTACTATTTCCCCTTCTACTGCCTCGGCAGATGAGTCAGATGATTTAGCACTATTTTGCGGAATTACAGGTTTTTTTCTTTTTTCAAGCAATACGTAAATAAAGAACAGCAAATCGTCCAACAGCCCTGCTCCAGCAACAACATCAGGAATAATATCAACAGGAGAAAGGAGGTAAATTATGAACAAAATAAATTTCCAATTCTTCTTAAAAAATTTGCTTTGATTTTTAATAAATATATCCATAAACAAAAAAACCTCCGGTTTCCCAAGAGGCTCCATTACGGAAGGTTCCAGCCCTTCTTATACTCACTACAGCGATAACGGGCATTCCCGGCGGATTCTACTTGGCCGCATATGTTTGAGGCTTTTCTTTCCGCAGCACATCTGGTGACATTAATCCAGATTTAAGCGCTTTTTATACGTACTTGATTTATACATGATTGGGAAGATGCTGTAAATACGTATAGCAAAGATTCCTACTTGCCAAATCCAAAAAATGTAATAAAATTCAGTTCAGATTTGCGATGAAGGGCTCCCAACCCTGAGCACGCAGGGTAGTAACCTGTTTTGGATTCTCGACCAAAGTCTG
>CAYNBT010000006.1:0-38690 GCA_964396025.1 uncultured Candidatus Saccharibacteria bacterium | reverse complement strand
AAAAAAGAGAATGCTTAAAAAGCTAAAGAGTTTTTGTGAGAAATCACAGAAAAAAGCAAGGTGGTACCACGGGTACTCGTATAAGAGCCTCGTCCTTGCCAAATCGGATCGTACTTTAGTATGTGAGGGTTTGGCAAGTACGGGGCTTTTTTGTGTTAGCATAAGTGTAATAGGTTTCAAAAGGAAAAAATGCTTTATTCAAAATTATTTGGAAAAACAGTAAAACAAACTAAAAAGGATATTACAGCCGTTTCACAGAAATTGCTGTATCAAGGTGGGTTTATTAGAGAAAGTGTTGCGGGCAGATATTACATGCTTCCCTTAGGAATGCGAGTTCGCTCCAAAATCACCAATATTTTGCGAGAGGAGATGAATAGCACAGGAGCGCAAGAAATGCTCTCCCCTGTGCTTCACCCATTGGAACTATGGAAGGAAACAAACAGAACCAATACAGCAGGTTTTGAGCTTATGGTCGTAAAAGATCGCAGAGATGCGGAATTTGCACTGGGCGGTACAGGGGAAGAAATGTTTGTGGATGTTGTTCGTGGATTTAATCTCTCATACAAAGATTTGCCTTTTAACATTTATCAGGTTTCTTCCAAATTTAGAGACGAATTGCGCGTAAAAGGCGGCTTAATTCGTGCACGAGAGTTCACTATGAAGGATGCATATTCGTTCCATGCAAACGAAGAAGACTTTAAAAAAGAATACGATGTTATGGCAAACACTTATACAAGATTCTTTAACCGAATCGGCTTAACTACAACAACAGTTCTTGCTGACAATGGGTATATTGGCGGCGAATATTGCCACGAATTCATTGTGGATTCAGATGTTGGAGAAAGCACCTATTTTGTGAGCGAAGATGGTTCTTACATAGCACATGAAGATGTAGCTAAATTTAAACGCAACGAAGTCAACACGGAAGAAGAAATCAAATCAATGGAAATTATAAAACAACCTGCTTGGGTAAAGACTATGGAAGATAACGTAAAACACTATCAACTTAATGCAAACAGATTCCTAAAAAATGTTGTGTACAAAGAGCGCGTGAGCGGACAAATCGTAATTGCAGTTATAAGAGGCGATTTGGAAATCAATAAGACCAAATTGGAACAAGCCCTTGGCCTTGTGGGACAGCTTGAAGACGCCACAGAACAAGATCTTGAACGCATTGGAACCAAAACCGGATATGTTCACTCATGGGGACACAAAAACGTACGATACATTGGCGATCTCTCTCTCGAAACAACAAAAAACTTTATAGGTGGTCAAAAAGAAGAAGAAACGGATACCATTAACGTTAACTACGGACGTGATTTTACATGCGAATTAGTTGCAGATATAGCTTTAGCGCAAGAAGGGTACTTAACCGAAAACGGAAAAAGCAGACTGCTTAGGAAAAAAGGTATTGAGGTTGGAAATATTTTCCAACTTGGCTATCATTACTCCAAGAAAATGGCCAATGCAATGTTTGTGGATAGCCAAAACAGCAATCAACCTTATTACATGGGTTGCTATGGTATAGGAATTGAGCGAACGCTCGCTACTGTAGTAGAGATACATAACGATGAAAAAGGCATTATCTGGCCGGAAAACATTGCGCCATTCAGATTCCATTTAGTAGGGCTAAACTTGGAAGATGAGGATGTAAAGAAAAAAGCCCACGCACTATACAAAAACCTTGTAGAATCAGGGGCCGAAGTGCTTTTTGATGACAGAGAAAACACCACAGCAGGCGAGAAACTTGCCGATGCAGACTTAATTGGGTGTGCGTATAGGCTTGTTGTTTCCAAAAAGACTGCAGACAATACTGTGGAAGTAAAAAAACGCTCTGCTAAGGAATCTGCGATTCTTAATGTTGAGGAAGTGTTAAGACTTTAGGCCCGACAATACAGTCTCTATGTCCTTCTTGTGTACAACATAATGCTCTGTGTTGGTCTTAAGCATTTCTCTAAGTGTATAGTCATATTTGTCCCAAATCTGGGCATCCCACAAGGTGTCGTCCAAGGAGCTGTAAGACTCAATAAAGATACTTCCCGTCTCTAACATATCTGAGTGAGCATCTTCCCATGTGGTGTTTTTGCCTTCTTCTACAGCGTTTTGATTAAATTCCTCAGAATCTTCCACGTAGTATGGTTCGTTACCTGCAACTACATCATCCAATACATCAATGGTGTAACCTTCCCATGCTGCGATGTGAACCAAAATATCTCGTAACGACCAATCTGAAAAGAGCTTTTCTGTTCGTTTGTTTTCAGGAAACTCCTGCACCAAGGTCAAAAAATCCATACGCGCATCTTTATAAGTTTTGAGTTCGTCTTTTTTCATCAATTCATTAATAAATGACATTTAGAACTGTGTCAACAGAATCCTAATTCGATAGAATCCTAATTCGATAGAATATTGTTCAACAAATGAAGTAATTTATCGTAATCCTCCTGAACACCAATATTAACAGTTAAATTAAGATTAACTGTTTTTTGCTGCCTTTCAACGTTAAGGGAAGTTTTTTTGCTTACGTTTAAACTGCCTTCTTGTGTGAAATCTGCAATCGAGCCCAAATATTTAAATGTTTTTACAGCTTGAACTAAATTAGATTGAGTGGATTCTTGTTGGAATAAATTCAGCAATATATCTTCTGTCAAATGATGAGCTGATTTATCTTTTAAATAGATGCTTTTATAGGCAGAAGTTATACATTTTGCTAAAACAAAACTATATTTCTTGCTGGTATAGATTTCATTGTACAAATCAGTGGGAATTCCTTTAGCATCAATTAATCCAAGAAATTTGGCTAAATTGATCAACAGTCTATCGTTAGAACTCAAAAAACCTAAAGAAAGTATGTAGCGATTTGTCACTTTTTTTGGCACATTTTTTACACAAATCAAATTTAAAAACGAGACTATTTTAGAATTATCAGCTAGATAAGGATAAAACATGTGTGGAAAACTTTTAACAACTTTAATTTGTTAGCACTTTACTATCTCAAATTTAGCACAAAGATTAGAGAGATAAAACAAGTATTTTTGTGGATAACTTGTGCGTAAATTTATTGCTTTTAAACATGGGCTAAAACAGGCGAATATATTGTTTTAACTAAAAACTAGAGTGAGTAATCTTGAATTGTAAGTGAAGGGTTTGGCACAATTTCTGAAAGAGGCTTAGCCTTAAGATTAAAATAGGCAGCTGAAGCTATATACGCTGCATTGTCTCCACATAACCAAACAGGAGGAATGTGTATGTTAATGGAGGGAAGAGCTTCAACTAAAGACTCACGTAAATGCTTGTTGGCTGCCACACCACCTCCAAGAAGTAAATCTTTGACTTTATATTCATTGATTGCCCTTGTTGCTTTCTTTACGAGTACTTCTACAACAGCACTTTCAAAATCATGGGCTATTTCATCAATAGGGGTGCTCTTTTGCATGAATAATCTCCACACAGCCGTTTTTAAACCCGAAAACGAAAAATCATAATCAGCGTCATTAATTTTAGGTCTAGGTAATATTTTTGGGGCTGTACTCAAACTAGACGCTAATTGGGAGAGTGCAGGACCGCCCAGATAAGATTTTATACCTAACAAGCGTGCTGTCTTATCAAAAGCCTCGCCTGCAGCATCGTCCAGAGTGCCTCCTAAATATTCAAACTCACCATGATTTTTCATTAATACAAGATCCGTATGTCCGCCACTTACCACCAACACCAAAGCCGGAAAAGTGATTACGGAAGATGTATCCAAAAAATTAGCGTAAATATGTCCTATCAGATGGTTTACAGGTATCAGAGGTTTGTTCCAAGCAAAAGACAATGCTTTAGCTGCATTTACTCCCACCGAGAGAGAACCCATAAGACCAGGCCCCACAGTAACAGCAACATAATCTAACTGACTTACCAATTGGCTTCTGCTTAAAGATAGTTTTTCAGAGGCAGCCATTAGCGCAGACTCTATAACCGGAACTATATATTCAACCTGTTTTCGGGCAGCCACTTCGGGCACTACACCACCTGTTATTTCATGAAGATTACTAGAGGAGGAAATAATACTAGACACTATACGTGTTCCATCCAAAACGACCGCTGCAGCGGTCTCATCACAAGAACTTTCGATTCCTAGAATAAGCATACGAGGATTATACTACAGAGCTTAGAGTAATTCTGCGCTATCAAGCGAAGAAAAGAGAACTCTGGCTACCAAAGTTCTTCACTTTGCTATATCTTCTTTAGCCTTTGTTAAAGCTGATGAAACATCAGTTCCGCCTAACACAGCATTCACAGCATCTTTCAAGGCTGTAACTTGCCTTCTGTTACCAGAACGGGCAGCAATCTCACCGGTTTTTGCATAAGGAGCCATATCAAGTATAGGGCCCAAATAAGGATTGTCGTTTAACTCTTTGGCCAAATCAACTCTTGAGTAAGGAGATCCAAAGCTACGGGATTTAGATACTTCATTAAAATAAGTAAGCTGAGATTTTTGGGATACCAAATGATTCAAAAATTCCCATGAAGCATTTGCATGCTTACTGCTTTTTGGCACCACAAACATCCAGAAGCTTGCCCAAGAAGAAGGATTTGCAGGAATAGCTTGTGGAACTGGTGCCACACCTATGTTTGCTGTATCAGGCATAGACTCTACAATATCCAAAAGCCTCCAACTTGGAACTAAAATCATAGATACTTGTCCGTTAACAAAAGCGGTAGTGGCTTCAGGAAGATCGGCAGACCAAACACCGTCTGCTGCAACAAAGTTTGTGTAAAAAGTTACAGCATCTTGAGCAGCTTTTGAATCTATTTGATCAGGAATCGATACACCGGCCTGGGACCACATCAAGCCAATAATATCTGAAAAGTGGTCGATGTTATCTGCATTTCCAATAGCTGCTCCGGCTCTAAAACCTTGTTCTGTAGTCTTAGAAAGCTGTAGTGCTAATCTTCTAAACTCTTCCCAAGCTGTAGGAGGACTGGATTGACCGATTTCTTCAAAATGCGCTTTGTTGTAAACCAAAACTAAACCATCATGATAAAAGGGAACAGCATAAACTGAATTGTTTACAACACCGCTTGAGAATGCAGCAGGGTAAAAAGTAGACTTGTAAGCCGCTGCATCGATTAAACCTGAAGGCATGGGATTTAGCAAACCTCCAGCAACCATTCTGGGTACCCAACTGTTATGTACCAACATTATATCGGGTCCTGCAGGGTCTACAGCTCTCTCAAAAACACGTTCTTTATATTCGGTAAGGTCGATCACAGAACGATCTTCGTATTTCACAGAAACGTTTTTATCGCTTTGCTGGTAGCTTTTGACCAAAGTGGCAAAAATATCAGAGCTATCCCAAAGTCCCCAAACAGAAAGTTCAACGGGTCCTGTAACGGAAGTGCCCGCAAAAAATTTACCTACTAAAGGAATATCCTGCAAAGTACAAGCAGTTAAAATTAAAGGGATTATTAGGAGCAGAATATAAACACGGAGTTTATACATAATCCTTCTGATTATATGTCAATGAAAAAGCAAGCGTCAACATGAACAGTAAATATGTCTGTAGGTGCGTAACAAGATAATGATCAAAACTACCTAACAAAAGAAGTTGTAACAACGAAACAAAGAACAAGAAGTTTTGTTTATAGGAATAATACAAACAGTAGAAAACTATAAAAAACAAAATAACTGCAAAAATCAGACCTCCTTCACTCAACACAAGCAAAAATACATTGTGTACAGGCTGAATAAAGCGCAAATCCCTGGATAAAGGCATATATTTTTCTATAAAAACAGTGTTGGTGTTAAGTCCAGTGCCATACAACACATTCTTTGAGACAAGTGAGAGTGTAGAAGAAACAAGGGCAGATCTACGCTCAACAGAACTACCAACTAAACCCACACGCTCAACCCAGTAAGGCAAAAGTATTCCCATAATCAATACGGAAGATACAATAAAACTGCCCAACGCTTTTATCTTTGAAGGCCAAAAATCAATTAACAAATGCATAGCAAAACCTAACATAAAAGCCATTAGGGCACTTTGGCTAAAAGATAGAATCAAAGCTGCAAAGCCAAAGATAAAAAATAAAAGCAAAATACTTTTTTCTTTTTTTTTAGCTTCCTTGAAAAAGGAGTATATCCAAATTGTTACAACACTTAAAAACCCGCCTAGTACATTGGGATGTCTAAAAGTTCCGTACGAGGGCACTTTTGCTACACCGTTTAGATTCTCTAACACAATGCCTTTCGTAGACGGGGAATACGGTTGCTCGCCAAAAAAAATATAGTTATCAAAAACCGATCCTTGGCCAACGAATTGAAAAATGCACAGTATAGAAAGCAAAAATGTGGAAATGAATACTACAAGAAAAAACCATCGTATCTGCTTAAAATAAGTTACATACAACAGGAGCAGTGAATAAACAAACCAACGCCCTAACGCTAAGAACGAGGTGCCAATTTGACCAGAAACTAGAGTAGACAGAAAACCTGCAAAGACCAGTAACACAAGTAAATGTAGTATCTTTACACGGCTTTTAAATAATGCCTTCAAATCGTTCAAACCGGAATCCACAAACCATAACACTAGTGTTGTAACAACTAAAATATCGGTTAAGTAGATCGTGGGAATCAGGTAATCGACTAAAATGCCACCAACATATGAATTTAGCGTGATAAAGTGCTTACCTAAATTCACAGGTAATAAAAAAACTGTTATTAAAAAAACAAATTCATGCCTTTTTAGGTGTAATAGATTCATATTATTTATGGGCAGAATTCGTCAAAAAACAACCAGTAACAGGTTTAACTAAGGATTGGCTTCAAGACCAAGCTCAAAAGATTTATGCAAAAACGTATCGTCTAGTGGAGGCAATTCATCTAAATTTAACGCCTTGATAATCAAATAATCCGCAAAGTGTGGATTCCTAACTAAAATAGGTCCATGGAAATAGCTACCAAAGCTGTTCTTATAGATAAAACCCTCAGTAGAATCCTCAGAATTGTTACCATGACCACTCACAACATGAGCAAAAGCTTTCGAAGCGTCTTTTAGATAAGTTCTTCCGCCATGATTTTCAAAACCAACAATCTTGTCGCTAAAGGGGTTTATTCGATGAAACATAGGGTCATGCAAGATTGCGTCTGCTAACTTACATACTGTATTTCCAATACATCTTGGCTTACTATTTCCAAAATGTTGTGTGTATAAATCAAAAACATTAAGACCGGGCAAGGTAGTACCATCTGCAGTTTTGTAATACTCTCCCAAAAGCTGATACGACCCACATATAAATAAACCCAAGCCGCCCGAGTTTAGATAATCTTTAATAAACGGACCCTTGTTTTCTAACAAATCTTTATATAACTCTTTTTGGCTTGAATCAGGGCCACCACCCATAAAAATCAAATTTAAACTACTTAAAAAGTGCGAGTTGATTCTTGTAGAAGAGTTGATTTCAAAAACTTCTACATCAATTTCACGAGATTTGGTGCGAAACACTAAAGTTTCTATGTTTCCAGAATCCCCATATAAATTAAGCAAGTCAGGATACAAGTAACCAATACGCAATGTCATAGTATCTCCTTTCCGGTGATTTTCTTACGAAGCGCAAGCATAGAGGAATAATTGGGTAGAGCAACGATCTCAAAAACATTGAATGTCTCTGCCATAACATCAAGTAGCACAGAAACATCGGGGTTAACGTGTTGTTGATTTACAGGCACTCCTGCATAGTTTAAACGAGCAGCCATATCAAAACATCTGTTGCCGGATACAAAAACGTTGCGATTGCGACAAGCTTGAGAAAGATGGCTGGGATTAATATCATAAATCCAAGAAATGTCTCTACCGTCACGAATCTCGTCATTAAGGATAAAGAACAAAGTATCTGGGTGAACCTTACATGAAGGATCAATAAGCATTTCTAAATTGTTATTCATGCTGGCAGGATTTTTTGCCAAAAATAAATGTAGAAACAAGCGCTGATACTCCAATATTTCCCCTCTACCATAAGCCGCTTCAAAGGAATCTAATGCAGGTAGTAAATCGGCGTCAGAAAAACCAAATAACTTGGTACATGTAACAGCTGCATTCACGTTTTTGGCATTAAATGAACCATGCAGACGCGTACGATCAACATAATAATGATCAGAATCAAAATAAAATATCTTTCCTTTAAAAACGTTAGCAAAAGAGTTAAACATACTTTGCTCTGAGTCCAAAACAAGGGAAAAGTCGTGCGGTAGATTTTGCAAAGAGTATAACCATTTTTCAAAAATGATATCTATTTCTCCTGCACGATCCAACTGGTCTCTGGAAAGATTAAGTAAAATTAACACGTCAGGTACTAGCTGTGACAATAGTTTAGGTAATGTAAGTTCGTCTACTTCAAAGACACCAATGCTATTTTTGGTATTTTTCAAGAAATTTTTACTCAACAATATAGAAGAAGCTATTCCATTTAGTAAATTTGCGCCGGTGTTGTTGCTTATTACGTTATAGCCATTAGATTCAAAGAGATGTGAAATAAGCTTAGCAGTAGTAGTTTTGCCATTTGTACCAGATATAACAATACAACCCTTTGGAAATTGAGCACTAATGCTTTTAAAAAAGGTTGGCCACAAGGTTAGCACAATATGTCCTGGCCAAACATTACCAGAACCCTTTCCTAATACTTGTATTGTTTTACTTATAAGTTTTGCAATTAGAGTAAATAGAAATAATTTCATCAATATATTTATATATAAATTAAGTAGTAATAATAGTAGTGTATGTGGAAACTGTTGAAAAGTCGATTTCGCTTTTTTGTACCGGCTTTTTCGCTGTGTTTAACTTGTGCATAAGGTACTTTCTTTGTTCTCAAGGCTTTTTCCCTGTTATCTTAATGCTTTTTGTTGTGATAGTAGTCTTGTGCTTTTGTTTATAATTTGTGTCTAAGCCTTTTGGTTTTGTTAATATCTTTAGTATTTGTTTTAAATTTATCCCCTCTGTACACTATTCTTTTTCCCTATTGTGTGTATATTAAATTTCTTATTTGTTCTATCTCATTTTTGACTCTCATGTTGGTTTTTAGTTCGTTTTCTACCTTTTTGACTCCATGCAGCACTGTTGTATGATCCCTGCCCCCAAGAAAATCGCCAATACTCATATAGGGGGTTTCGGTTAGTTCGTATATCAGGTACATCGCTGTTTGCCTTGGTATAACTAGCTCTTTGGTTCTTTTTTTACCTTTTATGTCTGACATAGTTGCGGAGTAAAAATGACACACAGCTTTTAAAATTTGATTCATGTTCACCGGTTTTGTTTTCTCTTCTTTTTGAGCCTGCCCGAGCGCGTTTGCAGCTGACTTAACACTCAAGTCCTCTCCGGTTGCATTTGCATAAGTCATCACTTGCAGATAGGCGCCTTCCAATTCTCTTATGTTTGAATCTATTGCCTGAGCTATGTAATCTATAACTTCATTACTCATTTCGTGCTTGTTGATATCACGCTTGTTTCTTAGTATTGCTACCCTTGTTTCAAAATCCGGTTTTTGAATATCGGCAATGATCCCGCTTCCAAAACGCGATGTAATCCTCTCTTCTATATTTTTGAAATCCTTTGGTGGCCTATCCGATGCTATCACAATCTGTTTTTGTGACATTAGCAGTGTGTTGAATGTGTGGAAAAACTCTTCTTGAGTTGACTCTTTGCCTGCAATGAATTGAATATCATCGATAATAAGAAGATCTATATTCCTATATTTTTCTCTAAACTTGCTTGTATTATATTTTCCACGCCCTTTGCCGCTTTGGATTGTCTCTATAAGCTCATTGGTGAAGTTTTCACCTGTGCAGTACATCACTTTTTTGTTTGGATATAATTGTAAAACTCTGTTGCCTATGGCATGAATGAGATGTGTTTTGCCAAGTCCTACTCCTGAGTATAAAAAAAACGGGTTGTAAGTTTTACCGGGACTTTCTGCAACTGCTTGTGCTATTGAAAAGGCAAGCCTGTTGTTTGATCCCATAATGTATTTTTCGAACGTGTATTTTTCCAGTAGACCTGATCCATTTACATATTTTTCGTTACCTGTCTGAGAAATTGGCTCTAAAAAGTTGCTTTGCATAAACAGTGGCCCTTCTGCTTTTTTACCTGTTTCTGTTGTTTCAATCCCCTGATGGCTCACCTTAAAATTTAAAATGAAATTTCCTTTGGCGATTTTATTTACACTTGATTGAATTAGAGAACTAAATTGAGATTGTAACTTGCTTTTTACATATGTGTTTGGGCACAAAATATTTATGACGTTTTCTTCAATAGATTCAGCAAGCGTATTCTTGATCCACATATTGTAGTTAAGTTCAGACAAATTCACTTGCATTTCAGCAAGCACCGCTTTCCATATATTTTCAGTATCCTTCTTTGTCTCTAACATTTAGTTAAAAGTGAAAAAACCACGTTCCTAGGGCATTTAGTGCCGAAACCTATATACTGAGGCAGTTGTAAAGTTTTGAAAGTTTCGTATTTACATACAAAAACTTTCTGTAGTAAATCTACATGAGTTATCCACAATATTTAAGCAATTATAATTGGTGCTACCTTCAGTAGTATTTGTTTTAGATTTAGGCTCTGTTGACAGTAAAACCGCAAGCAGAGCCTGTGAAAATGTTATGGCGTTGTATTTAATACCCTTGCAGGAATCTTTGTTATGACCCCGTCTTCTTGTAGTGCCGCAGGTGTTTTTTGCACGAACAGTATCGCTACTAAAATCCCACTGCAATTGAGCTGTAGTTGTTCTGTTTGAATAATTGAACAACCTTTACTGTTAGTCCAGAATTTGTCGTCAGTATGCATTAGTGTTACTTTCTGGCCCTCAGCTGTGCTTTCTTGCAGTTCAAACTCTAGAAAATCCCCTTCATAAAGAATCGTAAACTCACCTGCTTTCATCTGTTTTGGTCTAACCGTATCGTCAGCCTTGTGCTGAATCAAAGCCAGTACATTTGATACAAGCCAGACTGTGATCATGCCACCAGCCAAAAAGATTATCAGCGTATTGATAACGCTATAAAACGCCTTCTTACTGTGAATTGCAAGCATCGCTCTTCTCCTTTACTCACTAATCTTACTCAAAAATACCATAAGCTTATAGTAAACGCAAATTGTTTGACTGTTTTCTGCTTATAGTCTACAATTCGCCATGTTATGCCAAAAAGAACCTATCAACCTAAAAAAAGAAAAAGAGTAAAAAAGCACGGCTTTATGAAAAGAATGTCTACAACCGGCGGAGTTAATGTTCTTAAGAGAAGGAAAGCAAAGGGCAGGAAACTCCTCGCGAGAGCGCTAAAGATAAAGTAGTACCTTAGCCCCTTCATTTAAAGCAGGAAAGATGCTAAAAAAGTACAACAGATTATCTAAGGGTTATGAATTTCGAAAGGTTCATAATTTTGGGAAAAAGTTTTCTTCACCATTTTTCTATCTCTATATACTAGAAACAAAGTACCATGAAAGACCTTTTAAAGCAGGTGTAGTAGTGTCCAACAAGACTATGAAGACTGCGGTTAAAAGAAACAGATTAAAGCGCCTGTTTAGAGAGCTCTTGAGGCATAATTCTGCTAAAATAAGTCAGGGAGTTTGGTTGGTGCTACATCCCAAGCCGGCATGTTTGGATAGAACATATGAAGAACTTAATACTGAGTTTGTTAAAGTTTTACAAAACGTATTTATCTCCCGGTAGATTTGGTATTAAAGTTTGTAGATTTGAACCTAGTTGTTCAAAGTACACTTATGAAGCCATTGAGCATTTTGGGCTTTTGAAAGGTTCTGCTCTTGGTATATGGAGATTAGCTAAGTGTAATCCACTTTTTAAGGGTGGCTATGATCCTGTAGTTAAGAAATAATTATGTCTTTTTTATGGAACAATATACTTATAAACCCTCTCTTTAACCTGATGGTTTTGTTGGAGCATTTAACAGGAAGTTTGGGGGTTTCCATTATACTTTTTACCGTATTTGTGCGTGTTCTACTTTTACCATTAATGCTTCCTTCACTCAGAACTATGCAAAAGCAAAGAGAATTGCAGCCCCAGTTGGAGAAAATCAAACAGAAATTCAAGTACGATAAGAAAATTCAAGCCGAAAAGCAGATGGAGCTTTTAAAGCAGCATGGTATTAGCCCAGCGGCTGGTTGTTTAACTCAATTACCCATGCTTTTTGTTCTTATCGCGTTATTTAGTGTGATACGTAAATTTACGGATATAGATTCGATTTCATCAATAAATTCTCTTATCTATTTTGATTCTCTAAAATTTGGAGCTCTTTCAGATATTAGTTTGAGATTTGGCTTTTTCCATTTGGGTAAAGCTGATCCAACATATGTTTTACCTGTACTTTCAGGTGTTTTGCAATTTGTTGCATCAAAAATGACCATGCCCTATGTGGAGAAGGGCGTTGAGATATCCAAGAAAACACCTGACAAATCAGATGATATCGCCTATAATGTGCAAGAGCAGATGCTCTTTATGATGCCCATAATGACTGTTTTAGTGGGTCTTAAGCTGCCTTCAGGAACTGTTCTATATATTTTGGTTACAACCTTGTTTTCTATAGTTCAGTCATACTATGTAACTGGTTGGGGAGGTCTATATCCTCTTGTTAAGCGTATAAAAGCTTTGAAGGCGAAAAACTAATGGAACACATAAAATTTATAAAAAACAAATTAAACGACATTTTTAAACACCTTTCTATAAAACCTGATGTTGATGTATTAGAAGAGGATGATTCCACAAAAATCAACATTTCTGGTAATGATCTTAGTTTCCTTATCGGGTTTCATGGGGAATCATTGTCTGCCTTACAAAACATCTTGAACAGCATGCTTTTTAAGGAATTTAATGTTGCTAAGAGTGTAGTAGTGGACATCAACAACTACAGGTCGTCTAAAATGGAGAGAACAGAAGAATTGGTTAAGCGCTCTATCGATAAGGTCAGATTTTTCCAAAAACCCGTAGAACTGATTCCTATGAATCCTTTCGAGCGTAGACACATTCATATGTTCTTAGCCTCTTATGACGATGTGATTTCAGAGAGTGTTGGAGAAGGAAGAGATCGTCGTGTTGTATTGAAACCAAAAGCATAATATGAAATTTACCTGCCTTCAGGAAAATTTACTTAAAACATTAAATATTGTTTCCAAAGCTGTTCCGGTAAAAAGTTCGCTCCCTATTTTGAGTAATGTTCTCATCATCGCCAAGGATAACAAGGTTACTCTTTCTACAACAAATCTAGACACTGCTATTGTGGCAAGTTTTGGAGCGTCCGTGGATGTTGAAGGAACTATCACAGTGCCCGCCAAACTACTAAAAGACTTTATTTCTACGACATCGCCGGGTAACTTGGTGGTAGAGCTTGCAAGTAACATGCTTCATGTGGCTTCATCAAAGTCCAAAACAAAATTTAACAGTGTAGATGCCTCTGATTACCCCACACTACCTGATTTTTCTAAAAGCAGCATTTTACTAAAACTGGATGCCCATACTTTTGCCCAGGCAGTAGCCTCCGTTGCGTTTTCTGCTGCTGTTGATGAATCCAGACCTATTTACAGCGGCATAAATTTGAATTACTCCGACGGTAAATTAACAATCGCTGCTACAAATGGATTTAGACTCTCGGAAAAAACCATTTCTCTTGAAGGTAACGGAGAGTCTTTTTCATTGGTTATACCAGCAAAAACCTTGTTGGAACTGACACGCATATTTTCAAACAGCACAGAACCTTTGGGATTTTATCTTAACAAAGATGACAATCTGGCGATTTTTGATTCTGAAGATGTTTTGGTAGCTACGCGAATTTTTGAAGGAAATTTCCCGGATTACAAAAGAATTATTCCGAATGAGCATGTTTTAACTGCCGAGTTTGACTCAGATTCATTGCTGGAAGCGGTGAGAGCTGCCAACATTTTCACAAGCGAAGACAATAATGCAGTTAAATTGGAATTTGATAACAATGGTTACATCAAATTGCGTTCGTCTGCACAGGAAACAGGTGAGCATAGTGCCGATATAGAGGCTATAGTAGACGGTGAATCTATGGAGATAGCGTTTAACCCGAAGTACCTAATGGAAGTCTTAAGTAATGTAAAGACTACAAAATTTGTTTTCCAAACACAGGGAGTTACTTCTGCTGGCGTACTTCGCCCAGTGTCCGATGACACTTACATTCATATTATAATGCCTTTGAGAGTTCAGTAATTGATTTACTGCTTATAGACTAGCTATTTTGCCTTGATCGTCTCCAATACTTATCACGCCTTCTTGATTATTATCTTTGCCTAATGTGCTTATGTTACCTTCGTTTACCTGTGGGGTGTTTTTACTGTCTGTAACGTCGTTCACTCGTGCCCACTCAGGAAGTTCGCTGTTTGAGAGTACTTTTGGTTGAGACGCTGGTGTTTCAGGTGTAACTTTTGTGGGCTGCTCAGTTGTAACGGTAGCTTGCTTGTTTGAGTTAGCCGCCATTCTTTCTGCAAATGATATTGGTGTGTTTGTATTCGGTGTGCTTATGCTTGCTGCCGGTGATTGTGCTGTAGACGTAGGAGTTGAAGTCGAAGCCGGAGTAGGAGTAGGAGTAGGAGTAGGAGTAGGAGTAGGAGTAGGTGCTACCGGATTGGTTAGTTTCTCTGTAATGTCCGTATTGCCTGCTTTTTGGGCCATTCTTTGTGCAAAAGAAACATTTTCAGATTGCGTCTGTTGTATAGGCTGTTGAGGTGGTTTTGGTTGAGGTGCTTGTTGTGGAACAACAGGTTTTGGTGTTGCCTGCTGTGCAGTGCTTTGGCTTTGTACGTTGGGTACTCCCTGCTGAGATGGTCTAGGTGTCTGGCTAGTTACCTGTGCAGGTTGTTGTGCTTGTGCACGTCTTTTTAGATCAGCTGGACTTCCGGGTGCTATTGGGGGCAGATTATTGTTTTGTTGCTGCTGTTGTGGTTGTTGTTGTTGTGGTGCAGGCCTTACTGGCTGTTGCATTTGTGGTGCGGTAGTCCTTGGTGTTGCAGGTACACTTTGTGATGCCTGCGTTTGGGCTACAGGTGGAGCTTGTTCTTTATCTAAAGTTTCATATTTGTTGGTATCATATCTTTGTGCAGGTACATATGCAGGTCTGGGAGGAATGTTAGTCTGTTTTATAAGGCCTTCGGCTTTTAGTTTGAGTATTTCTTCTGGATCTGTAGTTATCAGCTTATGTTCTTGATCAGAAGCTTTTATCTTGATTGAAACATGATTTGCACCTGCAAAGAACAACCCCTCGCCTCTATCTGCTGCCAACAGTAATCTTTTTTCTCCTTCTGAAAGGTAGAAAGTTTCTGCAACTCTATCAATAGCTGCCGGATGCTGCTTGAGCAGAATCTGTAGTGAGGAGTTTGTAACAATAACCTTTCCATATTCTGATTTTAAGAAATCTCCCACATCCTGTGTAATAGTGGTTAGTCCTAAGTAGTATTTTCTTGCGCGTTTTGCAATTCCGTAGATAAATCTCGCACTATCTTCGTTTTCTAGCAGATACCAAGCTTCTTCTACAATCAGAATTCTCTTACGTAGGTTTTTTCTGATTCTTGTCCATATAAAGTCTAGGATTATGTAGAAAGCTACGGGCCTTAGGGTTTCCTCAAGCCTCTTTGTAGAAAAAACGGTCATTTTGCTGTCCAAGTCTATGGATGATTGGGAATCGAAGATTCCTGCCATGGAGCCTCTAATGTATTTTTCTAACCTTTCAGACATTCCTTTTGCTTCACGTTCTTCAGCGCCTAGCAATACTTTATATAAATCTTCCATTACAGGTGGTTCTCTGTTTCTCTGAGTGTCTGGATCTGTTGTTATGCCTTTAATTCTGTAAGTTTCTATCAAAGCTCTGTCCAATATTGCTTCTTCTGTTGGATTTAGAGCACCGAGCATGAGTTTTAGTAATGTGTGCAGAGAAAGTAATTTTTGGCCTAATTCGTTTTCTCCTTCTACAGCAATACCAGAAAGATCAAATGGATTTATTTTGTGCGGGGAATCAGGGCCAAAACTTATGTAATTGCCTCCTACAGCTTCTGCTAGTGGCCTATATTCTTCCTCAGGGTCAATAATCATGACTTCTGCTCCGAATACCATCAATCTAAGTGCTTCCAGCTTAACAAAGTAAGATTTACCTGAACCTGATTTTGCAAATACTACTGTGTTGGCATTCTCCAAAGAAAACCTGTCAAAAATCACCAAAGACCCGTTGTGTCTGTTTATGCCATACATGATTCCATCGTCGGAAGTTAAATCAGAAGATGTGAAAGGGAAAGTTGTAGCTAGGCTTGTAGTATCCATGTTTCTGGTTACTAAGAGTTTGTCTGCAGCTACTGGCACAGTAGTTTGAAAAGCTTGTTCCATTTGTAATGTTGCTGTCTTAGATATAAGCAGGAGTGATCCCAAAGTGGATTCTAGCTTTCGTGTGACATTTTCTAACTCTTCGATGGTTTCGGCTGGAATGCTTATGTAAAACGAGAATTGGAAGAATTTCTCCACGCCCTTTACTAACTGCTCTTGCAATGCTTTTGCGTCTTTCAAAGCAATATCTACGGCTGGATCTACTATTTTACCTTTCTGTTGGTTAGACATTGTAGTAGCTTCCATTTCTGTGATTTTTCTTCTTAAGTCGTCTAGAATGCCTTTTGATTTGACAGGATAATAGAACATTGAAATGTCTAGCGTGTGATCAAAATTAATCACAGGTGAGAGCCAGTTCGCCCCAACGAATCTAGGATAGCCTGATATAAATAACGTTCTGTAATAAGTGTTTCCTACGCGTATATGATTGAAATCTACTTCAATTGCCGATGGGGAAATAATGTCTCGTACATTTAGCATTCCTTCTGCCAAGATTTGTGCAGGTTGCTTATTTGTTGTGTGATCCGTCTGATTCAAATGATCTTGAATTGCGGCAGCTTCTTGAGTTTGTGTTTTTTTGTAGAATTGTAATTTTGGCAATTTAAACATTTTATTCTTCTAATATAGCAGGATTTACTATTGCTGTTTTGTAATCATCTACATTTGCTCTTATTCTCTGTCCATGTACAGAGGATGGGTTATAAATATCAAAGTACAATTCTACCAGCTCTTGTGTTGTTAGTTGACGAGTTCTTACTCCGATTCGATTAAACTCTTTAACAATGTGATCTGTTTTGGGTGCTAGTTGAGGTTGTGCATCTAAGATTGCCTTGTCGACGTCCACGTGGGTTCTTCTGCTGTGTCCCCCCATTAACTTGGTAATGAATTCAAATGGATTCGCCCCCGGTTCTCTTATCATTGTTCCCCCTGAAGGAATCACCACATAAAACTTTTTGGAGAGTACTTCGTTTTGTTGAATTAGCTCCTGTATAAATTTTCTATATGCTTCCGCTTGCCTCTTAAGCAGTGGATCCGTAATCTGTCTTTCTGTTCTCATGACTTTTTCAATGTATTTGGTGATATCAAGCTTTTTTGACCTAATGATGACTTGTACAGGAAACGTAATGGAATTTAAAAGCATCGAAAAGGCTGCGATGATGGCATCTTGCTCGATTTCTGAGAGCAGATCAAAGTTAACTGCAGTTGTTTCCATAACTGCACAAACTGCTCCGTTTTTGAGTACGACCAAATTATCCTTTACATCTTCTATATCTAAATGTTCTTGTGTTGTTGCTTGTATAAGTGGCATATACTATCTTTTTCCTGCAAATTCAATTGGAGGAATAACCTTACCGTCTGCGTTAACTCTAATTATATCGAAGGTGCATCCGGTTGCGTTAGATTTATCTATATCTATTATATATGCACCGTTAGATAATGGCGTAGTGATCTTGAATTGTCCCAGACTGTTTGACTTTATAGCTCTAACAGGTTCCCCAAGATCATTCTTAACTATAGCAACTACTCCTGCTAAAGCAACTCCCTGATCATCTTTTATAATGCCTGAAATTATGTTTGGCTCGGTCGTTAACGGTTGTATCTGTGCATACTTTGGTGATGCGCTGGAGTTTGGTGTTGCTTCCCTAGCACTAGCTCCAGTACCTTCTTTTTCTGCAAGTTTTTGTTGAAGTTCCGCGATTTGCTTTTTAAGTACCTCGTAATCTTCTTGCGTTTTATTTTGCTTTTGTAACAGTCTTTGCAGAATTTGTTCTTTGATACTCTTTTCTTGTGGTTTCTGTTCTTTTTGTATCTCTGTCTGGAGTTGTGTTATCTCTTCTTTAAGTTTGGTATTTTCGTCTTTTATCTTTTCGGCTAGTTCTTTAGCTTCTGTGCTAACCTGAACCTCAGGCTCCTTTTTAGTGTTTTCGATGTTTTTGGTTTGAGGAGTTTTAACATCTGTTATACCTTCTTCTCTTTTTATTTGACCTAACAGCTTAAGAAGTTGATCTGCCTTGGTTTTTACATCTTCTTCCAACGCATCATCTTCTTGTGTTTTTAGAATCTTTTCGCCTCTGATAGGTAGAATGATTTCTCCTTGTTTAGGTAGTAAACTGGTGAATTTTCGTCCCGAATGCCTGTCGGGTGATATTGGTAAAAGTGGTTTTGGTTCTGTACCTGTTCGTTTTGGTAAGTTGAGTTTGAAGCGTTCTCTTTGTGGTTTTTCTTGTGCAGGTTGTTGTGCATTTTCTTTTGGCGAAGTCTCAGGCTTTTTGGGTTCTATTTGAGGTGGTTGTGTTGTTGCGCCTTGCTGAATTGGCTCATCAGAAACGATTACAGCGCTTTGTGTAGGTGCACTTTGCGTAGTTTTGTACGTTATTGTTTGGTCTACCGCCGTATACACGGGTGCGTTTGCAAATGCAAGTCTCACCTTGTTGATATATTCTTCTTCCTGAATATCCAATGGGTCTTTTTCTCTTGCAGGTCCATAAGATTCAAGGTATTCCTCGAGTTGTCTTCTACTGGTTGTTGGCGTCAGTGTTATCAATTCCTGTTTTACAACGTTTATGTTTTGATAATTAAATGCTGAGGGTATTACAGGGTCTTTTTTCCAGATTCTTTGATTTGGCAGATAAATGGCTTTGAAGAAATTAGTAATCCACTCATCCAGACCTCTATCTTCGATAGGAATAAATGCTAAAACAATGCCCAGACCTGCAGCACCCAAGACTATAAACCACTTTAAGAATGTATCTAGCAGTGCAAACGCCGCATATGAGAATATACCTGTTGCCAGAAGATAAAAAAATTGACGCATCGTCAGATCGCCAATCAGTTTAAATTCCACATCCATGATGTTTTGTGGAACTGCATGCTGTTTATTAGTAATCTGTTGATCGTTTAATGCCATTCAATACTAATTATAGTTGATATTACTTAGTTGGTGAAGGTTTAATATTATCTTTTTCTTTGAGGGGGTCCCATGAACATTTCTTCTACCTTTTTAGGTATGGAAAGTGTTTGTCCAAGTAACATAAGCATTATAAATGGAGCGATTGTCCACATTAATGAGTTTTGAGCTGATCCTAATATTCCGGCAATGAAAGTTCCAGAGAATCCTAAGAAGTTGGTTCCACCAAAACCTGTGACAAAAGCGTACAAAGGAATTCTATATGCAAGACTTATCATAAAGAACATTGCAGGAATGCTCAAAACTCTTGCTGCAAGTAGTTTGAACCAATCTATTGTATTGCTTTCATTTCCAGGTATTGCTCCTAGCGCAAATCTGATTGGCGCAAAGACAATAGAGCCTAAGATCTTGATATAAACCAACACCATAGAGAAGAATGCCATAAGCATGATTAATAAAGCGAACATAAGAACAAAAGATAATATTGTGATTGTACCTATTCCTGTAGGAATTGATCCGGTATCAAGCATTACCATAGGGAACATAAGAATAAGTAATGAAAGTCCACCAAAATTTACTGGTTCATTGCTTCCGGCGCATAAATCAGCTACACCTGCAAGAACATCTCCTGATAACTTCATCAAAGGTCCCGTGAATGATGCGGCAGTAGCGCCAATTGGATAACTAAAGGTGATTAGTACCATGGCGATTATGACTCTAGGTATAGCGCTTTGCATGGTGATTACCATTTGAGGATTTGCTTTCTTTCTCACCATAATCATTATTCCTATTACAATCATGACTAAGGACAAGAATCCGTAAGCAAGATTTCTAAATTGCCTCCAGAGTGTTAAAACAAATTCAGCGGCGATAACATTAGGATAGTTTACAGTTTGTGCAAAGGCGGAATCTCCTAAGACAGGAATATCTTTCACTTCATCTTTAAACCATAGAGCTAAATTAACAGGTAGGATATCTGGTTGGCTTATGACATAACCAACTTTGTGCGCAAATCCAAACAAACTTCCGTTTCCTCTGGCATTCTGTCTTGTTATGCTAAATCCACATGTTGAAGTTTCCCCTACCCTGCACTGTTGCAAAAAGGGTTGTTGGGCTCTGGAGCACAAAATCAACTCATCCCAAGATGAGTCTGCTAAGACGCTCATTATAAAGTTAACGATTATAACTGAAGGAGAATTGATCATTGTCCTTATGATGTCAATCTCAGGAGCCACTTCCACAATATTAGTGAAGATACAAGATATGACTGAGTACGAAGTTACAAATAAAGGGTTACAAGGATCGTTTTGGGCATGCGCCTTGCCCTGAACCACAAAAAAACTCCCAACAAATAAGAGAGATATTAATAAAAGACGACTCATGCTGCGCATCAAAAGAATTGTTTCATATTTTTTAAGGTTGATCAACATTTTCCTAAACATGGCCTATATGTTGCATTGAAAATAATTCGGTATTTTAAATAAGGCAATTTCTAGTTAGAATAAGCACATGGTACTTAACCCATTCTATTCGATATCAGGACAATACCCTGGAAGCAAGCCCACACGCGGTGGCGGACCTAGGTATCAACGCTTTGGTATAGAGTTCAGGCCCCTGTTCGACGTTTTTGGAACATTAGATAGAGATTTCGACTTGATGACTCAAGGTCTTCCGGGTGTTCCAAAAAGCCCACTTAATTTCTTTTACGATACCTTTATAGGTGACATCAAAAGCTCCATGAAGGTTTCTGGCGGCTATACTGTTATTGGTGCAAACCCTACATTTTCTGCAGACAGCTTAACTCAAGAAGCTAGAGAAGATTGGCATGAGGCAAACCAGTTCTTAGGAACTGCAGACATGAGCTGGGATCTTAATCCCTACAACTATTATAAAGACGGAAAAAAACATCTTTGGAAACAGGTAAAAGGTGTTTGGAACAATCTGGCAAGTTACGAGGACTTGGACAAAAACTACAGGAAAATGCTTATGGACGGGTTTGTCTATGGTATTGCTCCCACAGGTATTGGTGCAGGTTTTTTGACAGACACTTTTTCCAGAGGATCTTTTAGGCGCTCGGCTCATGGTAGAGCAACTGATGACGCTAGTTCGTTACAGGTTGGTGGTACAAACAAAGGTTTTGACCCTGTCTACCGAGTAGAAAAAGAAAAAAAGCGTTTCTTATATACCCCTGAACAGATTGTTGCCGACCCAGCCCTCTATGCGAAGTTCAACGCCTCTGGTTTATCCATGGACGAGTTTATCGCAAAGAATAAAGGCACAATCACACACGAAACAAAAAAAGATGTTTATGACACTTATGCTAATGCTGTAGTTAACTTTTACACAAACTCAGACAACGATAAAGGTAGAAGATATTGGGACGCTCAATTAAGGTCAAGAACTTTTGATGCAGTTGGGTTGACATATGCCCAAATGACAGAAGATAGAACTGCTTTTGAGACTATTGCTCGAGCCAAATTTGGCCTAACTCGCCAAGAAGATATTGACACTGCCTTTGTTACACTCTCAGGTTTTGCTAAAAAGGCAGAAGTGTACGCAACAGTAGACGCCATTGAGAAGAATATGGGCGACATGGCCAAGAACCTCGGATACGTTTTTAACGAAGGCGCTAATCCTAAACACATGGGCAAAATCGCTGGATTGACTAAGGATTTGGAAACAAATGTGCAACAAGCAAAAGATCAAATGAATGATCTTGCTGCCTACTATGCCACAAATGGCGCGCCAGAACTTGCAAGACAATTTAAAGATCAGGCTCAAGAACTGGACAATTACCTCAATAATCTGCAAACAGATCTTTTGGATCCTTTAAAGAGGGGTGAGATCAAATACGACGGGCGTATTTCCGCCCAGCTTATGAGCAATAGAGTGAACAAACATAAGAACGCGCTTGCTGGTTACGACGTGCTCAACGAGGGTGTAAAAAAGGGTTTTGGCGAGAGAGTACTTAAAGAAGATCTCCAGTCAAACTTGGATAGAAACAATTCAGTTGGGTTTTATACAAAGGATGTAGAAGGCGTTCGAAGAATAATGATTTGGAATCAGCGTATTGAGAATGAATATATCCGTGAGGCATACGGTGATTTGATTGGGCACTTTTTTGGTGCTAAGTTCCTGAACACCTATTTGTACGCAGGTAGGTTAAAAGGCAAGATTTCTTCTTACACCCCTTCTTATGCTATTCGAGAAATTCTTGAGAGAATGCATTATTTTGGGCTTAAGGTAGATGAGAACTACCTTAAGGATAAAGAATACAAAGACATGTTCATAGCCTTTAGACCAATGGCGTGGATGATCAAAGAAGGTCCGCTAAGAAACATTGTTGCCAACAGGGTCACAGTTGATATTAGAGACAAAAAAACCGGAAAACTCATTGTAGATAAAATACAAACTGTGGGTGGGGATCACTTTAAGATGGCTATAGAGTTGGGTAAGCTAAAAGAGGCTGGGATTATCGATGACAATATGCTTCTGGCTATGCTAGGCACCGATCTTATGGATCCAAAGGCCAAGAATGATTTGATAAACCTACTCAACAAAACAGGAATCCTTGGTGAGAGTGAAGAAAGTGTTAAGAAGTTTATGGGAGAGTTGCAGCAGTTGCAGGCATGGCTCAAAGGTGCCGGAAACAAACTTGGTATATACAACCCAGACGGAACTCTTAATTTGTCCAGGCTTTATTATTTTGATGCGTTCCTAGCTTGGGTAAAAAAGCGAAAAGCAGCTGGTTTTGACTTTATAGATCTCACCAGAAAATATGCAGGTTTAATGGAGAAGCTGACTTCTACACTAAATCGCGTTCAATCATTTGTTGGTACCAAAGCTGGAAAATTCCTCAAACCTATTACCTATATTAAGTACGCCATTGCTGAAGGTATTGCTGATTTGGTATCTGGAGGCATTGAAGGTGCTTCCGGCGGTTTAGCCACTCCTGTTGCTTTGGCAGTTAGAAAAGTGTTGATTGGGGCGATCGTTCGTATTGAGGATAAAGTTCTAAATGGACTGAAAGCAGTACGTAACGCTCTCTTTAAAATGGACTTTTCTGATTTTTGGCAGGCGGGCATTGAGTCCTTGGAAAAGACCGCACAAAAACTTGCGTATATCTCGTTGTTTGGTTGCGGGCCGTTGGTATTGCTTGCCGGATTGGGTTTCATGGGTATCATTTCTACAATCAATCCTGAAAATCCCGCCAAATCTCCTCCGGAGGATATCAGTTTTAGTGGTCAAGGTACTGTTGTTACTTCTGGGGGTGGTATTCCTACGGGAGGTGGTAGCTTGCCTGACGGTACGTGGGGTACAGGCGCGGATTGTCCTGCAGGAACAACCATAATGCATCCACTTTATCCTTCCGGTGGTGGTAACAATGAGTGTTTTCATGGTGATGGTTATAGACCTGTAGATTTGTTTGCCGCAGAAGGTGCCCCTGTTTATGCTCCTTATGATGGAGATGTATATCCTTATGATGACTCTGTTGGGGGCTATACCGTTATGATATTTCCCGATAATGATTGTCTTCCTGCAATGTATTTTGCGCACAATAGGCAAGAAGGCCGGGCTGAAGGACATGTTACTAGAGGTACTCAGATTGCCTTAATGAGTAATACAGGTTCTGCCTGTAAGCCTGATGCTAGTGGTACGTGTTTAGGTGCTGTCCATGCTCATAACGCTGCAAGCACTAGTAACTGGTTTGCTTCACAAGATCTAGATGTTTGCGTGGTACAAACTTACTTGGATTTGGTGCCTGGATCTCGCTGTTTAACTTCAAATCCGGATTATGGAGGAACACCTTGTTGTCACAGAGATTTGCCAAACAGGAATGGTTGTAGTCCTGCAGCCAATCAGTAATACTTAACATATGCAAAAGCTTAAACTACTACTCAGAAAAAGAAATAATCAGATCATTTTGGTACTACTTTTGGTGGTAGTGTATGTAGTGATTTCAGGCATGCGTAGCAGCACAGTGACTACCAGCCCATTTTCTAAATTTACAAACAACGGTGCTCCTGTAACCAGCATTCAGGTGGTTACAAATCCTGTGGGTGCTTCCGTTACTTTGGGTAGTTTGGGATTTTCTTCTCTCACGCCCATGTATTCTGAAGATGTATCTGCCGGTGACTACACTCTTCGTGTTGAAAGAGCGGGGTATTTCACTGTAGAAAAAAAGATTAATCTTAAGTCCGGAACAAAAAACGAATTTGCCATCAATCTTAACAAAGCACCTGAGCTCGACCTGTCATACAAAGGGCGTTTGTCCGGGGAAGGCAGATTGATAGGTTCTTCCTCCACAGGACGTCCCTACCTCGTTTCTTATCACCCAGGAATTCGAACCATAGAGGCATCGACTGGAAGGGATTCCTTTACTGTGTTACCAAACATTCTCAAGGATGTATTTGAGATTCATTGGGATAACAATTCACAACGCCTAATAGCTATGACAGGCAGAACCAAAGCAGAGAAAAAATCTTACTTGGTGGATTTTTCCGGTATCACCGATCTTTTAGTTCAGAAACCCGTTGTAACTCCCCTAGCTTATCCAGGTGCCAATTACAGCTGGGCCCCAACTAACGATGCTGTTGCTTACTATGGAGACATAAACTATACAACCGGGCAATCCAAGCTATTTACTCAACTGATCAGAAGTATTCCAACGGAGCGCTCTCCTGTAGGTTCAATTATAGGGTCAGGTGTAAACAAGCTTTTTTGGCTAGCTAATGATGCCTTTGTTAGTGTTCAAGAGGTTGAAGGTGGAGAAGAATTTGGCGATAGTACAGATCTGTACTTGATATCGTCGAAAGACGGAACTACCTGGAGCCAAGAGTTAGTTTCTAACAATCTAGTTTCTAAAGCAGTTATATCACCAGATCGTTCTACCATTGCTTATGTTTCAGGCAGCTTAGTAGTTGCGCAAAATATGCTCACTGGCGCCAAGTATGACCTTGGTAGTTTGGCTGAATTTGGTCCGAATATCACACTAGCGTTTTATGATCCCACTACAGTGCTTATCACATCGTTTGTTGATGGGTTAGGCTTTGAATTTTATCTGCTTGGCTTAGAGAGCAAAGAATTCCAAAAGGTTACTCTAGAAGCCGCTCTAAAGGCAGGTGTACTCAAGGAATCTTACATCATGGCATCCATGGAACGCCTTATAGTCTCCTTTACTTCGGGAGATACTTACACATTCAAGCTATAGTTGTAAAAACTGTTTATTGTATGATTCTGATGTTGGCATAATCAAGCAAATCATAGAATGCTGTGAAAAAGCTGTTGAATAATTGTGGCACTGTCATGTAGTAGGCTTTAACATCAAATATTTGTCCGATAATTCTTAAAATTACATAAACACCTATTGTTATAAAGAAGCCAATTACAGCATAGGTTAATGTATTGTGTGCACCCTCTATACCTTTTGGATCTCCTAGCGCCATTGAATACCTGTAGCCTGCATTTATCACCATGATCACAAAACCCGCCCCCGCCATGAGAATCAAAACATTCAATATTCTTATCACTGGACACAATATGGAGTACAAAGCTGGAAGCTCAGAGGTATATGTATCAACGCAAACTTCTTGGAATGACAGCACTGCATAAGCGGAGTTGATATTGAGCGAAACTACAAATAAGAAAGTAAAAATAACTAATTTTTTCATCATATGTTTGTAGGTGTATTAAGTATGTCTGTATTGCTTACACCAAGCATTCTTAAAATTATTAATTTAATCGCATAGGCTAGAACTGCCACAATAAAACCAACAACAGCGTAAGTTATTGTTTTTTGAGCTCCCATTACGGCTTTAATATCGCCTTTTGCTGTTATGTACTTAATGCCCCCCATTATGAGTCCTATCATTCCCGCTGTTATACCCACACCTAACATTAAGTTTAGAAATATTGAAGATAGTACATAGTATGAGCCCAAATTGGAATTTGTGGGCCATTCAATACTGCCTGTGTTGTTTGGGTTTGGTATCAAGTCAAATTGTCCCATGTTGCAATTGTACCAAAAAAAGCCTCGGATGTACCGAGGCTTTTTTTTCTATTTCAAGTAAGGATTCTGGTCCTAAAGTTAGAACTAGAATGGGGTAACGGAGTTAACATTAAGTCCGTTGTTCTGTATACCGAATATGTTCTGTACTATAGCCTTGATAGTGAAGGCGCATACCACTACGATAAATCCTATCACAGCATTTGTTAAAGATTGTCTAGCCTGATCTGCTGCTTTTACGTCACCCTTGCTGGTAATGTATTGAATACCTCCCAAGATCAAGAATATAACCACTAAAGATATACCAACACCCAAAAGAACGTTGATGATAATAGCGAACAAATCTCTCAAAGTTGTGATACCTGTGTTAGGTATGATCACTTTAGTTCCTACAGATGACTGTGCTAATACTTGTTGTACTAAGTTCATTTTTTTACACCTCCTTTAAGTTCTTCCAATAATGGAATCTATAATTAGATTCAAAATAGATACGGACAACACAATGAATATCAAGCCCATTATAGCAGATGTGATGCATTCTTTCGCCTCTTTTAGCTTCATAGGGTCGCCTTGGCTTGTCATTATGCTGTATCCGCAGGTGACGATAAGTACTATACCTATAATAATTCCCGTTGGGATAAGTAGATTTCTTAAAATAGTCAAAAGAACGCTAACATCGTCGTAATCAGGTAATCCTGCTAAACCCCCTCTACCTGCTCCGGGGTATTGCCCTGGCATTCCGCCACCGGGTTGTCCTCCGGTGTTGGTATCGCACCTACAGGTTCCATCTGCAGTACAACCTCTGTAAATGCCTCCTTGAGCTGCACAAATGGGTTGACACATTGTGGGGCCGCAAATACAGTCTGGGTGGCCTGCACATATTGGGGTTCCCCCAACACTCATACATTTTTCTCCACTCGAGCATCCGCCGTCCCAACCGCACTTATTGACTGTACCAGTTTGTCCACAAGTAAGACTGCCGGCCACGCATGAGCAGTTTCCGGTCGCGGTACAGTGTGAGAAAACAAGCCCTAAGTTGATACAAAAAGGTTGGCAAACAGAGGCATTACATGAGCAAGAGTTGTCGAGCACGCATTGATAGTTATTTGGTCCGGGTAGCAGTGTACATTTTTCATCATTATCACATCCTCCTCGGGATCCGCATATACCTACCGTGCCGGACTGTCCGCAGGTTTGAGCTTGTGCGTTGTTGTTCCAGAGCGTAAAAGTGGCTACAAGTAGTAGCATAAAAAGTGCAAATTTTGTAAATACAGTCTTATTTAACATATAGACAAGGTTATTATCATAAGAATACATCTGGAAGTCAATGAAATTTTGGATGCACTGCTTTGACTGATATAATGAGTACGTGTTCCTGCTCAAATTACATTCGCGTTTAATAATTCTGGCAATTCTTTTTTTTGCTACGCTTTTTATCACTTCAAGCGTTGTTGCCGCGCCATGCAAAGACATTACTGATCTTGATGATAAAGCAGCTTGTTTACAAAAAGAAATCGAAGAGCGCGAAGAAGAATACGAGTCTACCAGCAAAAAACTTTCTGACATAAAAAGTCAAAAGGAAAGCGTTTCCAGTACCATTAGCAAACTTTCACAAGAACTCCATATCACCCAAACAGAAATAGATGATCTTCAAGCAAGTATTACTCAAATGGAAAAAACTTTGGAAGAAATCAAGCAGAACCTTGAGAACAGGCGCGAATCCTTGTCTGACAAAATAAACCTAAGAAACACAGTAGTAAAGCATTATTATCAAAATGGTATTTTGAACAACTTGGAGATTTTCTTGTCTAGCAGCCTGCCGGGTGGTTTAAATGGATTTCAGTATGCCACAAGGGCTTATTCATTTGAAAAAACCTTGGGCAGCGAAACTATAAAAATAATAGGGGCGCTTAATTCCGAAATCAAAGCATTTGAAAGTGACAAAAAAGAAGCAGAAGAGATTAAAGTGGATTTGGAAGAATCAAAAAAAGAAATCGTAGCCTTAAAAATTCAACTAGATTCTCAGAAGAATGAGGCGCAAAGTAAGTTCGGAGACCTAGAAGGTAAAGAGAACAACTACGAAAGCGAGCTTAAATCTCTTGCGGAAGAGATAGATAGTTTAACAAAAAAACAGCAAGAGATTATTGCAGCAAAATCAGGTGAGGGTAACGGTACTGTGGGAAATTATGATTCACCAACTTGGTCAGTGCCTGATCCGCCTTTTAGCCCCGCCTTTGCGGCTTTTAGCTATGGCGCATACACCCACTACAGAGGCATGAGTCAATACGGGGCTTCTGCTCGCGCGGAAGACGGGCAAAGTTATGAAGATATCATAAAATTCTATTATAGAAATGATGTAAAGGAAGACGATGATCTGCCTGACGAGATTTCAGTAGAGGGCTATGGCGACCTTGATTTTCAATATTACTTATATGGATTGGCAGAAATGCCCAGTGATTGGCCAGAAGAAGCACTAAAAGCACAAGCAGTAGCAGGAAGAACCTACGCCTACAGATATGTAAAAGCTGGCAAAACCATCTGTACATCTCAAAGCTGTCAAGTTTTCCTAAAGAGCAAAGCCGATAACCCTCCTGAACGTTGGAAGAAAGCTGTGGATGAAACTGAAAACGAAATAATTTCCGGTGATTCCCATGCCATGTATTCTTCCACAACCGGTGGTTACATAGATGATGGTGTAGGTTGGGATGATGACGGTTCTTGGCCAGGAGATGCCTACGAAAAGAAGGCGAAGTCCCCGTGGTTCTATTGGGCTTGGTACTCACAAAACTACCGTTTTGATTCTAGTACCTGTGGCAGAAGTCACCCATGGCTTGATGATGAAGAAATGGCTGATATCCTCAATTCGATTGTGGTTTGGGACAAAGGAAACGGAGATGATAAAGACAAAATTTCTCCGGTTACCACCAACTGTTGGGGCGGAGATCCCTATTCTGTTGACGATATGCGGGAGAGAGCCGGAGAGTTGGACAAGAGCTTTTCTAAGGTCACAGGAGTTTCTACGAGCATAGGAAGCAATGGGCGAACTTCACAGGTTTCTTTTACCACAGACAATGGAAGCTTTTCGGTAGATGGTGAGAAGTTCAAAACAGTTTTTAATCTAAGGGCGCCCGGATACATTTCTATCAGAAGCCGTCTTTATGATATAAAGAAGGAATGATTGCTTTTGTGCGTCGGGTGCTTTGTAGCACTCAGTTTTTATACCTGCTGTCGTTTCTACTATTCATAGTTGCGCTTCTGCAAACTCCATTTGCAGACACAGATTTTGGGTGGCATTATAGATACGGTGAGTACATAGTAAATAACCGCGCGATACTGTATCACAATATATTCTCATTTACATTTACAGATTATATGTGGGCCAATTCTTATTGGATGGCGCAGGTTGTGTTTTTTTTGCTTTTTGGGATACATCCTGTACTAATAAGTCTATTTTTAGGACTTTTATTCTTTTCGACGCTTGCGTTTTTTGCGCGTAAACTTCATTTGTCTGTGCTCACATTTGCTGTGACGAGTTTATTGTTTGCAGTTTTCCTAAATCAGTTTTTCGCATCCGTGCGCCCATTGGGTTTTAGTTCAGTTTTCTTACTTTTAGAGTTAGGGATACTGCTGTTTTTTAGAAAGAAGATATTTTGGTTACCTGTGTTATTCGCTTTGTGGGCAAATTTTCATGCTGACTTTGTTTTAGGTTTATTTATTTTTGGAATTTACATTCTCGTTGAGATTTTTGATTTTGCCAGAGGCCGCTTGCTCTTTACTACTGTACTTAAAGACTTTGGGGTATTGCTCTTTTCTTGCATAGCCACATTTATAAATCCCTATGGGGATTTTTTGTGGCACACTCTCTTAAAAGAAGCGCATCCCTATCAATTCTCGCACATTAATGAGTGGGTGCCGATGCGATATGATCCTTTGCTTCCGTTTGTACTGTATTGTTCTATCTTGGGTTTGAGTATATTTGTAGTTTCCTTTTCTAGAGTTGCCGTACCTACATGGTTAAAAATGGCTATTCTTTTTTTTATCATCATCAGTGTGCGTTCCGTGTACTTTTCGCGCATTGTGGGTTTGTTAGCACTGCTTCCGCTTGCTTTGGAAATCGATATACTTTTACAAAAACTGCCTTCTATTGATGGGAAATCTTTAATTATCAGAATCACCAACTCCATACTTCTTTTGTCGCTTTTTCTGCTTGCCCCCATTCTTATAGAAAAACTTGCATTAAGCCACTATGCAGTTTCGTGGAGCACATTTTATCATTATCCACATGAAGCCGTTTCTTACATCAAGAAGCACAAGCTAGAAGGAAACATGTTTAATGATTATTCTTGGGGCGGTTATCTGATATATGCCTTGCCCGAAAAGAAGACATATGTGGATGGGAGGATGGCGTCTTGGAGGGAAGGTTCCAGAGCAAGCCTTGAAGAATACATAAATGTGGTTGATTATCCCCAAGATTACATAGGTTTGTTAGAAGAATATTCTATAGATTTTGTGTTGGAAAAGCCCGAAACTACACTTGTGAAGTTTCTTGCTACTAATCCTGAGTGGGAACTGTTGTATGATGATGATGATTCCGCACTCTTTATGCGTTTAAGAAAGTGAATCAGCATAGAGTATCCGTGTGATTAGGGAGGGTTGTACCTGTTTTGAATATGAAATCATTACACAGAATTACAATATATAGTACTGCCTACCTACTATTGGCGTTGCTTCTAGCATGGATGTCCATTAATAGAGGCGCATTTTTTACGGTGTTCTATGAACATCTTCCCGTGGTTAGTAGGCTTATTCTTTTCCTGATGCTTGCTGCTTTAGCATGGATAGGCGCATTGCTTGTTCAATGTATTATGCAGGATTATTTTTCACTAAAGCGTTGGCATTTAGGTTTCTACGTCATATTAATTTCGGTATTTTTCCTTGAAGTTCCTCTGTTCAGCCGAGATTATGAGGCATACTTTATCTCTGCCAAGAATTGGGCATTATTTGGAATGGATCCGTATCGCACTTTACTCCACGACTTCGCAAGCAATCCTTGGCGTGACTATATTGCTGATATTTGGAATGGTGTGAGTATTTACGGTCCGTGGTTTAACCTATTGATGTTTGGTATCGCTATGCTCCCTGGATTTAACTTGTTAGTGCACTTGTATGTGTACAAAGTTGTAATACTTATTACGTTCCTTATCTCTATCTATTTGGTCAGAATGCTGTCCCGCCAACTTCATTTAAATGACAAAGCATATTTATTGTATGCATTAAATCCCTCGGTGTTGTTGCATTTTGTTTCTGAAGTCCATAACGATGTTTTCACACTGACGTTGCTCTTGGCAAGTTTGGTGTACTTTACTCGCCCAACACGATTGAACAGTGCTAAGGCAAGTCTATTCTTTGCTTTTGCTGCGAGTGTAAAATACGTGCACATTATCTTGATGCCGCTCTTTTGGTTCAAAGATACCAAACTAAATGTAAGAAACATCTTCATCTCGCTTCTGGGGATTGTGGTAGTCTGGGGGGTTGGTGCCCTCATACTTCCCAACTTTCTTGGGCCATTTCTTGAAGGTCGTTACAATGATTACGCTTCTGCTTGTCTATATTTCTGCAATCCATTCATTGTGGGTATAAGCCTGCTTTTAGGAAAATCAGGACTAATTGTAAGATTAAGTTTGTATGTATTGTCTTATCTGTATTTCAGTTTTGCGTTTTTGTATAAGACTAATCAACCCTTGAAGTTTATCTTTTGGGTGTATTCGTTTTTGTACTTACTTTTGATTACTTGGGTTACTCCTTGGGCGTTGGTGTGTTCAATCTTGTTTGCAATTCTGTTATCAAAAGAGCGTTTTTATCTTTATCTCAGTTTTGTGCTTACCGCTTACTCTTTATTTCATTACTTCCTCTAACATTTTGAGAAACTGCTGTGCGCAGTTGCTGGGTGTAAACTGCCTAGCTTTGAACTGATTTGCACCTATAATGTTGGCTTTACGTTCTTTACTCAAATCTAATGCATTGTTGAGTGTATTTGTTATTTCGTCTACGTTTGTTGGGTCAAACGTCAGCAGCGGATCATTGTTGAGTTCTATGCAAGAGCTAGTGTTCGAATTTATTACAAGACATTCTTGGGACATAGCTTCCGCAATAGGTAAGCCAAATCCTTCATATAGTGAAGGATATACGAACAGCTCTGCGTTTCTATACAGCGATTTCACTTCTTCGTCCGTTACATAACCCAAGAATTTTATTCTGTTTCGCACACCATGCTTTTCTGCTATATCGTGAACTTGCTTGGCTTCATGGTTGCTCAAAAGTCCCGAGATTACAAGTCCCAACCCGTGTACGTGTTTACTGCGGGCGAATGCTTGGATTGTGTTTAGTATGTTCTTTCGTCTAAAGCTTGAAGCGTTCAGGTAAATATACTTCTGCTTGTATGTATCAACCTTTTCGCTTAGATCAAGATACTCATCGTTTATGGCTGGATAAAGTACTTGCACTTTCTTTTCGGGCACGCCTAACAGGTTAACAATGTCGGATTTGGTATTAAGTGAGTCTGCTAGAATCACATTTGCGTTTTTGGCCGAGATGGGAACAGTTACCTTATAGTAGCTGCGTGTTTGTGTGTTAGCTAAATCTGGGTATTTTAGAAAAACTAGGTCGTGGATAGTAGTAATGTATTTGACATTAGGAGCTTTGTGGAAAGGCAAAACAAAACATGGGCTATGAAAGACATCGGGCTTGTGCAATGAAATTAACTTGTTTACGGCAAAGCAATCAAATGCTATATCGGCTACTTTATTGTCAGGTAGTCGCATGACTTTTGTATCTCCGATGCTCTTTTCAGCATTAGTTTGAAAGAAAAGATACTCGTTTTTGGTGTCGGATTTCAATAACTCTCCGTATAAGTTCCTTGTATAGTTATGTATTCCCGTGTTCGTCTTTTGATAAAATCTGGAATTAACGGCAATTTTCATACAAAATTTTCTCAAACTTCTCCCCAGAGCTAGTCCAGCTGTATCTGTTTGCAAGTAGTACAGCCTGGTTACTTAAAGTATTCCTTAAGTTGGTATCTTTTAAAATACTTTTAATCCCTAGAATTAATCCATCAAAATCTTCCACAACAAAGCCGGAATACCCGTGTTTTATAGCTTCTTTGATTCCCGGTACGTTATATCCTATGCAAGGTGTTCCGCATGCGTTGGCTTCAATTATAGAAATCCCCCATCCCTCAAGAGAGGAGGGATTCACACAAAGCCAAGCGCTTTTTAGAAGTTTCACTTTTTCGGCTTCGCTTGTGAAACCAAGCAGGTGCACATGCTTTTTTAAATCGTATCTGTCTATCAATGATTCTAGGTGTGGTCTATCATCTCCTTCTCCCATTATGAATACTTCTAGACTTGGGAACTCATTCACCAAGGATCTTGCCGCCTCGATCACCAAATGAGGTCTTTTGTATTTTTTTAGTCTTCCCAAATATACAAGTGATGGTGTAGCGGTTTTCTCGGTTTTTATGCCTGAGTCGAACTCAGCGACATTTATTCCTGGTGTGACAATATTGATGTGATGTTCTTTTGTACCAAGTTTAACTAACTCTTCGCGTGTAGAATTTGATATAGCAACAAAGGTGCTTCGGCAGTAAACAATAGGCATCAACACTTTTTCTGCGAGATAACCCACACAATTGAGAGGGAAGTTTAGTTCTGTAAAAAATGTGGCACCGTGCACGTGATAGACAAGGCAGAGAACAGGTTCCTTAGCATATAGTGGTGTAAAGAAGCTCATACCATTTTCTGCGTTAACTATGACATCGAATTTTCCTCTGAGGTTTTTAAGATAATATCGAGCAGCAAGGAGATATACGCTAAATCTTCCACCTACCCTGATAACATCAACGCCGTCTATGATTTCTTTGGGCGCTGCAGGAGTTCCTGGATGTTGGCTTGTTAAAAGTGTTACCGTGTGACCCTTAGAAATCAAATGCTTAGAAATCTCGTGAATGTACAGCTCTGCTCCGCCAGCCCAAGGGTGTTTGATATCTCTCCAACAGAATACGAGAATTTTCATGTAGGCATTGTAACAAATAGGATCATGTAGTGTTATAATCAAACCATGACCAGTACCCTGATCAGCGCGTTCCTAAAAGACCCAATAAAATGCTCGTTTTTTGGTTCTGACAAAGACGAGAAAATCCTACTTGTGATACGCCGCGCCTTTATCACCAATTTTGATTGGATTCTTATTGCGCTGGGCATGATCTTCTTTCCTTCCGTTATCGCGGGAATCTTAAGTGCTTTGGGGCAAAATCCTTTTAACCAACTTTCGGCGGGTACTTTAATCTCTTTGTCTTTGTTTTGGACTTTAGTAACTTTTGGTTTTATTTTTGAAAACTTCTTAAACTGGTTTTTTAACGTCAACATCATTACCGACAAAAGAGTTGTAGATATGGATTTTCAGGGTTTATTGCACAGAAATGTCTCAGAGGCGCCTCTACGAAATATAGAAGACGTTACCTACAGCACAACGGGCGCAGCTCAGTTCATCTTTCATTATGGAGATGTAAACATTCAAACAGCAGGAGAAAAACGTGAGATAGAATTCCATGCCATACCACACCCCGCAAAAGTGCAGGATTTGCTTTCTGACTTAGTTTCTTCTTTGAGGCAACATGACAATAATTGAAATCATTAATTCTATTTTTTCTCTAAACATAATGGATCTCATTGCCATAGGCTTGACAGTAATTGAAGTAGTTTACGCGATTTTTGCTTTTTTGGTTTTGCGTCAGGTACACTTGATGAATGAATCTTTCAAAACGCCTTGGAGTGTGTTCTTTGCTTTTTTAGCTTGGATACATTTTCTAGCCGCGGTGTTGTTGTTTTTACTAACCATAATACTTTAAAGTATGAACAAAAAATTAATTGCAAAAGTACAGAAACTAACGGCTAAAATCCCAGACAAATCTCCTGAATTCTCGAACGCGTTTGTGATGGAACCCGAAGACTCTTCATTGCTAGAGCGTTATGGCACACTGTATGTTGTTTATGAGGTAGACGGTGGCGTGGACCTCGATACGCTTTTGGTGACTAAACTTGTTCACGATGTTTTGTACGACACTTATTTTCATTCAGAAAACAGCTCCCCTATTCAGTCTTTAGAAAAATCTGTTTTGAATCTAAAAGATAAGCTTACGGGCTTTTATCATGAACAACAGGCTCTAGAGGTATCCATAAGCATTATTGTTGCAGTTTTATGGGGGAACGTTTTATACATAGTTCAATTTGGAAGTGGAAACAGTTATCTAATGCGTGAAGGTGAGCTCAAGACTATCAATGCCGCCTCCGAAGGCAATTTTAGCGTAGCTTCTGGTGTGGTAAAAGATGATGACGTTGTGATTTTAGGCACCAAGTCGTTTTTGACCAAGCACCCTGTGGCTACTCTAGTTTCTTCTGCAGCTACAATTTCTGTTAACGCTTTGCCTTATGGTGCTTCAGCGCTGATCCTTAAATTCACAGTAGATACCACTTTTTCCAAAGACGAGGTTCTAGACATCAAATCAGATATAGAAAGACCATATATCTCTTCTTCTGCATCTGCCAAGAGTTTTAACGTGCCATCTGCAGGTATTGCTGGCAAATTAGGTGTAGCACTTGCAAAACTTAAGTCATCAGGCAAGTTGATGCCGCGCGGATCCGTAAAAAAATTGGGATTTGGGGTGTTGGGCATTTTGCTACTTGGACTTGTTGCTTACACATTAAAGACAGGATTTGCAGGTAAAGACAAAGAGCTTCCCAAACCCCCGATTGTTTCAAAAAAGGATGTGGAAGGGGCAAGTTCCGTTGCATTGGATTCGACCCCTGTTGATACCTCCGCTGATGTTGCAAACAAAATTCAGCGCATCACACCAGAGCTTTTCTACGATCTTAAACTTGCTGATACAAACGCCAATCCGTCTAGCATCATCGCTCTTGCTGATACCTTGGTGGTTGCAGACTTTAGTAAAGGGGCAGTCTACAGTTCCGATGTGGCTGTTCCCAAATTTAATCAAGCAAAGGCCAGCTATACAGGTCTAAAACAAATATTTGCTTATGGTAGCAGTTTGGGCGTGGTGGATTCGACAGGGCTTTCTTTGGTAGATTTGGCAGCGGAAGATCCAAGCACCACACAAATTTTTGAGGGAGTGTTTGGAAAGATAGCAGTATATTTGGATTTTCTTTACTCCTTAAATACTTCCGATGGTGTTGTTACAAAGTACACACTTGAAGATAAAGCCTTAACTAACGCTTTGTGGGGCACGTTTCCCGAACTTGTTTCTGCAATATCGCATTCAATAAACGTGAGTATTTATGTGCTAGATGCAAATTCTGTGTTGCAGGTATACACGCAAGGAGAGAAAGATGCATTTGAAATCAAGGGTTTGTCTGTTCCTTTACGAAACGCCTCTCAAGTATTTACATCAGAGAATTTGGATAATATCTATATTGCCGATAAAGGCAACAATAGAATTGTGGTGCTAGACGATGAAGGTAATCTGCTCAAGCAGTTTCAAGCCGCAGATAGAACATATTTCAATGATATTAGAAGTATCGTAGTGAACGCTGCAGAGGATGCCTTATTCGTGCTAGATGGCAGCAAGGTGTATCAAATAAAACTCTAAAACAAGATTACTAGCAAAAAATCTCCTTTCACCCTATAATATTGTCATGTTGTTAGCAAAGAACAGAAAGGCTCTGTTCAACCATGAAGTAATTGAAAAGTATCTTGCCGGAATCGAGCTGTTTGGCTACGAAGTGAAAGCATTGCGTGAAGGAAAGGGCAATTTTGAAGGTTCCTACGTTCAGTTTGAGAAAAACGAGCTTTACGTGGTTGGGTTTAGTATTGGTCGGTACTCTAGACAAAGTCAGGAGATTGATCCTTTGCAGCAAACACGAAAAAGACGCTTATTACTTAAGCGCGCTGAGCTCGACAAACTTCAAAAGGAGTTGTTACAAAAGGGCAAGACTGCAATTCCTCTGGCCGTGCTATTACAGCACAATATGATAAAATTCGAGATAGGTCTGGTGAAAGGGCGCAAGAAAGAAGAAAAGAAAATCTTGGTCAAAGAGCGCCAGATCAGGGCCGATATGGATCGAGAGTTCAAAGAAGTGCACAGATCCAAGGGTGCCTAACTTATGGGGATGAAAAGGATTCGATTGGTAGATTATTTACTATAAAAGCAAGCCGAAGCGCTGGAATGCTTCGTTAAAATCCAGCAAAAATACAAATGCCGAACAAAAGGCAGAAGTGTTAGAGCCAGCTTACGCTTACGCTCTAGCATAAGTCCAAATTAAAGTAGGACTTGATCCGTAGCAATTGATCCGGCAGGGGCTATTGGGTCATATAAAACCGGAGTGAGGCTGCATAAGCCTGACTAGCTTGCGCTGCCAAGCATCTGAATGCAAAAGGTCTTACGACCAAAGTCTAGGAAGGGTTTTAGGTTGGCAAATCGCCTTTCCTTCCGAAACAAAGCTTTTGCTAAGCTTGTACACGATTATAGTAATACTATCAACACGGGGGTTCGACTCCCCCCATCTCCACCAAGTCACTTGACGAGTAAATGGATTTTATAATCTAGGTATCTATCAGACACAAAAAAAGAGCGGAACCACCTAAACGATGTTTCCGCCCTGTGGCGATTCTTCTACGCGTTATTCAACTTGCGCTGTTGGACTTCGTAATGGTAGTCGTGTAACACCTTGCGCATTTCCGCTGGAGACATATCGACCATGCTTTCTGCCTTCTGTCGGATTTCTTGTGTGGAAGGAATACGCCCTGCCTCCCGAAGTTCGCGAACCAGCGGGAACCAGTAATCCACATCTAGGCGCATGCGATCAACATGGTCGGTAGTACGCGCTCTTGCAATAACGTACGCATTTGCTTTATCCCGTTCCACAGCGCCAACGGCGGTCATAGTAAGGGAATCAATAAGCTGGCTAAGCGTTTCCTCTTGTGCATCTTGTCCCTGTGCCATTTTGGCCTCCTTATGATGTTATGCTATCAAGTGGTAATGTAACTCTATGTTGCTATTTTAGCACAACCCTACCCAAGTAAAGCTATAGGGCACATCTGTGTCAAATGGGGCGACTAACTGTTTCAAAATGATCGAACATTGACTCACATAAATTGTTATATTAATATGTAGACGTTAAGTGCTCGAAGGTTGTAAAAAACCTTGTGAGAATAAAAAACCCGCGTAAAGCGGGTTTTTTGTTGCTACTAGCTTAGAATAGGTACTTTCTATTTACATTAGAGTTACAGTGATTGTTTGTAGTTTATGTGTAATATAAGTTGAGTCGGTGGGGGCGGGTTTGGTAACCAATGGGCACTTAACACTCTCACAAGCGGGTTCGATCCCCGTCG
>CAYNBT010000005.1:42233-44003 GCA_964396025.1 uncultured Candidatus Saccharibacteria bacterium | reverse complement strand
TTTATGGTGACCCCACGGGGAATCGAACCCCGATTACCAGGATGAAAACCTGGCGTCCTAACCGTTAGACGATGGGGCCAAAAGGCCTCGAACTCACGCATTCTAACAAGAAGTAGTAGTTATAGGCAAATACTAATTTAGACTGTGGTTAGGCAATTTGGTATGATTAGCGTAGCCAATTATGCAAATTATCCAAACAGTCATCTTTTATATCACCACTTTGTTCTGGGCTGTGGCTCCGGTTCAATCATACACCGAGGGTGTGGTGGGTCAGCCAAGATCGTTTTTTCCTCATCAGATCAAGACGCAAAATGATCAAACCATTTCAAAATTAATTTACAGGAGCCTTTTTAGGTACGATATTTATGGGGACGTGGTACCCGATTTAGCAGAGAGTTGGGCAGTTTCCGATGAAGGACTGGTGTACACCATAAAAATAAAGAAAGATCAACGTTGGGCGGATAATACCATCATAACTGCCGATGACCTTATATATACTTCATTCAAAGTAGCTGAACTTAGAGATGTAGCAACTGACAAAGTAGATGACTACACCGTGCGTTTTACACTCCCAAATAAGTTTTCTCCTTTTTTGAGTCTTCTCACTGTTGGCATCATGCAGTCAAATTCAGACGAAAATTATGACCCGCTCATTCCTGTCTCTAGCGGGCAGTTTAGAGTGATTCGTATAAAGCGGGCAGGGCCGGCAGTTAAAGAAGTTATTTTGTTAAATCAGCAGCCAAACGCAAATTTCAAGAAATTAATTTTTAGATACTATTCAGACGAGAAAGAACTTGCGCTGGGAGCCAAGCTTGGTGAGGTTGATGGGTTTATGCATTCTCAAGATCTGACCTTAGAAAAATTTGAGAACAAAAAGTTCCCGCAGCAAGGTGTTTACTATTCGCTGATATTTAATCTGCAAGAAGACAAGTTTAAAGATTTGGAATTTAGAAAGAAACTCGAATCTACCTTAGATAAAGAGGCTATAACTTACCCTTATGGTATTTTAGTAGAAGGTCCCATCAGCCGAAGTGTGTTTACAGATCCCAAAATCGACTTTGACACCTTTAATGAAGACTTTATTCCCGAAGACATAAACGATGTAGTTACAATCACCATACCTGATTTGCCTCATCACATAAATTTGGCCCGTGCCATCGAAGAAACTTGGGAAAACAAGCTAGGGCTTAGTGTAGAAATTCATCGCGTAGAACCTCAGAAAATGCTAAACCAAGTTATCAGAGACCGTAAATTTGAAATACTACTTTACGGGCAGGAGGTTGGGCGTGATCCAGACAGATATGTAAACTGGCATTCAACGCAAAAAGATTATCCTGGGCTAAATCTGGCTGGTTTTGAGCAAGTTCGCGTAGATAGAGCATTGGAAGAGGGGCGTAATCAAACCGACTTTGACGAGCGCCAAATTCATTACAAAGTTTTTCAAGAAGCATTAGTCGCTCAAGTACCTGCAATATTTCTGTACCACCCCTTTGTGAATTACTATGTTTCCAAGTACATAAGCGGAATTGGTGATAAATATACCTTTACGGTAGGTGATAGGTTCTTGGACATTAACAACTGGTCTCGTATCAAAACAAATTAAACAGGCTAGCTTAGTAACATAAAAAGGAACCCCCTCCAAGTTTTTTGAAAGGGGTTTGTGTTTTTTAACTTTTTTGCATGGTCACTAAATTATCAGAATATGAGTACTACTTCTTTCCCGTCGATCTGAATGATTTTACCCTCTTGTTGCGCCTGTTGCATAAACAA
>CAYNBT010000005.1:28830-42133 GCA_964396025.1 uncultured Candidatus Saccharibacteria bacterium | reverse complement strand
AATTTCAAGTTGGATTCTATCATATGGGGTATGCTTCTAGAAAACATCTAAGTCTTGTTTTAGGGATGCTATAATATCGATGCGTTTTTATGCATTATGGTGGCTGTAGTTCAGCGGCAGAACGCCGCCCTGTGGAGGCGGATGTCACGGGTTCGATCCCCGTCAGCCACCCCAGTAGCACCTTCCTTAAGTTTTACAATACTTGTTCTTCCATATTAAGATTCACTCTGGTGTTCAACAATCAAAAACCCGCAAAATAATACCCTATAGTTTGACATTTCTGCACTTTTACCGTATACTTGAGCAATATTACTGTTACCAGGCTATGAATTCCCAAGTCATGGTTTTATAGCCACCAGTCCCTACATCACTTGGCCCGACAAGCTAAGAGGACACACTATGGAGGTGTATGATGATGTTAGTTTTGCACGAATGCAAAGTTGATGGTGCAGTTGTGCGCATGGTTGATGGTCATACGCACGGGGGTGTCAGAATGACCGCCACCTTTACTGGTCCCCTTGGAGAGGAGGAGGATGAGGAGTATTACACATCTCCCCGCCTCGATCTTTCCGAAGGTGGATGGACCAGAAAACGGGGCAACTACGAATACCCCGTATCTACGTGGGTTTTTGCGGCATTCATGGAGAGATTTCACACATCAGTAGATGGATATGCACTAAACAAGTTGCTTCCTACTATTGATAAGTGAAATAGCTAGGGACTACCTCAATAAAGTCCATTCATTTAATGTATACATTAAATGATAAATTCCTAGAAGAGGTTGAAGTCATAACAACACTTTTACTTGAGGAGGTAAAAGAAAGTTGGAGGTTGATTACCTTATGACTAAAAACTCTAGGGGTAAAGGGGACAGCTCGGATAGGTCTAATAAACACCGAGTAAACTCTAGTAGCGATGCTAGAAGTTTAGCTAAGTTATCTCTTGTAGATAATATGCCTAGGCTAACCAATGAATTCAGCTCTAATATGCGTTAGAGTTTGATCGATTGTCGAAAGGCTTTCGAATCATGGTAAGGGCCACCACCACAGCAAGAATCCATAACCAGTGTTATGCATAACTGGTGCGGTAAGTTAAGGAATTCAGTTTTTTTCCTCATTCTTGAGATTGAATTGTACATAATTTAATCTCTATGCGGCCTCGTTGAAACAAACGTATTTCAGACTTTTGAAATATTTTTTGTGACTCCGAGGCTTTTGTGTTTGTTGTGACAATTTGTACTAACAAATTATACCTACTAATACTATACTTAATGCATGGCCACATCTTACCCAAAATCCGAGTTATTAACTGAAGATATGATTGCTGAGTTTGAAGCAAGCCGTGACAACAAGGTTGTGCCCAAAGCACCCGAGATAAATAAAGATAACTTCATTATTCCAGAAACTACCGAACATCTGCCTTTTGAGAGAATAGATGAAGATACATTTGATAAGTTGTTTAACAAGTATAATTTAGAAGCTAACTTTGATGACATCGATGTGAGGGAGCATATGAACGAAAGAGCCCATGAGTTTAAAAACTTAACACAAGATGAACAAACAACAATAGAGAAGGCGATAGTACAATACGCAAATGATAATGAAGGTGAGGTGCTTTTTGCAATGCGCCTTACGGGTAGAGAAACGGATCTAAGTTTAGCCGATGAGTTAGAAGACAAGTACGGGGTTAATGCTGACAGAATAAGAATCGCGACTGAAATGTTTCGAGCAACTTATGCAATGTGGGAAATGAATAACATAACAGTAAGTTTTGGATATGGAGATAGTCCAACACAAGAGCTATCAAGGGAGATGAAAGAGCATTTGATTACTCTTGAGGAAGCCGCCGATTATTTGGAACACTTTCAAGTAACCGCTACACATGGTACGACTCCCTATGCTGCACCAATCATTGAGACTGGGGAGATTCTACTTAAATCTGACACGGGTGAAATGACTCATTTTGAGGGTGATGGTGTTTATGCAGGAGTGTTAGGTAGTGACAAAAACTATCAAGGCAGAGAGGATGTATTTGAGTTTTATGCCCCCTTTGCTGATACTCTACCAATTATAGCGAGTTACAATTACCCCAAGGCGCGTATATGTATTCTTGGAGAAGGTCTAGATATTCAAAAACGCGATCATATCATTGCTACAGCAGCTGGATTGCAACAATGGAGGCAGTTAAAACATCGCCACGAACCAGTTTCTGACTGGAAACTAGATCTGCTAGAAGAAACGCTGGGTGTAGTTCCGCAAGTCTATATCGATTCAGAAGGTGTAGAAACCGTTGTAGCGGACACAGATAAAGAGCCAATTCATTGGGCAATGGCTTGTAGGGCATTACGAATACCTAGATTTATTCCAAAGAATGAGTTAAGCAAAAGCGATATAATATATCATGAGTAGAAGCAAGATCAATTTTAGCTTCTTTGATTACTAAAATGAAATACATAAATTCAGAACTCATTACAGATGATGTGATTAGGCAGGTTGAAGATATTGAGCTCAATGAAGTTAAGCAAAAATCACCGAGTCATGTTTCTGATGAATTTGCGACTCTTGAGACTGTTTCAGAACTCCACTTTGAGAGAATAGATACTGAGAACTTCTATAAACTTTTTGATACGTACAACATTTACAGTGATACAGAGGGCCTTGAGTGTAGGGGTGTTGATGTGAGCGAAAATATAGCTGAGAGAGCGGAGAGGTTTCGGCATTTGCCATCTAGCGAAAGGGAAATGATTGAGAAAGCTATTTTGCAGTATGCAAATGATAACGAAGAAGAGGTTTTGTTAGCCATGCGTCTAACTGGTAGAGAGGCAGATCGAACCTTTGCAGATGAGTTAGAGCAAAAGTATGGTTTAAACACTGACAAAGTTCGAATAGCTACTGAACTATTTTCAAGTACTTATGCAATATGGGAGGTAAGTGATTTACTAGACACTCCTGCATATGAATTTGATACTGAAAACGCACAATATGCGGCAATCACTGAAAAACTAAAACAGATAGACGAGTCTGCAAATTTTCTCGAGCATTTTCAACTTCCCGCTACACATGTAACTTCAAAACATGCAGGTGACCTGATTGAGGCGGGCCAGCTGTTACGCAAATCTGATTCGTCAGACAACCCCTGGCATTTTTTGGGTGATGGCGTATATGCCGGGATTTTCGGTTGTTACAAAGACTGGAATGGATATTTAAACAAAGAAATGTTTGAATTTAGAGTGCCTCTAGCAGACACTGTTCCATTAATAACCCATTTCAACCGTCCCAGATCGCAAGTTAATTTACTTGGGGAAGGGCTGGATATTATGGATCGCGACACAATGATTGCGACTGCGGTGGGAATTCAGCAATGGCGGCATAGGGGGGATGATTATAGAGTAATTGATGATTTGAAACTTAATCTGTTAGCAAGTGTCCTAGATGCTCCTGTTGAAATCTACACAGATTCAGACGGTATTGAAACCATTGTTGCGGACACAGATAAAGAGCCAATTCATTGGGCAATGGCTTGTAGGGCATTACGTATTCCCCGTTTCATTCCAAAGAGCGAATTAAGTAAAAGTGATATTGTTTATAAACCTAATCAGGAATGGGTGGAAAAGATACATGAAGACGATTCGCCAGAGCTGCTGTCCAGAGCCGAGGGATTGGCAATTATTGGGAACCTCACAGAATCAATGCGCAGCAAGGATCTTGATTCAGTAATGAACCTTGTGGAAAAGCTGGAGAAAAAATCCTGCAGTGTATTCATCGATCCCTATACTGCTGATGAGTTTGATGAAGCTAATGGGCGCTACACATTTACGTCTGGTTGGTCAAGAGGCCACAATTGGGATAACTATTTTGGCGGCGGTTTGGAACTTGATGCCTTAGAAAATGATGCGTCATCCCTGAGCAAAATCACTTTGGATGTGCCTTTGCGCAACATGTTCATAATAGGAGACAATCATAGAGATCAATATGATGCATATGTATCACGGCCCGAAAAGGCAATTGTAGTGCTTCCTGTAGATACTCTTTCGATCAATTTGCTTGAGCATGGAAAAGGAACAGTTGATACAAATGGAACACAGGAGTCCTCAGTTATTTGGCGTATGGCACAGCAAGGTGACTACAGCAACAACTGTTTTATCAGTGAAGAACAAGAACAAACCCTTAAGGAAGTGCTTGGATATGATGTTAGAGTGGAGCGAAACGTTATCACCCCAGACTTTATTAATGGGGAATATGATCGTTTGGTGATACCGCGATCAGTTTCAGTACTTAAGGTATCAAGCATTGCATATACTCTAGGACTCATGGAAGTTGTATATTCGGATCAAGTCGAAGATTTAAACATGCTTGCTGATGGAGAACAGCGCGCAAGACTGGCACAGTACCAGGAAGTAATTGCAAACAGGGTCGAAGTGTCACCTGACGTTGAAGATTTAGTTACTCAGATAGAGAAAAATGGCAACCTCACGGAACTGGATAAATTTTTGGCTAAAGTATATTTTGTACTAGAAACACCAGAGTATGAAGTAAAAGACTTTTTGACGGAACGTGCTTTATTGATAGAAAAGTTGGGAGGTAATTTTCCAGAAAGTAGCACACTAAATGAAATGACGCCAAGAAGGGAATGGTTTATTCGAGAAAGTTCTGCTCATGGTACACCTCACACATTGAGAGTTATGTTAAACATGGAACTCTTAGCTAGGTTGGCTGCAGAAAATCAACCTGAGGGTGAAAACGTAAATTTACGTGCTCTCGAAATTGCTACAATGCTTCATGATACAAGACGCCAAACTGACGATTATGACGACTACGAGCACGGCGCACGTGCCTCAGATTTTATGGAAACATTGTTAGACTCACAATACGCAGATCTTTTTAAAGAAGCAGATTTGGTGTTAGCAACACGAATCATGACGGAACACAGCTTGGACGACTATCCTGAAATGACACTAGAAGAAAAGCTTTTTAAAGATGCCGATGCCCTCGACAGGTATAGATTTGGTAGGGGTCCAGACCCTGACTATCTAAGAACGCCTGAAGCTGCCCAGATTGATAATAGTGCTAAGCAAATGGCTTACTTAAGTAAGTTTCTCTTGCAGAATGGTTATACTCGCAGTGAGTCTGCTATAACCGCAGGCCGCGTATTGGGTCTACTTAAGAACTAATCACCTATATAACGCCCCCGCTTGATAAAGGCCCCATAGTATGTTAGACTCCGGCAGAACCTAAAGTTCTTTTGGCTGTAGGGAAAGAGCTCTTCTTTGTAAAGGATGGCTATTTTCCTACAGTCTAAATTGTCATAGTTTAGATCCTCAGAGAGAGGGCGTGTCGTACGCTGTAGAGATAAAAACGGAGGAACGTCATGTTCTACAAAAGTGTGCAAAATGTGGATTTGCGTAAGCAGCTTGAAAACGCTGCGGTGGCTTTACTCGTTGTGATGTTTGTGTTATTTGCCTTTCTCTTTGTACAAAATTTAGTGTTGCGTACAAAGATTCAGGCGCTTGAAACCACTGTTTTGGCTCTTGCGGCAACTACCCCCCAAGTTGCACAGCCTGTTCAGGTTGTTGAGCGAGTTGAGTACGACGATGATCAACTTCGTGCTGAAATCCAAAACTTGGTTATTCGCATGGACGCACAGGAATCCCGCCGTTTCATCGAACTTCCTCAAGGCAGCAATGATTTAGGTGCTGCTATGGAACACACTGTTCAATGGCAAGGTTTATCTGCTCAGGTTGGCGCGCATGAGACCGATTTGTTTGAAATGTCCAGCTCGTTGAGTACCATTGACACAAGAATCAACAATGCATATTGGCAAGCGGTACAATCTGCCAATCACAACATTGCAACTGTTGTTGACGATTTCAAGTACCAGTTGCTCGCTTCAGGTATGGAGCCCCACGCTATTCTCGTATACACATCGGAAATTGTGGATTTGGGAGCGGAGTGGATCTGGCCTGAAGGAACTGTTGTGATGACCACAACAGAGCAAGTCCTGGGAAATGATTACGTCTTTGTTGCAGTCTCTATTCCGGCGGGGGAGGAAGTCACATTAATCAATCCTTACAACTCTGGCGAGACGTTTACCTTTGTTGTAGAAGGTTTTCGTCATTACACAAGCTTTGTAGGATTGATTGAAGTTTGTGACATTGGCACTTTAGGATCCATTTACGGTACTTGCGAAACTGTTTTACAGTACACCGCTAAGTCGTAACATATTGTAAAAGCCTTGAAAGCTAACTACGCTACTTTTTTGTAACGTGGGTGGTGATCAAGGCTTTTTTCCTTGTCTACACGCACATTTGATAATCCTATCTGTTGTGCTATGTATTGTACTATAAACTACAAACCTAATAGATAGTACAATAAACCCAATGAATAAACACATTCGCTTAATTCTCGTAACTATTTTTGTAACATTAGCAATGACTGTTGCACTATATTTATTGGGCAGAACCCCTATCTGTGAATGTGGAACTATAAAACTTTGGCACTCCTTTACAAAAAGTTCTCAAAACTCCCAGCATTTGTTTGATCCATATTCACTTACACATGTTGCTCACGGTATAGCGTTGTACTTTGTCTTGTGGCTTGTTCTCAAAAAGCTAGACTTAGCAAAACGGTTTTTACTCGCATACTCGCTTGAAGCATTGTGGGAGGTGATTGAAAACACAAATGCTGTAATTTCACGCTACCGTGCGGCTACTATATCTTTTGATTATTTTGGCGATAGTATTGTAAACTCCGTCGGAGATTTGTTATCTATGTCCTTTGGTTTTGTAATAGCCGCCCATCTTCCAATTGTTGTTACGGTTACAACTTTTGCCCTGATTGAGATTACTTTACTTTATGCTATAAAAGACAGTTTTTTGTTGAATGTAATCATGCTGATTCATCCTGTACAGGCATTTAAGCATTGGCAAAGTAGCTAGGTAAATTTCCTTTTTTAACCACATTTTGATACCATCTACAAAACAAACCAAAGGAGGAAGATATGTATACTTCGGTAGCAGAGTATTTTGCTAGTGATCCCACGTTGGCGGACTTGGTAGAAATGCTGGATAATCCAAGTGCCTTTTGGAGTAGGGTAGCAAATAACACTATTCTTGATTATGAACTGAAAGACACCATGTCTGCAATGGAGCATATTGGCAGGACCGTTACTTCGGCAACATACAGAGCCAGCGAGGGTTTGCTTTTGGCACGAGAGCTCGGCCTGGTAAGTCAACCAGTTGTAATAGAAGGAGAATAGAAAAACATGAGCGGGTTCAACGTCCATTTTACGGTTAACGGCACACCGCAAGGACGCAAAGCTTTGCAGATTTTGCCAAGTGGTGCGAATGTTCACTCCATAGGTAATTCAAAAATCCAGGCTGGAGATGTGATTGTATACGAACACCCAAACGAACGCTGGTTGGGGCACTATAATGTATCTCGTGGGAGTCTTCCCTCGGGTACTTATCCCGTGGCGCTAATCAGAGATAGCAGGGAGATTGAAGGAATATCACCCCAGTTTTTTACAGATCTTGAACTATGGGGATACGAACTGAGCAATGGTTTAGTTGTACAAGCTGAGGCAAATTAGTTGAAAAAGGCCGCTTTGTGTAAGCTGTTACGCAAGGCGGTTTGCTCTAGGACTTCTAAGGTGTACAATACGCAACATAATACGTTCTACCCTATAGGAGAGCATAATGGAACAAAATCACGACTATTTTGTGCAAGTAATGTTTAGAAACTTTAACGTTGTTGTCCATCTGACCGTAGAAGGCGAACCACTTCCTAATGGTGTTATTGCAACTGGGTTAAGCTTAGTGTTTAAGGAAATTCTGCCTGTGCAACCTTCACAGAGGGAAACTGTAGAACTTTATTGTGGATGCATGACATGCGGTTATAGCAAATTATTTGCAGTGTTTACCGTGTCTCCAGAACACTGGGAGCAATACCGCACGCACTTAGCAGAAACTGTGGGAAGGGCCAATCCTGATGCAATCTGTGAACTCCTTGGAATGCTAGCAGTTGAGGCCTTAGCAGAGTACTTAGATGAGCAGGCGGCGGAGTCCGAAAGAAGAAAATCACTTTTTAGTCGTATGTTTGGCATTTTGTTTTCAAAATATCAAGAATCGCGCGTTTTTAGTTTGAATTAGCCACACAACCTCCGAATTGCAGCAACAATTTGGTTGTTCACTAGAAAAAATTGTCAATTAAAGATAACCGCTTTGGGCAAGATAAATTGCACAAAGCGGCTTTTGTTAATCGGGCGGAAAAATATAGATTATTGTAGCCTCATTTGTTGAGTAAACTATGGTACCTTGCAGATTCGAGCCGCTTAGTCTAAAGTTAGCTGTCCATGTGTTGCATTGCAAAAGCCCATGATCAGTGCATATGGTGTTACTCATGTTCACAAACGATTCACTGATGTTATAGGTATCAGCAATATGGCTAACTACAAAGTTTTGCGCATGCTCTTCGCGTGTCAGAACTGAAAGTCCCGAAGATGCTACGAGAATTATTATCGAGATGATAGCACAAACACCTAACGAAACCTGACCCCAGTCCGGTAGTCTATCGCTAAGTATTAGCAATGTGAGTCCACTCAAAATAAAGGCAACACCTGCATAATTAAACATCGCCTCAGCTAGTTCATAACTGTCCATAGCCATCTCCTTAGTTGTGTTGTCCCATAGTTTACATTATCCTGTGTAAGTTGTAAAATACTCGAGATTTGATTCTACCTTAGTCAAAGGAGTTGTGGACACAATGGAATATAATCTGAGATTTGAGTACAAAGACCAAACTGTTGATATTTCGCTGATTGGTGATCATGGCAGGCTTGCAGATGTTGCCGACATCATTAGTAGCTTGCGCTGGGAATTATTTAAGTTGCTTCCAGAGGTAGCGCCAGACGATTCTGGAGTTGCGACCTTTAGCATGGGAAACAACGAAGAAGGGTTTAAGCCCATCTCTCAATTTCCTGTAAACCCAGACAGTTATAATGCGCGCTATCTCACGCTGGTTCAGCTGAGGCAACCGCCCATTTTTGGATTACTTTGTGAGCACCTTGCAGGTCTCGTGTGGCTCGATGCCAAAAAAGAATTGCCAAGCAGACTGGCTTTTCATTTAGCATTACGTAATGCGCTTGCTATGTTGCGCACCTCGTAGCTTACTTAAGAAAGCCTCCACGTCTCAAAAAACTGGAGGCTTTATTTACCTTGTGCCCATGAACATGCGTAGTGTATAATACGCACAACCTGTAGTAAGGAGAATTCACATGGAAATTTCACAAGTTGTATTAGCAATTGTTGCTGTAGCATTTATCATTGGTGGGACCGTTTGGTTACTGGAGAGACTTGGTTTTTTTGATCAAGAGAAGCTTCCTGAAGGCGTATATAAGTCGCAAGATGGATGGTACATTGCATGGCATGAGTACATGCTTACGAATGCTTCAACTCTTAGAGAAAACCCGCTCCGCTTTGTGGCACAACGTTTGGAAGATCTAGGCCGCCCAGATAAAAAGGGGATGACTTACATCATTACTGATCAGGGATACGACCATTTTATATTGCATGATATGCGTGTTCCGGTTGGGGAGTTTGTAAGGCAGGTTCCTCAGCACATGTTATTCCCATACACGGACCTCATTCGTGCAGATAGCCCGCGTCGTTATGCCCCCATGTCTTTTGTGTACAATGGGACTGTGTACTTCACCACGCCTGCGTGTTCCATTCATCAGGGCGATGTAGTACGTTTGCCCAACGGTATCTACCTTCGCATTGTTCCGGAACGGGTAAACGAACTAATGTTTATCGTTAAGCCCGAGAATGTCTCTGAGGTGCCGCCGAACGACGTTAAAGGTTATGTTTGGCCGGCGTACTAATATGACGTATTGCTACCAACGCACTTTTGAGATTATTTCAATGGAGTGCGTTTTTTTTACCTACGTGATCCCTGAATTTGACACCATATACCTATAGTAGTATGATCACAAAAACCCCATAATAATCTAGGAGTAAATCATGGTAATAACGCTAAGTTTGCTTGTTGTACTTGTGTTGGTAATTTGCGGCTCTAGTTTAATTTACTTTGGTGTATCGCGCCTCTACAACAGACCGGACGGTATTCTTCCTGCAGATGTTATAAAAGTTGGTCGCAACTGCTACACCCATTGGGGATACCGCTACAACGTCCGAGAATCAAAAAATTCACCTGCTTTGTATAATGTATGTTTGTTAGGCGACGCCCCAAACACAATTGGCAAACCCGACCGTTGGGGATATGTGCGTGTGTTGGACACCATGGGAACTAATTTGTTTAAAGGAAAGACTCCCGATAAATCAAAGTTCCATTGGGTGCTTCAGCAGGATCTGTATCCGTTTTATTACAATCATCCTTCTGATGCGCAACCGGCTCACCGTATGCTTATCTTTACATTAGACAGTGGGAAGCAGTACGAAGTCACATGCGGTGTTCAGGTGAATCCCCTTGACGTGATTGGCATTCCTGATACGGAAATCTTCCTGCGTATTCCAATCACGGGTTCTGGTGTATCTATAAATATACGTTGTGTCAGTCCTTACGAGCCAATTGGCAATGTCTGGTGGGCAACACTAAAAAACTAAATCTTGAGAATATTAAAGCCCTGACGAAGAAATTCTTTGCCAGGGCTTTTAACGTATTAAGTAGGTCTCACAATCCAATACGTGGTTAAAACAGCAGAAACACACATAGGTATAAATAGAATTAGAATCCATAGTGAGCTTGCTTGCTGTTGGATATCTGCTGAATCTAGAGCTACCATTGCTCGGGTTGCTGTAGGGTAGGCAAAAATCAGCATAAGAACCCAGCAAACAACCAAGAAAGTGGATTTTTTATGTCTCATAACGTCCTCCATTAGTTTTAACGTCGCTACAAGTGTAGTCCACAAGAAATTCTTATACAAGCCTGCTTAGCGTTTTTTGTGGCTAACAGCCTGTTTTTGGCTAAATTGCGGGAAAAAACCTTTGTACAACCTTGACTTATACCTAAACCTATAGTATAATTATGAAATCTCAATTTATTGTTCGGTTCACAATAGCCGTAGGAGGCAAAAAAATGGAAAACCTATTGATTATCGACGACAGTTCGTTCTCGTGGCAGAGTTTGGACCGCAAGCGTGCGGCCATAGTTTTTATTGTTCTTATCGCCTTTGGTCTCATGACCTTGGCGGTGGGATCGGTTTTCTCGAATATTGGGGGTATGGTTTTCAATGCCCTCGTACTCGAGTTGTCCGGTGAGGGTCTTGAGAACATTGCTTCTCATGCCCCCCACGCGGTTGTTTCAGGCCGTATCGGTGGGATGTCTACTCGGGGCGCTCGGGCGATGTATGTGCCCGTGCCCGACGCCGTCTCCGTCGTTACCACTGGGGACAGTAACCTAGTGGAAAACGGTTTGTCCTTTGGCCAGGGGGATGCCTTTGATCACCCCGACATTGTGGAAGCGGCGGTGTATACAACGACGGTGTTGTATTTGCACCGTGAGTTACCGGCCACGTTTTTTGCGGCACCAAGTTTTGTTAGTCAGGTGCCGCTAGACCACCTGTGGACAGCCACGCAGGTTGAGTTTGTATCGTGGGAATTCGGAATTTGGCAGGATTTGGTCCTGACAACTTCCGAATCCGAATTTGGCCAGTCTTACACCCAGCTCACTTGGTGGGTAGCTGGCCAAGAAGAAACTATGCAGTTGCCTGTGGGTAACATGATTCGGCTTGCCGCGTGTGACCGCGAGGTCTACGTGCGGTTTACCGAAAACGGTTACCCAGTCTACCTTGATCCCGTTCAAGGTAAGGCACAAGTATTTTCGCTCTCCATTAGCCTCTGTAATGGACAGCAAACAGTTTTGCAACAGCAACACCTGCGTGACGGTGAAGCTGTTCGGGTGCCGGTTGGTGAGTTGTACGTAGGTCCCACCAATCTGTTGTGGCGTCACTTCCATGTTCCTGTGGGAATTGAAGCCGCAACATTGCAGTTGGGCGAGGAGGTGCAACTTAGCGACCTAGCTGGCACCTCTGGAATTTTCCAAATCGGTTTGGAGCAGGATCAAAAAATCCTGACCTACACCGAAAACGAAAATTCCTCCAGCGTCAACATGGTACATACCAATGGCGCTGACCTGCACGAGATTGCTAAGGGGCTCTATGTCACAAATAATTACGATGGGACCGCCACCATCTATTATGACATCGCCCTATGGAGCCTTGCCCAGTAGAGTTTGATCGTTTATTTTTCACACCCTCTTAAAACTATATGTTTTGGAGGGTGTTTTCTTTTGTCATAAACATCAAATATCTTTAACTTTCCAAATCAAGACTGTAAACTAAGTTGGTGCATCAATATTGGAGCGCCTACAAAATCAACCTTTTAACAGAGCTGGCGTATCCGGTGGAGATTTTGGCATTTATTGTTCGCAAAGTGATTAATCTGTTTTTCTTGGTTTTCTTTTGGAAAGTACTTTCAAGCACAAACCCAGACATTTTTGAGTTTAAAAAGCTAATCTCATATTTCCTAATTTCAGAAGCTGTTCAAGATCTTACGTTTACCACAGGTAGCAAGTACGGAAGAGATATTCAGCGTTTAATTAAGTTTGGAACACTCTCAAACTACATGATCAAGCCAATCAACACCTTACGGTTTTTATACGCAGGTTATATAGGAGCTAAAACCTCGGTAGCATGTTACGCAGTAGTAACGCTTGCCTTGGGAATTTATCTTAGCCCTCCAGCGCATTTGATTGCGATCCCATTATTTATCGTTAGTATGGTGCTTACGGCCGCTACAGGGGCAGGTGTAAACGTTTTTTTGGCTGCGATTGGATTCTATTCTCCTGAGGCAAACGGGATTAAAAATGCCTACGAACATATCAACAAGATTATGTCTGGAGCACTGATACCTCTTGTGTACTTTCCACCGGCATTACAAAAGATCGCAGTTCTCTTGCCGTTTCCGGTACTTTCGTACTTTCCAACCAGTATTTTGCAAGATGGCGGGTTGGATGCAACTACATTACAGAAATTGGCACTTTCATTATTCTGGGCAGTTGTATTGCTTGTTAGTTCCAATGCCTTTTGGAACTATTCTGTAAAAAATTACGACGGAGTTGGAATATAGTATGATTGAAGCCATTAGAGATAGAATCAACATTCTTAAAGCCAACACACTTAACTCATACAGAATCCAAACTGCCTACTTTTTTGAAAACTGGACAAATGTTGCATCTACTGTTTTTTATGTTTTAACCTTGCTTTTATTTATTGAAGTTATTTATGCAAA